>JAQWJM010000077.1:0-4132 GCA_029248335.1 Phycisphaerales bacterium
GATCTCCCGATGGAGGGACCACTGGGCGAGTGAGATCGGATTGGGCGGCATCGTCGGTTCTCCGGCGTCCGGCATGGCGACGGCGGACCGTGAAAACGTCGTCGCGGCACCGAGGCCCGCGAGCCCCGCAAGGCCTCCGAAAAAGGAACGACGACGAGGATCGGCGGGATGGGACATTTCTGAGGTGCTCCGTTGAATCGGCGACACGCCGACGCTGCCACCGTACCGAAGGGAGTGCTTCGGCACAATTCGCGGGAATCGCGGTTCGCGATCGTTCCATGGGCGATCAAGGGGGGTGAAGACCCACGATCCGACACCTCGCGAACGTCGTATCAAGGAGATGCGATTCGAACGACTCATCCTGTGCCGCCTGCTCCTGCTCGGATGCCTCGTCGCCCCCGTCGAGGCCGCGATCGATGCCGAGGACGACGCGCTGGCCCGACTGCTCGACCGCCCGGGCCTCCTCCCCCATCACGTCATGATGCCACTCGACGCATCTGATCCGATCTGGATGCCGGGCGAGGGTTCACACTCACTCGGCGTGTTCGGCGCCCATCTCGACTCGGACGAACATCGGCACCGCACGGGGCCGCGAACGACGGTGGGTCTTGCGACGACCGCGACGCCCTGGGGGCGTCCGGCGGATGTCCTCGGGCTCAGCCTCACCGTCGACGATCCCGCGAAGCATGTTCTCGACGAGGTCGACCTTCGTGCCGGGGCCGTCACCGCCTTCTACGGCTGGCGAATCACGTCGGACGTCGTCTTGCAGCCGGGAATCGTCTGGACGTCGGATCGGGACGATCCGGCCGACCGCATCACCGCCCTGCTCGCCCTGCGGATCGAGTTCTGACACGCCGGCGATGAGCGGGCTCGGTCTTGAATACGAATATATTCGTTAAACGTTGGTTTCAGTCGAACCCGCGACGTAGTCTTCAGTGATCGATCCCACACTCGAGGACCTCACCGCATGCTCCGTCGCCTTCTCCGTCTCGCCGCACTCTCCTGCCTGCTGCTTCCCGCGGCCCCCGCACTCGGGCAGACCGCGATCGCCCTGAACGTCGACGGCCTGAATCGCCGGTACCTCGTCCACCTTCCGCCGGACTTCGATCCGTCGGAGAACCTCCCGGTCATGATGTGGTTCCATGGCGGCGGCGGCAACGCCAATGACGGAGTGTTCGAGGCCGACTTCCGCCCGCTCGCGAACGCGCAGCGATTCATGCTCGTCTACCCCGAAGCCTGGCCCGACGTGATCGAATCCTGCCGGTGCTGGGGATACGACCTCGGCCAGGGCGAGACCAATGGCAACTACGAGATCGACCTCGCCTACGTCGACGCCATGATCGACGACCTGTCCAAGCGATACAACGCGGATCGAAACCGAGTCTACGCGGGCGGATACTCGATGGGCGGCAGCTTCGTCTGGGACCTCGCCTGCGTCCGGAGCCAGAAGATCGCCGCCATCGCCCCGGTGGCTGCGAGCATGTACCGGGCGACCTACGACGACTGCGAGGCGGGCCTCTCCACCGCCGTCTGCCACATCCTCGGAACCGAGGACTTCTACGCACCCTACGACGGGGCCAGCTGGGTCCCCTCGGTCGCCGATCAGAACGCCTTCTGGACGGCGAAGAACCAGACCGAGCCGGAGCCCGAGGTCGTCTCCCTCGGCGGCGGCGTGACCCGTTACGACTGGGCGCCGGCCGAAGGCTGCCACGGCTTCCAGCACTTTCGCCGCCAGGGCGGCGGACACGACGTCCCTTCGTTCGCGACGAACGCGATCTGGGAATTCGTGTCGGCGTACGAACTGGACGGTCTGATCGAATGCGATCCCGTCGAACCGCCTGCGAACGACGATTGCGGAACCGCCGCCGAGATCCTCGAAGGCGAGACCCCCTTCTCGACCATCGGCGCGTCCGGAAGCGGCATCCCCAGCTCGCTCAACTGCAGCAGCGGAAACGGCCCCCAGGTCGACACCGACGTCTGGTTCCGATTCATCGCCCCTTGCACCGGAACCTTCACCATCTCCACCTGCGATGCGGGGTTCGACAGTCGGATCGACATCTTCGACGGCACCGGCGGTTGCCCGTCCCCGGGCGCGACGCCCTACGCGTGCGGCGACGACGAGTGCGGCGATGACGCGTCCGTTTCCAGCCTCGCCCTCGAAGGACAGGTGCTCCTCGTTCGAGTCGGCAGTCCCGACGGTTCGGTCGGGGACGGTGTCCTGCAGGTCGAATGCGAACCGCTGAATCCGCCGAACCCCGCCGACCTCAACGGCGATGGCGTGGTCGACGCGGCGGACCTCGGCCTTCTCATCGCGGCCTGGGGTACGGCGAAGGCCGACCTCGACGGCGATGGTACGACCGACTCGGCCGACATCGGCATCCTGCTCGTCGCCTGGAGCTGACCGTCCCGATCAGAGCACCGTGACCCGCAGGCCTTCCCGGTCGATCTCGAGCGGAAAACGCCGGACGAGTTCGTTGGCCGGATGCCGGTCGACCCGGTTCCGGATCCGCGTCGCCGCCGCGTCGTCCCGGGCGAGCATCAGGACGAATCCACCGCCGCCCGCACCGGGAAGCTCCCAGGCCGCGACATCCCCCGCGTGCGCCGCCGCGATCGCCTCGACCCGATCGTTGGTCGCCGCCGGATCGAACGCCCGCTTGAGGGCCCAGTACTCGGCGACTCCGTCGCAGAACCGATCCGCGTCACCGTCGCGGATCGCCGTCGCCGTCGCCTCGGCGCCTCGCTTGAGCCGATCGACGATCCGGAGGGCCTGCGGTTCTCGCGCCAGGTACCGGCCGAGGACCTTTTCGAGGATGTCGCGGGCGAGCCGCTTCTCCCCCGAGTAGACGAGCACCGATCGCGCTTCGATCGCTTCGAGGAATCCGGACGGCGGCACGAGCGGCTCGACCTGCGGCCGCTGCACCGGCCCGGGCGAGGTCCGCGTGATCTTGACTCCGCCGTACACCCCGCCGACCTGATCCTGCCATCCGCCGCGGGTGGTCATCATCTGTTCGAGCAGACTCGTCCGTTCGACGACCCACGCCGGATCTTCGGTCGGATCGACGAGCCGACGAAGACAGGCGAGCACCGTCGCCCCGAGGATGGACGAGGTCCCGAGTCCGGATCCCTTGGGCACCGCGGAATAGAGCGTCAGCACGATCCCGCCGCCGAAGCGTTCGAGCCGGCGTCGAAGCGACGCCCGCGGATCCGCCGGAACGATCCCCGCGAGCTGGAGCGCGACCCGCGGAAGCGTCGTCCAGTCGGATGGATCGGCCGGCGCGATCAGCGAACGCGTGGTGGTGAACGTTCGGCTTCGACCGAGATCCACGCTGTGCACGTTGATCACCGGCTCGTCGACGATCTTCGCCATCGCCTGGATCGGCTGCTTGCCGTGCAGGAGCACCGCGGCGTTCACCACCGTGCCACCGAGATCGCTGCAGATCGGCGGCGTGTCGCTCCAGCCACCGGCGAAGTCGATTCGAACCGGCGAAGCCGCCCAGACCGCCTGGTCGCGGAGGACGATCGCGGTGTTCGCGACGGAACTCGGTTCGACCGGCCCCGCGACCGATCGGCCCACGATCTCCAACGCCGTGCGCATGCCGCGGCCCGTGGATCGACGCCCCGCCCGGATCGCGAACCGGTGCCCCGCCGCGGCGAGCCGCGCGGAAGCGGCGTCCGCCGCGAGCGCCGGCACCGCCCGTTCGATCGCGTCGGCGATCCGTCCCGCCTGTCGCGACGTCACCAACGACGCGAGCGCATCGGCGGACAGGTCGGCGCGATCGCGGAGGATCGAGATCGCGGATCGCTCGATGGCGTCCGCACGAAGACGATCGCGATGGTCGAGCAGTCGACCCGGATCGAGCATCCCGAGGGCATCCGCGAAGGAGATCCGCGCGCCGCGACCGACCGCATCGCCGCGAAGCACCGCCATCGCGTGTCGAAGACTTCCGGCCGCGGTCCCGACCGACCAGAGCGGCACCTCGCGGAGGGTGTGTTCGATCTCGAGCGCCCGCCCGGAAACCGATTCCAGTCGCTGACGCACCGACGGATGCTCCATCGGCCGCCCGCCGAACGTTCCCTGATCGAGGATTCGCGTCTTGAAGTCGTCGTGTTCGTGATGGGCGATCGCGATCCA
>JAQWJM010000085.1:0-2926 GCA_029248335.1 Phycisphaerales bacterium
GGGCGTGGCCCTGCTCAAGTCCGGCGTCAGCGAGCAGGCCCGTGGCTTCTGGACGATGTCGCTCTTCTGGGTCGCGATCGACGCCGGCATCGCCGCCTGGAGTCTCTTCGCACCGGTCGAAGATCTCGAGGCCTTCCGCCAGCTCCTGCTCGTGAACTCGGGACTCGACGTGATCTACCTGATCGTCGGTGTGGTGCTGCTCCTCCGAGCCGCCCCGCTGGTCCGCGGATTCGGGGTCGCGATTCTCGTGCAGGGCGGGTTCCTGCTCGTCTTCGACGTCGCGTGGTGGCTCGCCACCGCGTCCTCGAACGGCGGTTGAGCCGTTCGCGGCTAGACTCTGGTCATGTCAACCAGTCCCCCGCCACTCCCGCTGAATCGGCGTGAAGTCGTCGATCGCTACTTTCTCGAACATCGCGCAAAGGTCCTCGACGTCGCGGCGTTCCTCGATCGCGTCGATCGGGCGACACCCGGCGACGACGCGACCGAGGACTTCCGATTGACCGGTCTCCGCGCCGCGATCGAGCTGATGCTCGATGGCGAGCCCGGCCGGACCGGTCGGATCCTCGCCTTGTTGAGCGACACCACGGAAGAACCGATCGACGTCGCCCCGGGCAAGGGCGCGTCCGGCGCCTGGGACGGTTTCCGGCCCGATGAAGCGAATCGGGGAGGGCGAGCCTGATCTACATCGATCCACACGTCCACATGGTGAGCCGCCCCACCGACGACTACCAGCGCATGGCGCTCGCCGGCTGCGTCGCGATCACCGAGCCCGCGTTCTGGGCGGGCTACGACCGCTCGAGCCCGAAAGGCTTCCACGACTACTTCTCGGTGCTCACCGACACCGAGCCACAGCGAGCCGCCCAGTACGGCATCGCCCACCACACCTGGCTGTGCATCAACCCGAAGGAGGCGGAGGACCCCGTCTTCGCCCGCGAGGTGATCGACATCATCCCCGAGTTCCTCGAACGCGAGAACGTCCTCGGAATCGGAGAGATCGGACTGAACAAGAACAGCCGGAACGAACTCGAGATCCTCGAGGCTCACCTCCAGCTGGCCGCGGACCACGATCAGATGGTGCTCGTCCACACCCCGCATCTCGAGGACAAGCGCAAGGGGACCCGTCTGATCATGGACGCGATCCGGAACCACGGCGTCCTCGACCCGAACCGGGTGCTCATCGACCACGTCGAGGAACACACCGTCAAGGAAGTCCTCGACCGAGGCTTCTGGGCGGGCATGACCCTCTACCCCGACACCAAGTGCACCCCGCAGCGGGCCGCCGACATCTTCGAGATGCACGGCACGGACCGCCTCTGGATCAACTCCGCCGGCGACTGGGGTCCGAGCGACCCGCTGGCGGTCCCGAAGTGTCGCGACGAGATGCGACGCCGCGGACATCTCGAGGCGACGATCCGAAAGGTCTCCTTCGACAATCCGCTGGAGTTCCTCTCCCAGACCGGACGTTTCAAGATCGAGGTCCAGCCGACCCGATGACCGACTGGCTTCCGACCTACTGCACCAACGTGCACGCGGGCCGCGACCTCGCGGAGACCGAGGCGAACCTCGATCGTTTCGCTCCGCGGATCCGCGAGCTGGTCGCCGGCGACGAACACCCCGACGCCCCGCTCGGACTCGGACTCTGGCTTTCCGCCTCGGCCGCCCGCGAACTCCGCGGGTCGGGCGGTGCGAAGGACTTCCGGAATCGCCTGCTCGACCGCGGTCTCCGCATCGTGACCTTCAACGGATTCCCTTTCGGTGACTTCCACGCCGACGTGGTGAAGCACGCGGTCTACGAACCCCACTGGGCGGATCCGCGGCGGCTCGCCTACACGCTCGACCTCGCGGAACTGCTCGTCGAGCTGCTCCCCGACGACGTCACCGAGGCGTCCATCTCGACCCTCCCCATCGGATGGCGCACCGCCTTCACCAACGAGGGATGCGGGTGCTCGGTGGGCATGGCCGCGGCCCAGCTCGTCGAGGCCGCGAAGGGACTCCGCGCGATCGAGGACCGGACCGGCACCTGCATCCACCTGGACCTCGAACCCGAGCCTGGCTGCGTGCTCGACACCAGCCGCGACGTCGTCGACCTCTTCGAAACCGCGTTCCGCCCGTCGGACGACGTCGACCACCGACGATACCTCCGGGTCTGCCACGACGTCTGCCACGCGGCGGTGATGTTCGAGCCACAGACCGCGGCACTGCGGAACTACCGCGAGCACGAGATCGAGGTCGGCAAGATCCAGGTCTCCTCCGCGATCGAGATCGACTTCGACGCGATCGAGGACGACGACGAACGGAACCGGACCCTCGCCGCCTACCGCGACTTCATCGAGCCTCGCTATCTCCACCAGACGACGATCCGAACCGGCGACGAGTCGTCCCGCGACGTGGAATTCTTCGAGGACCTCGGAAGCGCGATCTCGAATCGAGCCGAGGATCGAGTCGCCGCCGGTACCTGGCGAACCCACTTCCACGTGCCCATCTTCACGCAGGGCATGAACGGCTGGTCGAGCACGCGGCCCGAGATCGAACGATGCCTCGCATCGTTTCCGGGCGACGGACCGCTGCCCACCATCGAGGTCGAAACCTACGCGTGGGAGGTCCTGCCCAACTGCCTGTACGCGGGCGACGAAGGGCTCGCCAGCGGCATCGCCGAGGAACTGCGCTGGCTTCGTGCGATGATCCGATCCCTCGACGAAGGAAACGCGCGATGAGGGCCTGGCTCGAGGTTCTTCGCATCTCGAACCTGCCCACCGTCTGGACGAACGTTCTCGTGGGCGTCGTACTCTCGATCGCGATCGCTCGACCCTCGGATCCAAGTCTCGTCGCCGTGTTCGTCGCGATCGCCGCCGGCTCCTGTCTCTATCTCGCCGGCATGGTCTTCAACGACGTCTTCGACGTCGAGATCGACCAACGCGAGCGACCC
>JAQWJM010000021.1:0-20029 GCA_029248335.1 Phycisphaerales bacterium
CCCCCCTCGAGCCCGGTCTTCGGACCGAAACTCCGGCAGGGGCCTATCCTGTTCGGCCCCGCGGACCCAGGAGCCTGGAACGATGCCCATCTACGAATACGAGTCGTCCGAGGACGGCGAGGTCATTTCCCTCCTTCGGCCCATGGCCGAGGCGGATGAGCCCGTGGCCGACCCGGATGGCCGAAATCGGACGTTTCGCCGACGTCACAGCGTCTTCGGCGTGATGACCGGAAACGCCGGTGGCTCGCCACCGCCGAGCGAAGGCTTCTGTCCTTGCGGGGTCGCCGAGGGCGGCTGTCGGCATCCGGGTTGATGTCCGGCGTCGAGGATCGGGCACGGTCGTGACGCCTCGCGAACATCGCTTCGCGGAAGAGCCGACGTTCTGGAGATGATCGGGATGGCAGGAACGAAACGAGATCAGGGTGGTTCGAGCCGGCGGTTTCTCCATGGGGTGGACTTCTCGGGGAGCGATGCCGGCGGTGCGGCGGGCATTCGCGTCGCGACCCGGGAGGCGGGTCCGGAGGGCGTCGTCGAGCGCATCGAGCGGATCGATCGGGCCGGCCTGCGTCGACGCATCGTTGCCGGCCTTGAAACCGAGGATGAACATCGCTGGCTGATCGACGCGCCGTTCGGTGTCCCGCTCGCGACACTGGAGGCCTGCGAGATCGAGGCGACCTGGGAGGCGACGGTCCGGTGGATGGCATCGTTCGATTCCCCGCGGGACTGGCGACGAGGTGTTCGGTCGATGACTCGGAAGGAACCGCGCCGGACCACCGACCGGAACTCCTGGACGCCGCTGGCGTCGATGAACCTTCGAATCTTCAAGCAGACCTGGACCGCCATGGTCGAACTGCTCGTGCCGCTCGCCGCCGCGGGTGTCCGGGTCGAACCGCTCGCCGGGCCCGGTGACTCCAATGTCGTGGTGGCGGAGGGGTGTCCGGCCTCGCTGCTCAAGCGTGCCGGCGATTCGGCCCGTGGCTACAAGGGGCGGACCGACGGCAACCGGCAGCGGCGTGCCGAGATCCTCGCCACCGCACGAGACGACTGGGGCCTCCGCATCGCGGAGGAGGCCGCGAGTCACGCGGTGGCCGGACAGGGAGGCGACGATCTGGACGCCGTGCTGCTCACCCTCGATCCGCTGGTGACGGTCATTCCGTCCGAAGCGTCGATCGAGGGCTGGGTCTACTCCTGAAGCATCCGACGGTCCGGAGTGAACGGCGAGGAAGACCGCGGCGGCCGGAACGTCGATTCGAGAAGCCGACGAAAAGAAGACGACCCCCGGTCGAAACCGGGGGTCGTCTTGAATGCCCAGAAGAGGACTCGAACCTCCACGGGATTTTACTCCCACCAGCACCTCAAGCTGGCGCGTCTGCCAATTCCGCCATCTGGGCTGCGGATCCCTCCGGAGAGGATCGGAAAGTATACCGACATCCCGGCGGGTGTCGAGGCTGGCTGGTGATCCCTACCATGGGGAGATGGCCGATTCCAACGTCGAAACAGGTTCTCAGACCACCGGATCCGACGGTTCCGAGGATGCCGGTGTGCTTCGCCTGAACGAGATCTTCCACTCGATCCAGGGCGAGTCGACCCGGGCGGGCGAGCCGTGCATCTTCATCCGACTGGCGGGGTGTCATCTGCGCTGCAGTTGGTGCGACACCGAATACGCCTTTCGAGAGGGCCGGCGTCGGTCGGTTCGGGACATCCTCGAGGAGGTCCTCGCCATCGACTGCCAGGTCGTCGAGATCACGGGGGGCGAACCGCTCCTTCAGAAGACGGTCCACGTGCTCGAGCGAGCCTTGCTCGATTCGGGCCGCACGGTGATGTTCGAGACGTCGGGCGCCTGTGACATCACGGCCTGCGACCCCCGGACCGAGGTGATCATGGATCTCAAGCCACCTTCGAGCGGTGAATGCGGGCGGAACCTCGACTCGAACATCGCGGCGCTCCGGCCGCACCACGAAGTGAAGTTCGTCATCGGCGATCGAGACGACTTCGACTGGTCGATCGAGCGGGTTCGAACGCTGGGACTCGTCGATCGGTGCCGGGCGGTGCTCTTCTCGCCGGTCTTCGAGCAGGCGCAGGGTCTGGAGATCGCCGGGGCCTCCGGGCTTCATCCCCGGCGGCTCGCGGAATGGATCCTCGCCTCGGGGCTTCCGATCCGCATGCAGATGCAGCTTCACAAGTTCATCTGGGAACCGACCACCCGCGGCGTCTGAGGGCCGGGCATCCGATGGCTCCGGGGGTTCCGAGTGGGGTGCCCGCAGAGACGTCACGAATGGCAAAACGAAAAGACGGGAGGTCGCCGAAGCGACCTCCCGTCGTTGTTCGCTCGGTCACCGGCTCAGGGGCAGGTGCTTCCGAAGTTGCTGAAGAACAGGCCGACGTCCGAGCCGTCGACGCCGCCGACGCCGTCGAGGTTGGCCGGGGAGTCGACCGCGCCCCACTGGGTGAGCAGGAAGCCGAAGTCCTCACCGTCGACGATGCAGTCACCGTTGAAGTCGCCTACCAGCTCGTCGGTGTCGCACTGGATGGCTTCGACCTTGAACGCGTCGACCGCCGCTTCGACGACCGAACCGTCGTTGAGATCGCACGCCTGGAAACGGACCTGCACGGCATCCGTGTTCTCCACGAAGTCGGAGACCCGGAAACTCACGAGGTACCAGCCTCCCGAGCTCTGGGCGACCGGTCCGACGACCTCGAGTTCGGTCCAGTTGAGGCCGTCATCGGTGATCTCGATGGTGAAGATGTCGTTGTTCGGATCCGCACCCGAACCGGCACCGGTGTTGTCGTACCAGCGGGCGTACTTGATCAGGCTTCCGGGGTCCGTCGCGTCGATCATCGGGGTCGTGATGGTCGTGCATCCGCCGTCGATGTCGAAGTTGCCGTTGCCGTTCTGGGTCAGGAGGCAGAAGTCGCCTTCGTAGGCCGCTTCCGGCTCGCCACGCGTGGAGGTGCCGTTCGGATTGCCACGTTCCCATGCACCGGCGCTGAGACCCGGATCGTTGGTGACGACCCATCCCGAGATGCTCTTCTCGAAGTCATCCTCGAAACCGACCACGATGTCGGTCACGCTGAGGGAGGTGTAGGTGTCGCCGGGGGCGTTGGTCGGGCTCGTCACCGCGGTCGAGCCGGAGTTGGCGGACACGTACCAGTCGACGGAGGCGCCGCATTCGGCGGCGGGCAGGGCGGCGAGATAACTGTCGCCACCCTGGTTCTGCATGATCTGGTTCTGCCAGACGCTCCCGTTCTCGCGGAAGTAGATCCGGGCGTTCGAGGGCGCGGGGTTGCCACCGAGGGGCAGGACGTCCACGGTGAAGGTCGCGCCGTTCGCCGGGTCGATGGTGTTGGGGCGACCGTCGGGGAATTCGAACACGAGGAGCTGGAGGTCCGGACCGGGAAGGCCCTTCACGCCGGCTCCGCCGCTGATCTGGGCGTAGTTGGGCGTGCCGTCGAGGATGTTGCCGTTGTCATCGTCGAGCGTGAGCCAGTCGATGACGATCGCCTCGTTGATCGTGGAACCGTTGTGCATCGGAATCGAGTTGAAGAAGTGCGACTCGATGATGGAGGTGGGCTTGCCCGCCGCGATCAGCTGTTCGCGAATCTCCCAGACCATGCCGGACAGCACCTGGCCGCAGGTGTGGATCGCACTGCCGCAGGACGAGCAGCCGGAGGGCGAGTAGCTGCAGTTGTTGTCCGCGTTCCGGATGCCGCTGTCGCACTGGTTCTGATAGAAGCCGACCGCGAGTCTCGGATCGCCGGTGATGAGCACGCCGCAGCAGTCGCCGGCGCCTTCGCCGTAGCTCTGCTGGCCGGAGCCCGCGGTGTTGACGAGGTGATGACCGTATTCGTGATGGATGATCACGTCGAACGCGGTGTTTCCGCAGCCGCCGCCGGCGTTGTAGAAGTTGATCGAACCGCCGTCGTAGTAGGCGTTGCAGGTGCCCGACACGGCGGTGTTGATCGTGAAGTTCTCCTGGTTCGAGATGACCGGGTAGCTCGAGTTGTACTGGAGCGTGAAGTTCCGGACCTCTTCGGCGAAGTAGATCGTGTTGGCGTAGGCGCGCTGGGCGTCGGAGGAGTTCGCCATGTTGACGACCGCGATCCCGTTGCCGCCGGAGGGCACGGTCACGCTGGTGTCACCGGCGCCGTTGTCGACGTTGAACCACTGGGTTCTCGCCTCGACGTTGACGGTCACCGAGCCGCTCCCACCGTTGGGAATGGTGGCGATGCCCTGCTCGTTCGCGACGTAGACCGTGCCGCCCACCGTCACGCGGGCGTGGGGCAGCGGCCCCATGATCTCGGTGCCGCATTCCATCGAGAACTCGGTGGTGCGGTTGGCCATCACCTGGACGTTGACGTCGGCGTGGAGGATCTCGTTCTGCTCGTGGATGATCTCGCCGGTCGCGGGGTCGGCCACGAAACGCCACTTGGAGTACGCGCCGTCGGCGTCGCTGCCGGTGATCGTGAAGTCGACGCCGGCCCGCGGCGGGACCGAGGTGCCGTCGCTGCCCGCGAACACCACGGGGCGGATGCCGGAGATCTCGGCGTCCTGGAATCGGGCGCTCGCCTCGGCGGCGAATCGATCGGCATCGAGGCCGCCGGGGAGCAGACCGCCGGGCATGGCGAAGCCGCCGAGGTCGGGGACCTGGGCGGAGACCAGAACCGTGGGGAATCCGGGCTCGTTGCGAACGAGGACGCGGATCGCGGCATCGAAGACGGGGGTGCCGTCGACGTGCGGAACGTAGCCGACGAGCATGAACTTCGCGTCACCCGTCACCGGATCGGTGACGAGGGGAAGCACGTGCTCCTGGCTCAGCCAGGGACCGATGGGAAGGAACTGCTCGGGCTGGATGCCGAAGAGTCGCTCGGCGTTCTCCTGAACGAAGCGCCCGGCACTGTCCGAGGCGTGATCGCCATGGGAGAAGGCGGCGCCGTAGATCCGCTCGAGCTGCCCCATTCGCTTGGTGCGGGCGACGCCCGGATGGTCATCGGCGAACGCCATCCAGCCCAACTCGGCGTCGTTGATCGGGGTCGTGGGACCGGCGAGCGCGGAACGGGGTGTCTGGTCGACCGGAGCACCTCGGTCGGCCATGGAGGCCGAGCCGAGAACGGGGATCGCGAGCATCATCGCGGCGATGGAGAAGGACTTGATCAGCATCTGGGGGTCCTGTGGGGGGGGGGACTCGGCGTCTTCGAGATTCGGAGACGACCTTATTGTTGACGGAATTTGACGGAGAGACAAACACTTGGTTCCGGAAATCGCGGAATCAGGGGGCCATCTTCGTCGAAATTCACGGCTTGAGAGTCGATTCGGACCTTGTTCCCGGGGTGCGGGTGCCCTAACTTGACCGGTTCGGATGGCCAAGGGAAACCAGAAAAAATCGACCGCAGATGCCCCGACGATCGAGAATCGCCGGGCCCGTCATGATTTCCGCATCGGGGACACCCTCGAGTGCGGTCTCGTGCTCCGTGGCACCGAGGTGAAGTCGATCCGAGCGGGCCGGGCGAGCCTTGCCGAAGGCTGGGTCCGGGCGGTGGCGGATCCGCCGACCCTGACCCTGATGGGCGTCCACGTGGCCGAGTACCCGCCGGCGGGACCGCATCGCCAGCACGAACCGGTCCGGCCGCGTCGCCTGCTTGCCCACAAGAAGGAGATCCGGAGACTCGCGAACGTCCAGGACGCGGACAACGCGACCCTCGTTCCGCTTCGAATCGTCTTCGTCGGCGGGCGGGCGAAACTCGTGGTGGGTGTCGCCGAGGGCCGCAAGAAGGCTGACAAGCGGCAGGACATCGCCAAGCGCGAGGCGCAGCGTGACATGGACCGGGCGCTCCGCCGTCGATGATCGTCACTTCGAAGCAGGTGCCGCGAAGGGATACATCAGTCCTTCCATCCCTCGTCTCTTCGCCTTGACGCAGGCGAGGATCTCCTCGGCGGCCTGTTCCGACGTCAGGCGCGGGGCCGAAGGGGCCAGCAGTTCCAGGTCTTCGGCCATTCTGGTCTCGACCAAACCGAAGTTGATGCAATAGACCCGCAGGCCGGAATCGCCGGCGGTCCGTTGCATGTAGTGGGAGAGCGCCGCGAGGCCGGCCTTGCTGGCGCTGTAGGTCGCAAGGCCTTCGCGGAAACTATTGACGAGTTTGGAACCCGCGTTCACGATGCAGGCATCGGAGGCGAAGCGGTCCCAGAAGGCGAAGGAAAGAGCCTGTGGCGCGAGCAGGTTGACGCGAAGGATGTCCTCCGCGGCTTCGAGGTCGAAGTCGTCCGGGGCGGTTTTTACGGCGATTCCCGCGATGTTCAGAAGCGCTCCGATTCGTCGGCCTGACTCGACCACCTTTTCGATCGCCGCGATCGCATCGGCCGGAACACGCAGATCGGCGGTGACCGGTCGAACGTCCTTCGTCGGTCCGTGCTCTGCTCGCACTTCGCGGAGCTGGTCGCCGTTGGAGTCGAGGGCGACGACCGTCCAGCCGTCGCGGACCAGAAGATCGACGGCGGCCCGCCCGATTCCCGCCGCGGCACCCGTGACCACGGCGAGGGGAGGCATCTCGGATGCCATCATCCCGATCCTCCACGCTCGTTGGTCAGAAGCGGGTACGGAAGACCGACGCGATCGTCCCGTTGCCCGTCGATGCAGGCGAGAATCTCCTTGGCGACCTCGACCGGATGCATCGCGGCGTCCTTCGGGACCATCGACTCGTCGAACAGCGACCGCAACATCGGTGTTTCGACCACGCCCGGGTTCAGGGTGAAGGCGCGGATTCCCGTCTCGTCGGCTTCGGCCATGATCGATCGGGTCAGCGAATCGAGTCCCGACTTGCTCGCCGCATAGGCCGTGAAACCGCGGAAGGGGTCGATGGACGCCATCGACGACACGTTCACCACGCACCCTCGCGCCGCGACGAGGAGCGGCCAGGCGTGGGTGACCAGCACGATCGGGCCCACCAGATTCGCACCGATCGTCTCGCGAACCAGTCGGGCATCGGTGTCCTGGATCGGAACCTGCGGGGCGACTCCCGCATTGTTGATGATCACGTCGAGGCGATCGAATCTCGCCGCCACCGCATCGATCGCGTCGGTGCAGGCGGCGGGTTCGACGAGATCGACCTCGAGGATAAGCGTGGGGGTTCCCGCCGGAAGGAGTTCCGCCGTGGCCTGCAGACGAGCCGGGTTCCTGCCCAGCAGCGCAACCGCCAGACCCCGCTCGGCCAGCAGCCGGGACGTCTCGCGACCGATGCCGCCTCCAGCGCCCGTGACCAGGGCCACCGGTCGGTTCTCGCGATCAGCCGGCACCCGTCAGCCTCAGCACGTCGTTGTAGAAGGTGACCACGAAGAGCGTGCCGATCAGGGCGAGTCCGACCAGCGTCGCCGCGTTCTGGAAAGCGATCGAGGGCGGCTTCTTGAAGAACTTCTCATAGAGCAGGAAGAGGAAGAGCCCGCCGTCGACGATGGGCAGCGGCAGGAAGTTGAGCACCGCCAGGTTCACGCTGATCATCGCGAGGAAGAAGATCAGGTACATGAAGCCCCGGTCCGCCACCCGGGTGCCGATGTGCACGATGCCGACCGGCCCGTGAAGCTGCTTCACGCTGACCGATCCGCCGACGAGGCGGTCGATGGTCAGATAGGTGAGCACGACCATCTTCCACGTCTGTCGAAAACCCATCATCGTCGCAAGGATCGGATCACCGCCGGCGGAGAGCGTGGTCTGAAGCGGCTCGAACCAGTTCCCGGGGAGCGGCGCGGTCCAGCCGAGGCTTCGAAGCCGGTCGCCTTCGGCCTTCGAGATCGTGATCGTTCCGGACTCCGCGGCGGCGTCGGCCACCGGCAGCGTCCAGGTGAATTCGGTCTCGGTGGCACCGTCGGTGCCGACGGCATCGACCAACGCGGCGCGGAAGGACGGCCAGTCCTCGACGGACTTCGTTCCCACCGCGTCGATCCGGGTCCGCGGCATGAGTCGCAGGGCCGCGATCGACGCCGGCATCGGTTCGTCGCCGCCCACGACCTCGAAGGGGCGGGCGATGCGGGGGTCGTCGAGGGCGTAGTTCACCATCACGCCGAGTCGGCCTTCGGCATCGGTCCTCGCCTCGACGCGTCGCTCGACGCCGTCGCGTTCCACGAGGATCGGAATCGTCCGGCCGGGCCGGGCCATCAGCGCGCCGCGGAACTCCGACATCCGTGGGCCCGCGACGTCCGCGACCTGCAGGACGATGTCACCGGCCGCGAGGACCTCCGCGTTGCGGCTTCCATCGACGACGCCGGTGATCCTGACCAGCGGCGTCAGTCCGAGCAGGCCGGACTCCCAGTCGCCGGCGCCTTCGGGTTGCGGCTCGGCGTACAGGATGCGTTCGTAGATCGGGTCGGCGGTCATGGAGACGGCGAATGCAGGCTCGCCTTCGGCGCCCGGTCCGAAGCCGACCTCGACGGGCCGGCCGTTCGATGCGGTCATCACCTCGTCGAAGGCCTCCCAGGTGCCGACGGTGGTCGAGCCCGCGGACACGATGGTCCGGCCGGGCATTCGATCGGCCATCGACGCGTCGAACATGGTCTCGAGCGGTGTCTCGAGCTGCGGATCCGAGGCGAGCTGGTTGCTGGCGGCCGGTGCGATGCCGATCATCCGCATGTTCATGCGTTCGTCGTACGCCGGCTCGACCTCGAATCGAAGCGGGGCGTCCCGGCCGGGTCGGTCGACCTCGATGCTGAGTGGTCGGTCGGGGACGCTCATCGCGGATTCGATCATCACGTCGGAGAACGTCATGACGTCCGAATCGCCGATGCGGGTGATCCGGTCGCCGGATCGGATGCCGGGTGCCACGCCTTCGGTCGAAGACGTCGCCACGGCGGCGGGCGAGTCGGGCTGGACCGGTCCGACCACCGGGGCCTCGAACCGGACGCCGACCATGAACGCGACGACGAACATCACGATCGCGGTGATGAGGTTCATCACCACGCCGGCGCTCACCACCACCATCCGCTTGCCCACGCTCACGCTGGTGTAGCTCCGGGCGTCCCGGCTGGTCGCGTTCGGGTTGCCGTCCTCCTGCCCGAGCATCCGGACGTAACCGCCGACGGGAAGGAGTCGGAGGGAGTACTGGGTCTCTCCGAGGCCCTCCTTCGCCATCTCCTCGTCGCTGAGCTCGATGGGGAATCGACCAAGCCGCTTCTTGACCACGTCGTCGCAGGCGCCGAATCGGAATCCGACCCCGCCGCGGTAGCTGGCGACCACCGGACCCATGCCGATCGCGAACCCGTCGGCGCGGATTCCCGCCCAGCGGGCCGCGATGAAGTGGCCGAGCTCGTGGAGCGCGATGAGCAGGCCGAAGCCGAGAATGATCAGGAGGATGTTGCTGCCGGTGCCGAGAATGTCCACGCGGGATCCTTCGTTGGTTCCCGGTCGGGAACGCGGAGGTCGGGGGTCGAACGGAAGGTCGGGGCCAGAGGATAGCCGGGGAGCAGAAGACCTTCCCGGATCAGTTCGACGGCGGTCGCTCTCGGGTTCGCGGGTCGGCCGAACTCCGGGCCGAAATCGATCCGCAGGCGGATCAGACGTCGATCGCCGAATGAGCGCGGGCGGCGTCCCGGGCCGCCTCGTCGGCCGCCATCACCGCGTCGAGATCGGACGCCGGTCCGATCGGGACCCGGTCGACCACGTCCGCGACGACTTCCGCGATCCGGCCGAAGGGCATGCCGCCGCCGCAGAAGGCTTCGGCGGCGACCTCGTTCGCGGCGTTGAAGATGGCACCGGCGGTGCCACCGGCGCGGATCACGCCTCGGGCGATCTCGATGGAGGGGAACCGGTCGTGATCGACGGGTTCGAAGACGAGCTCCCGCAACGCCTGGTAGTCCATGGGGGCCGCGCAGCCCGGCACCCGGACCGGATGACAGAGCGCGTACTGGATCGGCATCCGCATGTCCGGAGGCGACAGCTGGGCGAGCGACGACCCGTCGAGGAACTCGACGAAGGAGTGCACGATCGACTGGGGATGGATGATCGCCTCGAGACGATCCGCGTCGATGCCGAACAACCAGTGGGCCTCGATCAGCTCGAGCCCCTTGTTCATCATCGTCGCGGAGTCGATGGTGACCTTCGGTCCCATCTTCCAGGTCGGATGGTTCAAAGCCTCCTCGACCGTCGCGTTCCGGATCCGGTCCGCGGACCAGGTCCGGAAGGGACCGCCGGACGCGGTCAGGACGAGTCGGGACACCTCCCGCGCATCGCGGCCGGAACGAAGGCACTGGTGCAGCGCGGCGTGTTCACTGTCGATCGGAATGATCTCGACCCCGGCCTCCGCGGCCGCGGCGGTCACCAGCGCTCCGGCGGCGACCAGCGTCTCCTTGTTCGCCAACGCGACGTCGCAGCCGCGTTCGATCGCCGCGAGCGCCGAGGGGATCCCCGCGGCGCCGACCATCGCGGCGACCACCAGGTCACCGGGCTGCGCGACGTCCTCGACGAGTCGGACCGCGGCGTCCGGTCCGGTGCGGATCGAACGATCGGTCGACAGTGCCGACGCCGCGCCGGGATCCGCGAGGGCCACGTCGCGGACCGAGAATCGATCGGCCTGCTTCTCGAGGACGTCGCCCCGACGGCCCGCGGCGAGTCCCACGACCTCGAAGGTCGGCGTCGATTCGCCGGGCCTCTTCTCGGCGGCGGCGAGGTGCTCGATGACGTCGAGCGCCCCGACGCCGATGGAACCGGTCGAGCCGAGGATGATGATCCGTCTCGGATCATTCGATTCGGCGATGTTTCGAGACGGCTGCTTCATCCGAACTGGGCTTCCTCGATTCCCGTGATCGGCCGGAAGGAGAACGATCGGAACGGATTCAGCGATCACCCGGGCTGGACTGCCCGGGGGATCGGCGCTGATACCGGCCGCCGTAGAGCGACCGCTTCTTCGGCTTGATCGGAACGGCGGCGGTCTCCACGACCGCGACCGCGTGCTCCGGTTCGTCCGAACGATCCGATTCCGCGGAATCCCGCTCGTCCGGCGTCTCCAGCGCTTCGGATTCCTCCTCCGATGCGTTCGTCGACACCGGCGTCGGCCTGGTGTCGGTCGATTCGTCGTCGCCCGACACGTCTTCCGAACGTCGTTCGCCGTCAACGCCTTCGCCGCCCTCGGCGTCATCGTCGGAGCGTCGTCGTCGCCGTCGGCCGCCACGTCGTCGTCGGCGACGCTTCTTTCGCGGCTCGCCGTTCTCGTCGACATCTTCGCCGTCCGGTGACGCCGCTGCCGCGTCTTCGGCCTGCGGCGCCGGCTCGACGTCGTCGACCTCGGGCGTTTCCGGCGGATCGGGTGCGAAGAAACCGCGGACCGTCCCGACGAATTCGCCGGGAATGGAGGACATGTGGTTCTTCAGCTCCAGTGATTCGAGCTTCTCCACGACCGCCGCGAGGATCTCCTTGCTGGTGATCCCGAGTTCCTTCGCCAGCGCGTGGACTCGAACCGGTGATTCAGGCTCGGCGGGTGCCGGCGGCTCGGCCGGCGTCTCCCTCGACTCGGAGGTCGACCCGGAGGTCGATTCGGACGTCGTGCCATCGCCTTCCTCGCCGGATCGGTTTCCGCGACCGCGACGTCGACGCCGGCGGCGTCGCTTGCGGCCACCACCCTCGGACGTCTCGTCCTGGTCGGCGTCGGCGTCGGCGTCGGTGTCGGAGTCGAGCGGCTTCGCCAGACGTTCGGCGATCGTCTCCTCGTCGTCGTCGTCGTCCTCGTCGTCGTCATCGATGTCGAAACCACCTGCCATCGCGATCGAGACCACGTCCGCCGGGGCGGGCTTGCGGCGTCGACGCCGTCGTCGTCGACCGTCGCCGTCACCGTTTCCGTTTCCGTTTCCGGTGGCGACGTCATCCTCCGCCTCGTCGCCGACGTCGTCGAGCGACTCGACGAAGTCGGTCAGAACCGGGGTCTTCAACAGGGGAAGCCGTGAGATGTCGATGTCGGCGTTGCGATCGTCGTAGGCGTAGACGTCGAAGCGGTCGCTTCCGATCTGCTCGGAGATCCGGATGTCGACCCGTCCGCCGCTTCGGCGTTCCAGATCGTCGATCCGGCGGCGATGTCCGCTCAACAGGGCGCTGGCGACCCGGGTGCCGCACACCAGCTCGACCCGCTCGACCTTGTCGACCGCGAGGATGCGAGCGGCTCTTCGGACGGCATCGGCGGCGACGGAGTCCGGATTCCGGATCTCGCCGAGGCCGGTGCAGGACTGGCAGGGCGTGAAGTACTGGGATCGGATGCTCGGGCGGATCCGCTGTCGGGTCATCTCCACGAGTCCGAACTCGCTGATCGGCAGGAACGTGGTCCTCGCCCGGTCCTGACGGAGATTCTCGGCGAGTCGGTCCTCGATCTCCTTGCGGTTCCTCGCGAAACGCATGTCGATGAAGTCGCAGACGACGAGGCCGCCCTGGTCACGCAGCCGGAGCTGGCGGACGATCTCGTCGGCGGCCTCCCGGTTGGTCGAGACCGCGTTGCTCTCCGCGTCGCGGGCGCCGCGGCTCCGGCCGGAGTTGACGTCGATCGCGACCATCGCCTCGGTCTGGTCGATCACCAGCGCGCCGCCGGATCGCAGCGGGACCTCGCGGGCGTGGATCATATCGATCTGCCGTTCGACGTCGAACGCGTCGAAGAGCGGAACCGGCTTGTCGTAGTAGCGGACCTTGGGGCCCGACTTCGGCGAGACCACGGAGAGGAACGTGCTGGCCCGCTCGAATCCCGTTCGACTGTTGATCACGATCGAATCGATCGAGGCGTCGACGACGTCACGGATGGTCCGGACCACGAGGTCGCCCTCGGTGTAGAGCTCCGAAGGAGCGCCGACGCGGTCCATGCGCTTCTCGAGCTGGGTCCAGAGTCGCTTCAGGTAGGCGGCGTCTCGCTTGAGCTCGGTCTTGGTCTTGTCGTATCCGGCGGTGCGGACGATGAAGCCGAAGCCGTCGGGGAGATCCAGTTCGTCGAGGATCCTCCGCATCTTCTCACGCTGGTCGTCGTCGACCTTCCGGCTCACGCCGACGCGGTCCATGCCCGGCATCATCACCAGCAGGCGACCGGGGATGGAGAGGTAGCTGGTGACGGTCGGGCCCTTGGTGCCGACGCCCTGCTTGAGAACCTGGACCAGGATCTCCTGACCCTTCTTCAACGCATCCTGGATCGGCGGTCGCTCCCGCCGGGGGGTCTTGCGACCGACCTTCTCCGTCTTGTCGCCGCCGGGGAAGTAGCGGGGGTGGAGGTCGGAGACGTGGAGGAAGCCGTTCATGCCCTGGCCGTAGTCGACGAAGGCGGCCTGGATCGAGGATTCGACGTTGACGACGCGGGCCTTGTAGATGTTGCCGACCGCGGTCGCGCTCTGGGTCCGTTCGACGAAGAGCTCCTCGAGTCGTCCCTTCTCGAGAATCGCGATTCGGCAGGACTCGCCCGGCACGTCGTCGACGAGGAGGACCCGGCTTCCCGCGGCCGCGGTCGGGCCGGTGGGCGTCACTTCGATCGCGGCCCGGTCGGGTCGCTTCCACTCGCGGCGGGATCGTCCCTTCTTCGCCGTCGAGCCGGACTTCTTCTCTTCGGGTTCGCTCGTCTCGGAGTCGGATTCCGCGTCACCGCCCGCCTCCGGCGTTTCCGCGACGGCGTCGGCCGCCTCGGCATCGGCGGACTCGGCGTCGGGCTCGCCCGAACCGCGCTTCCGGCGCCGGGAGCCACCTCGTCGGGATCGCTTCTTTCGCGGTGCGGATTCGTCATCGGCCGCCGCGTCCGTGCCGCCTTCGGCCTCGGTCGTCGCGGCCACCGTCTCCTCGGGGGTCGATTCCGGTGTCTCCGCGGTGACGACGGCCTCCACGACGGTCTCGGTCGGGGCCTCGGTCGGGGCTTCGGTCTCGATGCCCGCATCGGTTTCGGGCTCGGAGGACGCGGCTCGACTGGTGGTCTTCTTCGTCGTCTTCTTCTTGGTCGTCTTCTTCGCGGTCGACTTCCTGGTCGTCTTCTTCGCAGTCGACTTCTTCGTGGTCTTCTTGGCCACGGTCTTCTTGGTCGTCTTCTTCGCGGCGGACTTCTTCGTCGTCTTCTTCTTCGTCGTCGACTTCTTCGTGGTCTTCCCGGCCCCGGCCGAAGACTCGGCGGTGGTGGGTTCCGCGGCCGGTGAATCGCCGGCGTCGGAATCGTTGTCGTTCATGGTCATGGTCGTCTCCATGACCGCGTTCGAGGTCGTGATCGAATGTCGTCGAGGGGACGTCGAGCCCGATCGGGATCCGACGCACGTCGGGCGTGCATCGTCGGTCGGCCTGGATCTTGACAGGATTCCGGTGCATCACACCGGAGCGGGCGGACCGCATCGCGGTCGCCAACCGAGGAATCGATCCGGTCCTCCGCAGTGCGGTGCCGATCGGTCCTCGTTTCGATTCGAGATCATCCAGTTCGAAGCGGGGCCGGTGTTCACCGGCGTGTCGGTCGGCGATCCCGGGCAATCCTCCAGCTCCGCGTGAGGCGGAGTCGCCTCCTGAAGAGGCTGGATTCCCGGGGCGTCGCGTCGACCTCGCCCAGTCCGAGCGGCGATCTCGGTCGCCTGCCGTGAGCGGGGAGGAAGCCTCCTCGATCACTTGATTCGTGTCCCTCCTCGACGAACGTGCGGTTCACGTCCCGTCGAAGCGGTCCTTTGTTCCTGACTTCCCCTTCACTCGGCGGTCCATCCGCCGGGTGATCCGGGGTCGATTTTTCTGAGCTCGTCGCGGAGGTAGTTGAGGACCTGCCGCTCGGAATCGAACGTACCGACCTTCCGGGCGATGCGTTCGCAATGTTCGATCGAGACCGACCTGATCACCTTCTTGATGAGGGGGATCTGGGTCGGAACCAAGGAAAGTGTACGCAAACCGAGTCCCAGCAGCAACATGGTGTAGATCGGCTCTCCGGCGATCTCACCGCAGATCGAGACCGCCACCTCACGCCGCCGTGCGGCCCGAATGACGATCTTGATGAGCTGGAGGACGGCCGGGCTGGCGCCCGTGTAGAGATTCGCCACCCGCTCATTCCCACGATCGACCGCCAGCGTGTACTGGATGAGGTCGTTCGTCCCGATCGAGAAGAATTCCACCTCGTTGGAGAACGCACGGGCCATCAGGGCCGCCGAGGGCACTTCGACCATCATGCCGATGGAGACGTCGGTGCCTCGGGGAATCCCCTCCTCGTCGAGCTCCTCGGCGACGTCGGCGAGGAGCATCTTCGCCTGGCGGATCTCCATCACGGTGGAGACCAGCGGGAACATGACCTTCACCGGGCCGTCGGTGGCGGAACGCAGGATCGCCCGAAGCTGCGTCTTGAACTCCTTCAGATGCAGCAGCGAGTAGCGGATCGAGCGGCAGCCGAGGAAGGGGTTTCGTTCGGGCTCCTCCGCCTGTTCCTGGGTGTACTTGTCGGCGCCGAGGTCCTGGGTCCGGATGACCAGCGGACGCCCTTCGAGCATCCTGATCGCCGTTCGGTATGCCTCGTAGTGCGCCGCTTCGTCCGGCGCGCGGCCGCTGGTGAGGTAGAGGAACTCGGTGCGGTAGAGCCCGACGCCGCCGCCGCCGTTGGAAAGTACGGATGCGATCTCGTCGGGGAATTCGATGTTGCCGAGCAGCGAGATCTCGACACCGTCGGTGGTGACCGCGTCGAGGGACGCCGTTTCGCGGAGGCCGGCGCGGAACTCGCTGACCTTCGACTGTCGGGCTTCGTATTCGGCGACGGTCTCCGGATCCGGATCGACGATCACGGTGCCCGCGTCGCCGTCCACGATCACGAGGTCGCCGTTCTCCACGCCCCGGCTCACGCGGTGGCATCCGACCACCGCGGGAATGTCGATGGCACGGGCGACGATCGAGACGTGACTGGTCCGGCCACCGGCGTCGGTCGCGAAACCGAGCACCTTGCTCCGGTCCATGCCCGCGGTCTGGCTCGGAGTGAGTTCGTGGGCGACGATCACCACGGGTTCGGTCAGGTTGGCGAGCCGGCTGGTCGTCTCGCCCATCAGCTTGTCGAGAATCCGGCGATCGAGGTCGATGATGTCGGCGGTCTTCTGGGCGAAGACCTCGTTACCCATGGCCGCGAACTGGTCCGTGATCGTCTTGAACTGGTCCGCGACGGCCCATTCCGCGACGACGAGATCGGTGCGGATCCGTTCCCGGATCGGATCCCGGAGAGAAGGGTCCCGCAGCAGGCCGACGTGGAATTCGAAGATCTTCGCGGGCTCGGCACCGAGCTGGATCCGGGTCCGGTCCCGCAGTTGCTCCAGCTCCGCGATCGCCTCCTCGAAGGCGGTATCGACACGCTCGATCTCGGTTTCGCAGTCCGAGGCTTCGATGCGCCGGTGCGGCACCCGCTGCTCGGCCTGGCCGAGTCGGAAGACTCGTCCGAAGACGATGCCGGAGGAGACCGGGATTCCGCGAATGACTTCCATGGACGAAGCGGTGCTCGAGATCGGGGGGTTTCCGCCCCGGGGTGGCG
Organism: Phycisphaerales bacterium; assembly: GCA_029248335.1. Classification (GTDB taxonomy): domain Bacteria; phylum Planctomycetota; class Phycisphaerae; order Phycisphaerales; family SM1A02; genus UBA12014. Next base: position 16,453 of record JAQWJM010000021.1, read on the forward strand.
TCACCGGCCGGCCGGGCCGATTGATCGGATTGGTCGGATGTTTGAAATCCGAGACGAGTGGAAAAGCGCCGAGCCGCACGATTCTAGCAGAATCCGGTGGATTCGAAACCGCTTGAAATCTGCCCGGACGACCCATGAACGGGGTTTCGAGCCGAATATCGCGACTCGGTCGGGACCGTCATCTCCGCCGATCCGGGGGCGTCCGCGGCGGTTCGATCCCGCCGGGGGGCCTGGGAGCGGAAACGGCGGGGTCCCGTGGTCGGGACCCCGCCGCTTTGATTCCGAATCGATCGAGGGAACGAGGATCAGTCCTCCTTCACCTCGAACTCGGCGTCGATGACGTCGTCGCCCTCGCCACCGGAGGGGGCGGCTCCGGCCGCCGGATCCTCGCCCGACGCGGCGTCCTGGGCGCTGGCCTCGTAGACGGCCTTGCCGAGCTCGGTCGAGACCTTCTCGAGGTTCGCGAGGGCCGCTTCGATCGCGGGCTTGTCCTCGCCCTTGATCTTCTCTTCGAGGTTCGAGATGGCGGACTCGATCTCGCCGCGGACCTCCGCCTCGACCTTCTCGCCGTGCTCTTCGAGGCTCTTCTTCGTCGAGTACGCGATCTGCTCGGCTCGGTTCCGGGTCTCCACGAGCTCCCGCTTCGCCTTGTCGTCGTCGGCGTTCTGTTCGGCTTCACGCTTCATCCGATCGATCTCGTCGTCGGAGAGGCCGCTCGAACCCTTGATCTCGATGTTGTGGCTCTTGCCCGTCGCCTTGTCGGTCGCGGAGACGTTGAGGATGCCGTTCGCATCGATGGAGAACTCGACTTCGATCTGCGGCGTGCCGCGGGCCGCCGAGGGGATCCCGGTGAGGTCGAACTGGCCGAGGGTCCGGTTGTCCTTCGCGAACTCGCGTTCACCCTGCAGGACGTGGATGGTCACCGAACTCTGGTTGTCGCTCGCGGTGGAGAAGGTCTCCTTCCGCGAGGTGGGAATCGTGGTGTTCCGCTCGATGAGTCGGGTCATCACGCCACCGAGGGTCTCGACACCCAGCGACAGCGGCGTGACGTCGAGCAGGAGGACGTCCTTGACGTCGCCGATGAGGACGCCGCCCTGGATCGCCGCGCCGACCGCGACGACTTCGTCCGGGTTGATGGAGCGATCGAGTTCGGGCGTCTTGAAGATGTCCTTCGCGATCTCCTGGACCTGCGGGATCCGTGTGGATCCGCCGACCATGACCACTTCCGCGATGTCCTCGGGCTTGATCTTCGCGTCGGTCAGGGCCTGCTCGCAGGGCTTGCGGAGACGGTCGAAGAGATCGTTGCAGATCGACTCGAAGGTGGCACGGGTGACCGTGACCTGGAGGTGCTTCGGGCCGTTCTGGTCGGCGGTGATGAACGGCAGGTTGACCTGGGCCTCCATCTGCTGGGAGAGCTCGATCTTCGACTTCTCGGCGGCCTCCTTGAGACGCTGGAGCGCCATCGCGTCGCTTCGGATGTCGATCCCTTCCGCCTTCTTGAACTCGTCGGCGATGAAGTCGATGAGTCGCTGGTCGAAGTCGTCGCCACCGAGGTGGCCGTCACCGTTGCTCGAGAGCACCTCGAAGACGCCGTCGCCGACGTCGAGAATCGAGATGTCGAAGGTACCGCCGCCGAGGTCGAAGACCGCGATGCGGGCGTTCTTCTTCTTTTCGAGGCCGTAGGCGAGCGCCGCCGCGGTGGGTTCGTTGATGATCCGCTCGACCTTGAGGCCTGCGATCTCGCCGGCATCCTTGGTCGCCTGCCGCTGGGCGTCGTTGAAGTATGCGGGCACGGTGATGACCGCTCGGTCGACGGTTTCGCCGAGATATTCCTCGGCGGTCTTCTTCAGGTCGCGGAGAATCATCGCCGAGACCTCGGGCGGCGTGTATTCCTTGTCGCGGACCTCGACGGAGACGAGATCGTCACCGCCGCCGATCACGCCGTACGGGACCAGCTTCTCTTCGTGCTGGACCTCGTTGTGACGACGGCCCATGAACCGCTTGATCGAGAACACGGTGTTGCTGGGGTTGGTGACCTGCTGATGCCGGGCGGCCTGCCCGACGAGGCGATCGCCCTTGTCCGTGAAGCCGACCACCGAGGGGGTGGTTCGATTTCCGGTCGAGTTGATGATGACGGTGGGCCGTTCGCCCTCCATGACCGCGACCACCGAGTTGGTGGTTCCGAGGTCGATTCCAATGATCTTGCTGTTGGATTCTGACATGGTTGTTGACCTTTCCGATCAGGTGCTTGTCTGGATGGGAGGTGAGACGCTTCGTGCCGCCTCTGTTCCGGGGTGACCGCCCTGGAGTCCGCTTCCCCCGGAAGCGGAACGAATCGAAGGAGTCGACTCGTGGGCTTGTCACACCCGTTTCCGGGTACGTAAGGAGAGCCGCAAGGGCGATGCCAGAACCAACCTGCGGTTCTCGTCGATTTCTGGGGGTGTCAGGAGGGGGGTTCTGCCGATTTGGCACCGGTGAAGGCACCGAACCGACGAGAACCGACCTCCGGGCTTCCGCTGGCGATCTGGCCCGCGGTCGTGGCGATCTCGCTCTCCGCGGTCTGGGCGGCCACGCCGGTCATCGCCGCCATGGGGGGACGGCTCCAATTCCTTGGATTGCTCCCCGACTGGGCTTGGCTGGTGGCGATCGGGTTCTGCCTGCTGGTCGCGGTCGCGGTCGGTGTTCCGGGCCGGGATCCCCGACGCTGGAAATGCGTCGTGTTGACCGGTCTCGCCGCGGTGGGGCCGATGGTCGGCACGCTGCAGCGTGATCTGGGGCTGCCGCACCGATCCGTGGGCGACGTCATGACGCTGGTGTTTCTCAATGCCAACGACCCCGGGGAACGACGGGTGGATGGCGTTCGTGACTGTGATCGCGTCCTTGAACGGCTCGTAGAACTCGATGCGGACGTCACAGTGCTCGTGAATCCAGGATGGCGGGTCCCGGGTGCCTGGCGAAGATCGGCGGATGTTCGTGAAGGGAGGCTCGAGATTCGCTGGGTGGGTTCGGTCCTCGTCGCCTCCCGGGTCGGGATCCGATCGATGCGGGTGCTCGACGCGTTGCGAGATCTCGACATCGAGCCCGTCAAGTCACCGCCACGGGCGGTTGAAATCGAGCTCGACGTTCCGGTCGGCGGTCCGCTTCCAAAGCGAATCCTCGTCATCGATCTCCCCTCGGAGCAGGGCATCGATCGATTGAATCTGGCGAGACAGGTGGCCGGCCGCCTCGAGTCGGTCCGACCCGGATTGATCCTCGGTGACCTCAACATGGCACCTCGGTCTCCGGCGATCCGGATGCTCGCGCCCGGCTTCGAGGATGTGTTTCGGCGGGCCGGACGGGGCTGGGGGGCGACCTGGCCGCGTGAGACTCCGTGGCTTCGAATCGACTTCGCGCTGACGCCTGATCGATTCACGCCGACGACGATTCGAACGTTCGACCCCGGGGCCGGTGGTCACCGTGGCCTGGTCATGGAATATTCGGATTGAAGTGGTCCGGACGTTCCGGATCGACGGGGAGCGACTCGGGATCAGCCGTCGATCTGAAGTTCGTTCCAGATCTCGAGGATCCACAGGCCGGA
>JAQWJM010000094.1:0-12211 GCA_029248335.1 Phycisphaerales bacterium
TCGATCTCGTTGCGTCGAATGGCGAAGTCGAAGGAGGTGAACAACGCCGAGACCAACGCCGAACGCGACGCATCAGGATCGGATTGGAGCTTGATGACGGTGGCGAGCAGCATCACGTCCGGCGCAGGGCCCGCGAACGCGGCGTCCCGCTTGACCTGGTCGACATCGTCCTGACTCGCCTTGACGGCTTGTGCCCATCGGTTTCGCTCGGCGGTCTGGAGACTGGTGAGAAGCTTCAGCGCCTCGGCGGATCGCCCGGCGCCCCACATCGCCATCGCATAATCGAGCGTGAGATCACGGAGGAAGGACTCCTGCGTCGAAAGTCGGATCGTGGAGGGAAAGACGGAGATGGCGGCCTCGTACGCTCCCCGCTGCAACGCGAGGGACGCGAGCGACCGAGCGGTGACGCCATCGGTCGGATTGGCGGTGAACGCCGTCGCGAGGAGCCCTGCTTCGTCGACGGGATCCGCGAGATTCCCCTCGGCGAGTCCCACCAGGCGATCGATCGCCTTCGGGAAGGTCGGGTCGAGCGTCACCGCCTGGGTCAGATGACCAAGGCTGTCATCCCCTCGACCGGCCATCGCTTCGTAGGTCGCGAGATCGAGGGCGACTCTGGCCGCTGCGGGTCTTCCGAGGCGTTCGATGTTTCCGGGCGTGAGGAGAGACTCGCATCCCTCGATCCGGGCCTTGAGCGTGTCCCGGGACTCGATGAGGGTCATGAGCAGGGTCAGACGCATCGTGGCGTCGTCCGGATCGAGCCGGACGATCGCTTCGATCGCTTCGCGGCGAGCCTCCTCGGCTCCCGGAAAATCATCGAGCACGTTGGTCGAGAGATCGAAGAGCCATCGCCAGGCGGGAAGGCTGTCGGGGTCGGTCCTGGCCGCCGCGACGGCGAGTTCGTAGGCGGTCCGCAGCTGATCGACCGTGAGGTCGGGCTTGAGGGTGAAGGAGGAGGAAAGCGAGGCGAACCGAGCCGCGAGCCGCTCGCTCGCCCAGGTCTCGATCGACGCTTCGTCCATCGCGGGCCCCTGAGCCACCACCCGCGGGGTGACGATCGGAAGCACCAGAAGCATCACCAACAGCTGAACCAAGGCTCCCGTGGTCCGACTGGGGGGGGCTGGAATCGAATCAAGCATCATGGACCTCAAGCCCCGTATTTCGGATCTGGATCGGACTTGGTGGCCGGAGACAGCCCGGCCGATCAGACGTTCAAGGGCGGGCTTCCACCGAGCGACGCGGGCATCATCGCTCGAAATCACGCCCTGGCACTGATCTGCAGCGGTCGAGTGTACCTCCCGACCGTTGAGTGCCGTTGACGGTCCCGCGGGCGGTGCGGTACCGTTTCCAGTTCCGATCCGATGCCTCGTGCTCCGGATCGATCTCCTACGCGGCATCCGGGAACCCGGATCCGGACGACCACCTCCCTCCGCCTCCTCGGCGGAAGACCGGAATTCAGATGAGGCTTGCACTGCGAATCGCGGCATTGGTTCTTCCTACGGTCCTGTCAACGGGAACGTTCGCCCAGACGACGTTGTCTCAGGACATCGTTGGATCGACCAGACCACTGTCCAGCGATCAGGAATCGCAGGTTCAATCCTTCGCGTCGGATCGGATGACGGATCTCGCGAAGGGCGATCCGGTCGTCGTCGTCGAGGCTCGAAACACGCTCGTCCAGACCGCGCGGCGTGCCGGGGTCACCGGCGTGTTCCTCGGAAGCTTCTCCGACGCCATCATGCCGGAGGCGAAGGTGATTCTCGCCGACGCCGGGCCGATGCGGGCGGAGAACACGCTTCGCGTGCTCGCGTTCCTCCGGACGCCCGACGCCCTCGGCGTCCTCGTCGACTCGACGAACCCCCGATCGGTGACCGATGCCGGCCGCCGGCTCGTGGCCGCGGGCCTGCTCGAAGTCGCCCTCGACGGAAACGGGCAGACCGGACTGGACTCCGGCGTCCTCACCTCGGCCGCCCGATCGATCGCGGAGAATCTCGCGAACGAATCCAACTGGATCGTCGCGCTCGAGGATCTTCGAGCACTCAACACCATCGCCCTCGACTCGGCGTTGACCAAGGAGAACCGGACCGAGGTCCGCGGCGTCCAGTTCGGCGCCTTCCAGAATCTCGCCGTCCGCATCGAAGGCTCCTCCGGCCCCGATGAACTCGTTCAGGCCGTCTATCGAGCCATGCTCGGTCTCCGAGGCAAGCTGCTCGACGACACCACTGCCGGCGACGTCGAGAACAAGGAGATCGCCCGCATCCTGCGAATCGTCCTCAAGGACGTCGCGGACGCCGCGATCAAGCAGTGGGACGGCCTCGCTTCCAACCGCCGAGCCTACGTGGCGTACGAAGGCGTGCTCCGGGTGGGGGCGCAGCTCCTGTCGCTCCTCGAGGGACGCCCCGATTCGAAGGCGGACGCGCTCCGCGACGGGATCGAGCAGGGCAAGTCCGCGTTGGCGGACGCCGTGAAGAACTTCGGCGGCTGATTCACCCGACGGAAACGTCCGCCGAACACCGATTCCACGGCCCGGGCTTCCCGGTCGCCGGCGTTCGGCGTACCGTTTCCCGAGCATGCTGAAGATCATCGTTCCAATCCTGGTCCTCGCCTCGCTGATCGCGGTGGTGGTCTCGCTCGACGACGAGCGCCCCCGCGCGGACGTGGTGCTCGTCCACGGGACCGACCTCTTCACCCTCGATCCGCAGCGGATGAGCTATCTGCACGACCTGCGGGCGTCTCGCGCGATCTACGAGCCACTCGCCACCATCCTGCCGGACGGTTCGGTCGGTCCGGCCGCGGCCGAGTCCTGGGACGTCTCCGCGGATGCGAGCCGGTACGTCTTCCATCTCCGTCCCGGACTCCGTTTCAGCAACGGCGACCCGGTCACGGCGGAGGACTTCAAGTACGCCTGGCGACGGGCGATCCTCCCCGACACCGCGGCGACCTATTCGAGCCTCTTTCTCGGAATCGCCGGCGCCCGTGACTTCTTCAACTGGCGATCGGATCTGCTCGCGCTCCGGGCCGCACCGGATCGACGCGACGAATTCGTCGACGCCGGCTCGTTCGCACCGGAGGAGGCCGACGCGATTCTGGAGGAGAACGGCGAAGCCTCGTTCCAGCGCACCCTCGACCGCTTCGACGAGATGGTCGGACTCGACGCCGTCGATCCGCGCACCCTGGAAGTCGAACTCGAGGGTCCGATCCCCTACTTCCTCGACCTCGTCGCCTTCGGGACCTTCAGCCCCGTCCATCGCCCCACCCTCGAAGCCGCGACCACCATCGACGCCGTCACCGGCCGGATCGAGGAGGATCGCGGCTGGACCAAGCCCGGCCGACTGATCGGCAACGGTCCCTTCGAACTCGCCCGGTGGCGTTTTCAGCGGGACTGTCGATTCGAGAAGAACCCCTTCTACTGGAACGCCGAGTCGATTCCCGCGGAGAGCATCGAAGCGGTGGTGATCCAGGACCCCAACACCGCGATCCTGGCGTTCGAAGCGGGCGAAGTCGACTGGATCCCGGACGTCCGGGCCGAGTACCGGGCCGACATGATCGCCGAACGACTCGCCTACGAGGATCGGTTCGAGGCGATCCTCGCCGAGACCGGGGACGCCGATCTCGACCGGACCCTCGGCAGCCTCCCGCCGCCGGACGCCGGCGAACGCCGGAACATCCACACCGTGGATGCGTTCGGCACCGACTTCTTCCACGTGAACTGCCGGGAGCGACTCACCAACGGAACGCCGAATCCCCTCGTCGATCCCCGGGTCCGGCGGGCCCTCGCGCTCTGCATCGACAAGGACGCGCTCGTCGAGCGCGTGACGCGACTGAACGAGACGACGAGCGGTGCCTTCGTCCCCGCGGGAAGCATTCCTGGCTACCAGCCGCCTGAAGGTCTTCCCTTCGATCCGGACCGGGGCCGTGCGGAACTCGAGGCCGCGGGATGGCGACGAGACGACGCCGGCGTTCGTCGCAACGCGGACGGCGATCCGTTCCCCACCCTCGACATCCTGTTCTCGACCGGCAGTCCCCGATACAAGGATCTCTCGCTGGCGCTTCGCGACATGTGGCGACGCGAGCTCCAGATTCCGGCGGAGATCTCCGGACGCCCCGGCAACGAGTACCGGGCCCAGCTCGAGATGGGGAACTTCATGGTCGCCCGCGGGGGCTGGTACGGCGACTACGGCGATCCCACGACGTTTCTCGACCTCAACCACTCCGAGGACGGAAACAACCACCGGGGCTACGCGAGTCCGCGGTACGACGAACTCCTCGCCACCGCCGCGGCGACGCTCGATCCCGACGCGCGATTCCGAATTCTCGAGGAAGCCGAGCGGATCCTCGTCGAGGAGGATCTGCCCATCCTCCCGCTCTGCACCTACGTCACGGTCTACATGTACGAGCCCGATCGACTGCGCGGACTGACGCGACATCCCCGGCTGGATCAGCACCCGGCCCGTTGGTCGGTTCGCCGATGAGCCGCGGCGCCGGCGCATCGACATCGAATCTCGCCGCATGAGCGATGCAACCGATCCGAACCCGAAGTCCACGCGTTCCCCGTGGGCCCGACTCGTCTTCCTCCAGATTCCGATGGCGATCAGTGCCGCGAGCCTGATCGCCGCGATCGCGGTCACCCTGGATCGGCCGCTCGAACCCGCCTGGTACCTGGCGGCGTTCCTCGGGACCTGGTGCGTCTATCTCCGCGACTCGGCCGCGTCCTGCGACGCGGAGGATCGCATCAGTCAGCCCGGTCGAGCCGCGCTCTTCCGATCAAGCGCATTCCTTCGAACGACCCTCCCCGGCTTCACCGCGGTCGCCGGCCTCGCCACCCTGGCGTGGATCCGACCGACGACACCGACCACGATCCTGCTCGTCGGCGTCGGGCTCCTTGGCCTGCTGCATGCGTTCTCGGTCGGGGGCCGGACGACGCCGGCATCCGAAGGACCATCACCACTGCAATCGCGGCTCGCGATCGTGAAATCGCCGATGGTCTCGATCGCCTGGGCCGCCGCGGCCGTGTCCCTCCCGGTGCTCGAAGGACGCGGACCGGAGATTTCGACGGCCACGTGGATCGAGGCGGCGATGCTCGGCCTGCCTTTGATCGCGATCCTCCTCGGTGATTCACTGCTGCTCGATCTCCGCGACCGGGACGCCGATGCGCAGTTCCACCTGCGGACGCTCGCGGTCCGACTTCGGCCGCGAACCGTGCACGTGGTCGTGGGCGGCCTCCTCCTCCTCGCCGCGGCCGGGTTCGCCCTGGGCTCGGTCGTGGGCGAGCCCGTCATCTCCGAGCTCGCGCTCGGCATCCCCGTGGTGCTCGGGCTCGCCACCGCCTGGACGGCGTGGCCGAGCCTCCGGAATCGTGAAGCCTCGCTGGCCATGGCGGTCATGTCATGGCGCTTCCTCGCGGCCATCTCCTGCCTCATCCTCGCCTGAGCCCCTGGTTCGGCGACGCATCGGCGGTGGGCCGGTCGGTAGACTGCGCCGATGACCGGTCTCGTCGTCCGGCGTCTCGTGCAGATGCCGTTCATCATCCTCATCGTCTACACCGTGACCTTCGCCCTCGCGTGGCTGGTCCCCGGGAACCCCCTCGAGTCGCCGGACGGACGGCGCCCCGACCAGGCGGTGGTGGACGCGATGCTCGCGCAGTACAAGCTCGACGATCCGGTCGCGTTCTACTTCGACTACCTGGGGAAGGCGACCGGCGTCTCCTACCTGCTCGGCGATGCACCCCGTCCCTTCGATCTCGGCCCGAGTCTGAGCCAGTCCGACTGGACGGTGAACGAGATTCTCGCCGCAGGCCTGCCGGTCTCGGTCTCCCTCGGCCTCGCCGCGATCCTCATCGCCCTGGTGCTCGGTCTCCTCGCGGGCGTGATCGGCGGGCTTCGGCCGAACACTGCGCTCGACGCCGGCACGCAGGCGCTGGCGGTGATCGGGATCTCGCTTCCGTCCTTCGTGATCGGCGTGATGCTGCTCATCCTCTTCGCCGTCAAACTCGGGTGGTTTCCGATCGGCGGCTGGGGCGACCTGCAACACGTCGTCCTTCCCGCCTTCGCCCTCTCCCTTCCCTTCGCCGCGTACATCGCCCGACTGACCCGGTTCGGCATGATCGACGAGATGAAGAAGGACTACATCCGCACCGCCCGTGCCAAGGGCCTCCCCGAGCGACAGGTCGCGATGGGACACGCGCTCCGGAACGCCTTCCTGCCCGTCCTGAGCTACCTCGGCCCCGCGACGGCGATCGCGATGACCGGATCCTTCGTCATCGAGAAGGTCTTCGCGGTCCCGGGGATCGGTCGAAACTTCGTGGACGCGGTCATGGCGAAGGACATCACCCTCATCATGGGCGTGGTCCTCGTCTATTCCATCCTGCTGGTGCTCTTCAACCTGATCGTGGACGTGCTCTACAGCTGGATCGATCCGCGGATCTCGCTCTGATCGATCTGACGGAGGATCACGGTGACGCGGTTCAGGCGTCGCCCATCGTCGCCTTCACTTCAGCGAGCAATCGACGCTCCATCGCTTCGTCGCGACCGACCGGCGTCCACAACCCCGGGCTTCGCGTCGTTCCATCGTCGGGCGAGATCGTCTCCATCGGATTCGTCGCGTAGGTCCGACCGACGCGACTCCAGGTTCCCCGGCGAAGCCCGGTTCGATGCTCCCGCTCGACGTACACCCAGACCCGGAGTTCCACCCGCCCGTCGAAGGTCTCGAGATCGGTGAGTCGGAGTTCGCCTTCGGTCGATCCGGGAAGCGGCGGCCCGGTGAGCGCTTCTCCACCCTGCGGCTCGGGCGGCACGAAGTCCACCGGGAGGAACTCGAATCGAACCCGTCGTCGCTGCTTGTTCAGGGTGTTCGCACCCCACTGCTCGAGGTCGGAATTATCGATCCGCCACGGCTCGAGCACGCTTCCCGCGAGCCTCGGTCGGGCTTCGATGACCCCGCCGGTCCGATCGGTGAGCACCGGTGGCATGCCCTCCTTGCGGACGGCTTCACCAGCGGCATCGAAGGCCTGGTCGTATCGATCGGACTGGAACTCGAGCCGGTCCGGGCCCGACGTCGTGCAGCCCGAAGCAAGACCGGCCGCGAACAGGGTGACCACGAGTCGGCGAAATCGAAGGAACGCGGTGGCGACGAATGCTGAACTCATGGATGGGAGCCTATCGGAGGGGGCCGAAGCGGGTCGCGACGACGTTCGAGGGCGGGATCGAGATCGATTTGCCCACGAATCGGAGCCGAGCGGCGAACTTATCCGCTCCGCGGGCGTCAATAGTGTTGTCCATTCGACGCTCGCATTCGTTATCGGGCTGTATAAATTCGCCCGGGACTTGACCCGCGCGGTGAGGATTCTACGCTTCCTCGGACGAATTCCGCCCCCCGCCCGACCTGACCGGCCCCGATCCAGGACGCCGACACGCACAGATTGGCAGTAGCACGCATGAACCGCAGATTCCCCGGTCATCCCTCGACGCTCAGGGCGCGCGCGGTGCTCGCCACGGCGACCGCACTGGTCGCCACCGCGATCGTCGCCCCACTCGCCATGGGCGAAAAGGGCGGAGGTGGTGATCAGCAGAACCAGCTTCCGACCTCCCTCGAGGACTTTCAGGGACCGGGGACGCAGCCGAATTCCGATTCACTCGAGTTCCGACGGATCTACTCGTCGGTGAACTGCATGTTCTGCCACGCCGACTACGGCCTCGAGGTTCCGCCCTACGACACCTGGGTCGTCAGCCTCATGGCCCAGTCCGCCCGTGATCCGGTGTTTCACGCCGGACTCACCATCGCGAACCAGGATGCTGACAAGGCCGGCGCCTTCTGCATCAAGTGTCACATCCCCGCCGCCCACTACAACGGCGCCGGCGACAGCGGGGAACTCCCCGAATTCGACGAGGAGTTGATGGACGGCATCAACTGCAACTTCTGCCACCGAGCGGTCAGCCCCACCGGAGGCGCGATGGGATACCCCGGCGAGGTCCCGGAGCCCGACGTTCCGATCCTCGCCGAGATCGTGGCGGACGGCCTGATGCCCGTACGACCCGGCAACGGCGCCATGATCATCGATCCGGCCGACTCCCGACGCGGCCCCTACGACGACGTTCCTGCGAACTACCACGGCTACGACGAATTCGGCTCGCCGATTCCGATCATCACGTCCCCCTTCCACCGCGACAGCACGTTCTGCGGCGGATGCCATGACGTCAGCAACCCCGTCTTCACCCTCGATCCGAAGACGAACAAGGGCGTGCTGAACCCGATGGGCGAGTCGCATCCGACCGACGACCTCCACGACATGGTCGCCGAACAACGAACCTATTCGGAGTGGCTGAACAGCGACTTCGCGGATGGTGGCGTGGTGTTCGAAGACGGTCGATTCGGCGGAGCGCTCCCGGACGACACCGCGATCGCCAGCTGCCAGAACTGTCACATGCCCCCGCAGGTCGGCGGCGCTTGCGGCTTCTACACGGGTCCTCCGTTCTTCGAACGACCCGACGTCGGCGCCCACTCGTTCGCAGGTGGCAACACCTGGGTCCTCGATGCGATCGCCGAATCGATGGGGGTGGATGCGGACTTCTACGGGGTCACCGAGGATCGCCGTGAAGCCGCCAACGCGAGGACCGAGCAGATGCTCCGGGACGCCAGCGACATGGAGCTCGCCTTCGAAGGTGACGAACTCACCGTTCGGATCATCAACCAGGGTGGTCACTCCCTCCCCACCGGATACCCGGAAGGACGACGGATGTGGATCAACGTCAAGTACGTCGATGCCACCGGGCAGATCATCGACGAGCGGGGCGAATACGACTTCGAGACCGCGGAACTCGAGATCTCCGACACCAAGGTCTATGAAAAGAAGATGGGGATCTCCGACGACGTGGCGAAGATCGCCAACGTCCCCGCCGGCGAGTCCTTCCACCTCGTGTTGAACAACGAGATCCTCTTCGACAACCGCATTCCGCCCCGAGGCTTCACGAACGCGAAGTTCGCGGCGTTCGGCGGCGGACCCAAGGGCGTCGACTACGCGGACGGCCAGTACTGGGACGACACCACCTTCGACATCCCCGAAGGCGCGGTCGAAGCGGTCGCGACCCTGTACTTCCAGACCTCGTCCCGCGAGTACATGGAATTCCTCCGCGACTACAACGTCACCGACGACAAGGGCCAGATCGCCTACGACCTCTGGGTCTCCCAAGGCAAGAGCGCTCCGCTCGCCATGGACGTGATGACGATCGGGCTCGAAGCGGGCGTGCCGGGCGACCTCGACGGTGACGGCATCGTCTCCGGTGCCGACGTCGGCATCATGCTCGTCCAGTGGGGTCCCTGCACCGGTGACTGCACCGCGGACTTCAACGACGACGGCATCGTCGACGGCGGCGACTTCGGCATCCTGCTGACCTACTGGTTCGGCGGCTGAATCCACCAGACGTCCGAGACCACGCGTCGCGGACCCAGGTGAACACGAACACGCGGGGCCGATCCGGTCGGATCGGCCCCGCGTGTTCGCATTCCGACCCGTTCACCGGGTGCCGGCGAGTCGACGGACGGTCATCATGAACGACCGCTTCATGCTCGCGTGCATCGCGTAGACGATCAGTCCGTAGATCACCGCCGCGATCCCCGCACCGACCAGCATCGAGACGCCGCTGTCGTCGCCTTCCCGGATCGTCTCGGAGATCGTGCTCTCGGGGATGAATGCCGCCGCGACGAGGTTGAACGGGCTGATCGAGGAGATCGCGGACCCGAGGAACGGGATACCGTTGCCGCTCGCGACGCCGCAGAGACCGATCACGCCGGTCACCGTGAAGACCACGAGCACCGCGGCGATGATCGAGCCGATGGTCCCCTTGCTTCGGATCGACCACTGGAGACCGACCATGACCGTGAAGGCGACGAAGGCCGGCATGAGCAGCACCATGCTGATCACCGACGAGATCTGCAGCAGCGGAACCGCGCGGGTCACCGTCCCGACCGCGACCGACGCCGACGTCGCGGTCGGCCGCGCAAGGGCGTAGACGAGAATGATCGCCATGGAGATCACCGGCAGCACGAGCATGGGAAGCAGGTACTGCACGAGCCCCCGGAGCTTGCCCGCGAGATAGGGACCGGGCTGCATCGGCGTCGTGAGAATGAGATCGAGCGTGCCGTCCTCGCGTTCCCGACTCACCGCGGTGGCGCTCATGTTCACCGCGGCGAGGACCACGATGGTGATCTCCGCGGCGACGATGGCGAGCGCCGTCACGCGGAGGTCCATGATGCTGATCGAGCCGACGTGGAAGAGCCAGAGCACCAGGAGCGTCGCGATGGCGCCCGCGGCGATGAAGCCCCAGCGACCGAGCACGCCCGCCACGGAGAGCGACCGCGAACTCGTCTCGCGCCAGGCGATCGGATTCTGGCTCGGTGTCCGCGGCTCGCGGCCTTCACCGCTCGCGCCACCGAGACGAAGGAACCGGCGGTACCAGGGCACCTGTCCGACCTTGGCGCCGATGACGCGGAGCCGGGCCGTCGAATAGACGACGAGGATCAGACTGGTGAGGATCGAAAGCCACGCGAAGGACGCCACCGGTCGCCCCAGCCACCAGCGCTGCAGCCACCCCGTGTCCGGATCCACCGTCCGAGGGACGTAGCTGTTGCTGAGCAGGAGGCTCTCGAGGGCGAGGAACGGGTTGAGCGGCGTCATGATCGTGGTCGACGTCGCGAGACTCCCGACGGACACCGGGGTGCGGAGTCGGTTGTCGATCAACCAGGTGAGGAAGAGATAGATCACCACCGAGACGTAGAACGCGAAGACCGCGCGTCGCCCCGCGGACCGCGTGACGCTGAGGGTGACCGCGACCGCCGCCACCACCAGGGCGCTGCAGCCGGCGACCACGTAGCTCTGCACGATCGATTCGCCGGGCACGCCGCCGAAGGTCTGGATGAAGAGAAACAGCGGAAGCGAGGAGATCAGCAGGGCCAGAATGAAGAACAGGCGTCCGAAGAGATTTCCCAACACGATCTGAAGGGCGTTCAGCGGCGTGGTCAGCAGGATGTCCCAGGTCCGGGGATTGGCCTCCTGCGCGATCGCCCCCGCCATGAACACCGGCGTGAGGAGACAGATCAGGAAGACCTGCCCGAAGGCCACGATCGTGAACGCCGACGCACCCCGCTGGGCCAACTCCCGCAGGCTCGAGGTCGGCCCGACCAGGGCGAGCAGGAGCACGGCGATCAGGGCGGCCAGATAGCCGCTCCGAAGGTAGAGATGCCGCATCCGGGTCGATCCGCCCTGGATGAGCCGAATGCAGATGGGATTCGTCGGAAGCAGGTCGAGGGCCCACTGAATGGCGGCTGGCATGCTGGGACGTCCTGAGTCGTTGGCTTGAAACCCTGATCCGGAGCCTTCAGGGCTGTGGCTTCATCGATGGCACCGATCCCGTCCGCGATTCGGGTCGAACCCGGAACGAGGCGTCCGCAGGTCTTGACAGATTCGAGGCCGCCGCAATACTACAGAAGCAACTACCGGTACGGCTCGCGCGGCGTGCCGCCGGTTCATACGGCAATCCCGACCCTGGGTCGGGTGACGACCGATCTCTCGTCCGGCGATCCAGATCCACACGTTCCACCAATGTCGGTGGAAACCCGATCCAGACGTCGAACGACAGGTCCAAGGCCTTCCACGCCCCGCGTGGCCGAGCCCGCCTCCGACTGCGGATGGTGGTGACCTGAATAGATTGAATGCTGATTCTTGTTCCGCTGGTGGCCCGTTCTTCCGTTTCTTCCCGGAGTTGATTCCGCATCGAGCAACCTTGATTCACGCTCAATGAACCGTTTCAAACCCCGCCGAAGTGCCCTAAAACGCACTTCTGTTCGCTGAAACGACGGATTCGATCCCGCCGACGACTCGCCTGTGCGATTTCGCTCGGACGCCGCTGGTCTTCGATACAAGAGTCGAGAGCACGTCACTCCGCGCCCCCGGACCCCCGTCCGTGAAGGTCGTTTCCTCCTTGGAGGGTGACATGAATTCGCTTTCGCTCGTGCTCGCACTGGAACCCCAGGACTTCATCGGGTTCGGCATCGCGGCGGTCGCCGGCGCCATTCTGGCCTGGCTCCTGATCACCGCCACCACCGGGAAGTCCATCGGGACCGCCAAGGCCGAGGCCGCGACGATCGTCGAGGCAGCCCGTAGCGATGCCCAGGCGGCCGCCAGAACGATCGAGGCGGAAGTCGAGGCCAAGGCGACCGAACGACG
>JAQWJM010000112.1:0-2878 GCA_029248335.1 Phycisphaerales bacterium
GCCCGCCCCGTGACTAGGCTTCTCGTCGGAAGCCTGCATGCGAAACGAACGCGTCGCATGGTCGCACGGTTTTTTTTCGCTTTCAAGTTCTCTCGCGCGTTTTCGAGACATCTCGTAACGAAAAGACACCATACTCCGCCACGCTCCGACGTCGAATGTACGGATACGACAGCGACGGCGGCGCCTTTCCGCCAACGCCCGCCAAAGGCCGTCATCTCGCGACCAACTCCGGCGCGGGCCTGCGTTGACCCGAGTTGAATCGACGAGACATCGACCGTCTCCTGCAACGGTCAATGCGGACGTTCAGCACGTCCTTGTTCGCAGTGTCTCACTCGTTTCGATGCGACCCGAGTCAACCCGTCTCGCGTCGGCCGTACCGGGCGCGGAGCTTTTCGAGGCCGCGGTGCTTCCAGTTGTTGATCGTGGTCACGCTCACGCCGAGACTTCGCGCCGCCTCCGCGTAGCTCCGGCCTTCGACCACCACCATCCGGATCACGTCGCGCTCGTCACCGGCGAGCATCGTGAACGCTTCGTCGAGTTCCTGGAGCTCCGCCACGATCTCGACGCCCGATCGGAATCCTCGTTCCGAGTCGCGGTCGACCTGACGCTGCAAGCGCGGCGTGACCTGCTCCGCGAGGATCTCCCGCAACCGGACCGAGCGGGCGTAGCGGCGGCGAAGCAGGTTCTGCACCACCCGGAAGAGATAGCTGATGGAGAGATCGAGTTCCTCGAGCCTCGGATGCTGCAGCATCCGGGTGAACGTCTCCTGCACCACGTCCTCCGCGGCCGATGGATCGACCGACCGCCGCGCGAACGCGTACAGGGCATCGTGATGACGCTCGAAGAGTTCGAGCACGATCTCCGCCCGCGGACGGGGGGAAGCACCCTCGGTCTTGGACATGACGCACGCACCTTCCGTGATCGCCCCTGATCGACGGGGGCCTGCGATCCGCTGCGGTGGCTGG
Source organism: Phycisphaerales bacterium (assembly GCA_029248335.1). GTDB lineage: Bacteria > Planctomycetota > Phycisphaerae > Phycisphaerales > SM1A02 > UBA12014. The sequence continues at coordinate 966 of JAQWJM010000112.1, forward strand.
TCGCATCCCCGGATCTCTACGCAGATCCTGCCGGCGTTCATGCAGGAATCACGGAATTTTCTTCAATCGCCCCGGTGCGGAGGTGGCGACCCGCCGCCGGTTCACCGGCCTCGGAAGCCACCGCGACCGCCCATGGAAGGACGCGAGAACGACCTCGACGGCGTGGTGCGACGGACGGTGCGGGTGGGCGTCGACCGCGTCACCGACCGCGTTCGGGCGCGATGACTCGCATCGAGTCCGCCTCGGACCGAATCGAATCGGTCGCGATTCGCGGATCCCGCGGTCGCGGGAACCCAGCCGCCGTCCTGGTATCGCTTCCAACCGTCGTCGTCCCGCCGATAGACCCTGCCATCCGCACCGACGTAGCGATTCCCGTCGTACCGCGCGGTCGCGCGCCAGCCGTCGCCGCCTCGATTGCTCGCGACGCCGCGGTCGCCGTCGCTGGTACGGCCGGCGGCGACCGTGCCCCGCGCATCGGTGACGTGGCCCGTCGAGACCCAGGTGCTGCCGTTGGTGGCGACGTTGCGCCCCCACTGCGCGTACGGATCCCGCGCCTGGTAGCCCCGTCCCGACCAACCCGTCGACGGGTTCGTCCAGCCGTAGCCGACCGCCCGGCCCGACGGACCGTAGTAGTTGCGACTCGCGACGTAGCGTCCGGTCGACGCGTCGTACCAGCGGTTGTAGCCCCAGACCGGGGGGCGGCCCCAGTACCAGCGCGGCCAGTAGTAGTACGGGTAGTAGTAGCCGGTGCCGTAGACGACGACCGAGCCCGCGACGTAGACCCCGGAATAGCCGGCGGTGCAACCGGTGACCACGGTGTCCTGATCGACGTCGTAGATCCGGACGAAGGTCACGTAGTACAGCGGACTGTCGGGCGGGATCGTGTAGATCACGTCGGGGACTTCGGCCGCGACCTGCCACGGTCCCGTCGGCTTCGACGCCTTGAACCACACCGCGTGCTCGAGCGCGAAGAACCGCCCCTGGACCCGGATGACCGCGGTCTCGCTGTTGACCGCGTACTGCATCGGCGTGCCGTTGATCGGCTGGAACTTCGGCGCCCCGTCGTAGACCACCTCGAGGGTCGCGGCGTCGCGATCGATCGCCGCGATCTCCGGGGTCTGGGCCATGGCGAGGGCCTCCTTGCTCGCAAGGGTGCCCGGCACCGAGGCGACCACGCGATGCGCCGCGTCTTCGACGGGGATCGACCCGAAGGTCGCGGGCACGTCGTCGGCGTCGATCATCTTCCAGTCCCCGGACGGGCTCGGGGCGGTGAACCAGCGTCCCGACACCAGCAGGTAGTAGGTCGTGTCGTCGGTGTCGAGGAAGAGATCGCTGTCGGTGTTGATCGCCCGGAGCAGCGGCGTGCCCTCGACGCGGTTCCAGGTCGGGGTGCCGTCGACGACCACGAGTTCGGCGGGGACCGAACTGCGGACGACCTCGGGAACGACCGTCGCGGACGTCTCCGTCGCATCGTCGAGGCTCGACACGGCTTCACGCAGATGCGCGAATCGAGGTTCGTCGGGAATCCGATCGAACGCCGCCGGCAGCGACCGACAGTCCTCCCAGATGCCGGATTCGAGGTCACGAGTCTGCAACCAGCCGATGCCGTCGAAGAGGTAGTAGACGTTCGAGACCTCGAACAGCGGTCGGTCGGCGTCGGCCACGAGGGTGATCCCGCTCGCGATCGCTCGTCGTTTGATGCGATCCGGAAGCATCAGCAGGACCGTCGGGGTCTCCCGGTAGATGATGACCGGCGGGTCCTCGGAAAGCGGCTCCTGTTCGACGTCGATCACGGTGTGATCGTCGATCAGTCCGGTCAATCGGGCGATCGGCATGGTGACCGGCGCCCGGGGCACGGAACCGCGAACGAGTTCGTCGACGGTGTTCGAAAGGGTCTCGTCACCGAAGTTCGC
>JAQWJM010000170.1:0-3641 GCA_029248335.1 Phycisphaerales bacterium
CAAGCCCGTCGTGTCGCATCCGGACAAGCCTAGCAGGCGAACCTTCCCATCTCGACCCGAGGGGCGTCTACACTGCCCCCCCGCCGGAGTCGCCGGCGCACCGTGCCCGACGAATCACGCTGAACCCGACCGGAACCACCAACATGGCCTTCACGCTTCCCGAACTCCCCTACGCCGAATCCGCCCTCGAGCCTTCGATCGACGCGCGGACCATGAACATCCATCATTCCAAGCATCACGCGGCCTACGTCGCGAAGCTGAATGCGGCGCTCGAGGGTCACGACGACCTCGCGAGCCATTCGATCGACGACCTCTGCCGGAACATCGCCGAACTTCCCGAAGCCGTTCGCGGCGCGGTGCGGAACAACGGCGGCGGCCACTTCAATCACAGCCTCTTCTGGACGGTCCTCGGCCCCGCGGGCGACTCGGGCGCCCCGAGCCCGGAACTCGCCTCCGCGATCGACGCGGCGTTCGGCTCGATGGACGAGATGAAGACCGCGTTCGCCAACGCCGGCGCGACGCGGTTCGGCTCCGGCTGGGCGTGGCTCGGTGCGAAGCCGGGCGGCGGCCTCTGCGTCTGCTCGACGCCGAACCAGGACAACCCCCTGATGACCGGCATGACCGAGTGCGATTGCGTGCCGATCCTCGGCCTCGACGTCTGGGAGCACGCGTACTACCTCGAGTATCAGAACCGCCGACCGGACTACATCGCGGCCTTCTGGAACATCGTCAACTGGAGCGAGGTGAGCCGCCGGTTCGCCGCCGCGAACGGCTGATCACCAGCCACTTCGACCGACATGTGAAACGGGCCGGACGCCTCGGCGTCCGGCCCGTTTCAGTTTCACATCGATCGAAGATCATCGACTTCGATCGACGAAGCGTGCTCCCGTCTCAGCCCGCCGGCATCACGCCCGCAAGCATCGCGTCGAACGCTTCGGCGGTTCCGTTCACGGTTCCTTCAGGACCGACCAGACGGACGAAGACGCGACGGCCGGGCGCCTCGATGATCGCACCGATCTGACCCTGGCCCGATCGCGGTGCCGCGGCGCCCATCGACTGATAGCTGCCGGCGGTCTCGATCCGGGTGATCGTCATCCCACCGACCTCGGTCTTCGTGATCTCGGCCTCGGCGGGGTCGCCCTCGGGCGTGCGGAACTGATTCACCCATCGATCGATGTTCATGTCGGTCGGACCGCCGTCCGTGCCGTTGAACAGCGAGAACACGATCTCCGCCGAGCCGCCGCTGTCGGCGAGCCCGGGGACGTCGTACTGGAGCGTGCGGAACCGCATCCGCGGCCGGGCCCACACCCAGGTCGGGGGCTTCGGAAACACGAGTCCACCGACCTCGGCGATTCCAGGATCGCTGGTGGCGGTGGAGACGGTCCAGCCCGGCGCGGCAGCCGGAGGTGCCGGCGCCGCCGGCGTCGGATCACCCGCGGGTGCGGGCGGTCCGGCCTGCGGCACGCCCGGTCCGGCGGGCGCCGGTGGGTTCGCGTCCGCAGTGGCGGCCGGGGTGGTGGTCTTGGTGGAGGCCGGCGGCTTCGGTGCGCCCGTCGTCCCGTCGCCGCAACCGGCGAGCGTTCCGATCGCGGCGGACACCAGGATCGTCGCGAGGGTCGTGAGGGGGGCTCCGAGGATGTTCCGGGGAGAACCAGGCAGGCGGGTCGTCATGATCGTTCCGTTTCGAACCGGTGGCGTGGTGGCGGACCGGAAGCGGTCCGTCTCGGACGTACGATACCTCGATGGACTTCGACGCCCCACCACCGATGGATCCACGTGGCGACGCGATCTGGCTTCGGGACGTGATGGTCGACGGCCGACGCGTCGACGTCCGATGCGCCCGCGGCCGCATCGCCGCGATCGAGCCGGGCGGCGCGTCGATCGAGACCGGTGAGATCCTCGAAGGCGACGGCGGATCCCTCCTCCCGGGATTCGTCGACACCCATCTGCACCTCGTGCTCGCCGCCGCCGCGATGGAACAGGTCGATCTCGCCCGGTGCACGAGTCGGGCCGACTTCGAGCGTCGACTCGCCGAACGGTCCGCGACGCTCCCCGCCCACGGCCCCGACGCGTGGCTCCTCGGTCACGGCTGGCTGGAGACCGACTGGGGCGGCGGCCTTCCCGATCGTTCGTGGCTCGAGGCGTGCGGCGACCGACCGGTCGTCTGCTTCAAGCACGATCACCACGCGGTGCTGGTCAACGACGCGGTGCTCGCGATGCTCGGTGATGCCGAACCGCCGCCGGGCGGCACCGTGGTGACCGGAACCGACGGTCGACCGAACGGCCTGCTCCTCGAATCCGCCGCCTGGCGGCTCGTGAATCCGCTCGTGCCGACGCCGTCGATCGAAACGCGACGCCGCACCTCGATCGCGGCGAGCCGGCACCTCGCCACGCTCGGCATCACGAACGCGGGCTCGATGACCTACGCCGAGGACGTCCTCGACGTCCTCGATCCGATCCGAGACGAACTCGCGGTCGGCGTCGCGGTGACGATGCTCGATCGAACGCTTCCGATCGACGCGCCCCTCGCCCGTCTCGAGGCCCTCGACCGCGACGATCGCCTGCGCCTCGTCGGTTGCAAGGCGTTTCTCGACGGCACCCTCGGCTCCCGAACCGCCGCGATGCTCGCGGACTACGCGGACCGCCCCGGGGAACGCGGCATGCTGGTCGAACTCGCCGAACGCGGCGAGCTCCTGGACTGGATCGAATTCGTGGTGAGACGGGGCTGGCGACCGTCCATGCACGCGATCGGCGACGCTGCGGCGCGACTCGCCCTCGACGCGTGCGACCACGCGGAGCGCATCGCACGCGAGGCGGGACTCGAGCCGCCCGAGATCCGGATCGAACACTGCCAGACCGTCGATCCCGCGGACATCCCCCGCTTCGCCCCCGGGAATCGACACGCGAGCATGCAGCCGACGCACATGCTCGACGACGGCATCACCGTCGAACGATCGCTCGGCCCGGAACGCCTCGACGCCTTCTTTCCGTTTCGCGCGATCCGCGACGCCGGCGGCACGTTGTCCTTCGGGAGCGACTGGCCGATCGAGAATCCGGACCCCATCGAGGGGATCCGGGTCGCGGTCACCGGACGGGATCGCGACGGACGCGTGGTCCCCGGCGACCGGGCCGTCGACGTCGCCACGGCGATCGAGGCGTACACCACGAACCCGCGTCGAGCCCTCGGACTTCCGACGGTCTCGGTGCGGGTCGGCGATCCCGCGGACCTCGTGATCCTCGACCGCGATCCGCACGCCGTCGACTGGATGAACGAGGTTCCGGCGGTTCAGGCCACCATCCACGCAGGCCGCGTGACGCATCACGCCCGGGTCTGAGCCGGTACGAGACCCGAGGCCGGGGAATGTCACCGACGCGGATCCGTGTGATCCGCGATACTGCCCCGAATGAGCGATCTCACCCATCTCGACGCCGAAGGCCGTGCCCGGATGGTCGACGTCGGGCACAAGCCTCCGATGCACCGGACCGCGGTCGCGACCGGAACCCTCGTCGCCGCGGCGGCCACGCTCGATCGACTGGTCGCGGGCGACCTGCCGAAGGGCGAGGCGCTGGCGGTGGCCCGCGTCGCGGGCATCCAGGCCGCGAAGCGTTGTGACGCCCTGATCCCCCTCTGCCACACGCTG
>JAQWJM010000181.1:0-21429 GCA_029248335.1 Phycisphaerales bacterium
GACTCGAACTCGCCTCGCTCGAAGAGATCCTGATGACGATCCGCATGATCCTCGTACCAGGCCCAGAGATCATCGTGGTCGGTGACCAGTCGGAGTTCCCCCCCCGCCACGATCACCCGATGGAACGCCCGCATCGTCTCGTCCTGAACCACCCGTCGCTTGTGATGACGCGTCTTGGGCCAGGGATCGCTGAAGTAGAGATGGACGACCTCGCAGATCTCGTCCGGGAGTCGATGGCTCACGATCTCCGAGGCATCATCATGCAGCACCCGGACGTTCTTCATCGCATGGCGTCGCACGCGATCCGCCGCGTATCGGAAGAACTCCCCTGCCCATTCGATTCCCAGATGGTTGGTCTCCGGCTGCAGCACCGACTGCTGAACCAGGAACGTCCCCTTGCCCGAGCCGATCTCGAGTTCGAAGCGACGGTCTGGATTCTCGAAGAGCGTCCGAGGATCCCACGGCCCGTCCTCGAACGGAGGCAGGTCGCTCCGATCAAGACCGTATCCATCGAATTGCAGTTCTCGACCACGGCTGAGACCGAACGACATGATTCACTCCTTGAAGATCCGAGACTTCACGAATCCTATCTCTTGACGGCCGCCGGAACCCGCAGAATGAACTCCGCGATCTTCTCCATCGGCGCTTCATCCATGGTGATGTCGATGATCGCATACTCCTCGACGGCGCCGGTCATCGTCGGTTGAAGGAGATGATTGAGCCCCTCGAATTGTGCGATTTCGACCTCCCCGCCGCCCGCCTTGACCGCCGCCTCGATGGCCGGAAGATTCTGCTCGTGCCAGACCTGGACATCCAGCGTTCCATTGATCGCCAGAATCGGAACCTTGATCCGCTCGAAGGCCCGCGACGGATCGAAACGGATGAACTCCAGCATCCAGGGCGAGGTCATCTGCTGGAAGGCCTGCCGCTCCAACTGACGAATCGCCTCTTCCTCGAGCGAAAGACCATTGAGTTCGAACTGGGCTTCCTGAAGCCCCCGGATCGCGGCCATCACCTGCGTCTCGTCGAACGGTTCGAGTCTGGCCGACTCGATCACGCTCGCCTGGTTTTCCAGCACGGCGGCCATCCCGGCCTCCCCGATGCCCGCCGCCAGCATGATCCGTTTCATCTGTTCCTTCAGCACTTCCCCGCCGTCGACGCCGGTACCCGCGATCGAGATCACGAACGCCGGTGCGGCCTTGGGATAGCCCGGGGCCATTCCAGCGCCGACCAGAGCAGCGACGATGCCACCTTCACTGTGTCCAGCGACGCCGCAGCGACTTGGATCGACATCAGGTTGAGTCTTCAGAAACGCCAGCGCCGCAGCAGCGTCATCCGCGAAGTCCCTGGTGGTCGCCGTCGAGAAATCGCCGCTGCTCGCGGCGACCCCTCGGTCGTCGTAGCGAAGCGTGGCGACGCCTCGTCTGGCCAGCCGGTCGGCAAGCACCAGAAAGGGCTTGTGGCCCATGAGTTCCTCGTCACGATTCTGCGGCCCGCTCCCGGTGGTCAGCACCGTCGCCGGCGCGCCGGCCTTCCCGGAGTTCGGCGGAACGAAGAGCGTTCCGCCCAGTTCATGCCCGCCCCGCGTCGGAATCACGACCTCGCGAACCTCGTACGGAAACGGCGGCAGCGGATTCTGCGGGCGCTTGCTGACTCGGACCTCGCCGAGTTCCGCACGTTCGAAGCTCGTCTTCAGGTTCAGGGGCCCTTGGGTGAAGATCCCCGTGAAGGTGTCACCCTCCGGCGTCAGGGCCAGCGTCGCCGACCCGGGAATCGGGAGACGCCAGGCCGTGGCACCTTCCACTTCGGTCGCGGTGGGGAACATCTGCAACGCCCGGACGCTCTGCGACGGGATGTCGATGATCGCGACCGGGCTGCCTTCGATCTCGGCGAGCACGATGGTGATGCCGAGGGTGTTTCCAGCCGGAAGCGTGACCGTTCCGTCATGCCGTACCGCACCGTCGGCGGCACGAACATCGGGGCGACGTTCGAGGTCGAAGCCGACCGACGCGAGATCCACCACGGACTCCGGGCCCTCCACGAAGCGAAACACTCCACGCGGCGGCGGCCCAGGCTGAAGTTCCACGCGTCCGGTGACACCGTTCGCGGCCATCTCGAAGACCAGCGAGTCCGTCTCGATGCTGATCTTGTCGGCGAGCCGATCGAACAATCCCAGATTCGGGACGGTGATCATCACTTCCGGAGGCAGGCCCGCCTCCGAGACAGGACGGACATCGACCTGCATGAAGATTTCACCGCCCGGACCGGGGATCGAACCCGACCAGGCACCCGCGAGTTCGTCCGCGAGATCGCCGGCGACGAGCATCGAGGCGGGCAGCAACACCGTCAGCGATACGAACAGACCGAGCACGGCTCGCGGGACACCGTGGCTGGTGAATGGCATCTTGAACATGATGAAGGACCACCTTGGAATGCTCGGCGAGACATCGGGAGCCACGGTCGTCGGAACAAGACCTCCCTGAAGCGGCGCGATCATCCTCGAAATTCAGTTCATCGTCGAGCAACCGCGTCCCATGTGCCGCCCGGAGAGGCCGAGAGAGCGATCACGGAGACTCAGGCGTCTTCTGACGGCGATTCCGCAGGCGGATCTCCGGGACGAGCCCAGTCGATCCTCGCCCCGGTCTTCCAAAGCGCTTCGATGTCGTAGTAGAACCGCTGTTCGGGCTCGAAGAGGTGGATCACCACGTCCACGAAATCGACCACGACCCAGGTACCACCGGAGTCACGGTTCGTCCGGAAGGGCGGCTCGCCCTTCTCCTTGCCGAGATCCTCGAGGGCCTGGGCGACCGACTTCATCTGCCGGCTGCTGGTTCCGCTGGCGACCACGATGTAGTCGGAGACCTGGCTCAGGCCCTGGACGTCGAGCACCTTGACGTCGGAGCATTTCATGTCGGAACAGGTCCGGGCGCACTCGAGAGTGAACGCCCGGACCTGCTCCGGATCACTGTTGGATCTGGTACGGCTCAACGGATCAGAGTCCGAGCAGGTCGGAGATGTTCGGCCCCACCTTGACGATGAGGGCCGCGAAGACCACGGACACCACGCTGACCAGCTTGATCAGGATGTTGAGCGCGGGACCGGAGGTGTCCTTGAAGGGGTCGCCCACGGTGTCGCCGACCACGCCGGCCTTGTGGGAATCCGAACCCTTGCCACCGAACTTGCCGGTCTCGATGTACTTCTTGGCGTTGTCCCAGGCACCACCGGCGTTCGCCATGAAGATGGCGACCGCGAAACCGCACACCAGCGTGCCGGCGAGGAGACCCATGACCCCGGCGACGCCGAGGATCAGGCCGACCACGATCGGAACCGCCACCGCCATGAGGGAGGGAATGACCATCTCCTTCTGGGCCGATGCCGTGGAGATGCCGACGCAGGACGCGTAGTCGGGATATTCCTTGCCGTCGACTTCGATCTGGTAGGGCCACTTGAGCGGATCGGCGATGTCTTCATCGCTCAAGCCGTTCTTCTTGAAACCAGTCTTCATGATCGCGAACTGCCGGCGGCATTCGTCGATCATCGCGAAGGCAGCCCGGCCCACCGCGTTCATGGTCATCGCACAGAAGACGAACACCAGCATCACGCCGAGGAAGAGACCGGCGAGCACCTTGGGGTTCATCAGGGTGACGTTGTAGTACTGGAGGAGCTGCGGGATGGTGGCGGTCTTGGTCGACACGATCTCGAAGAAGTAGGTCTTGCCGTCGGATTCCATCGAGAAGAACGTCGCGTCACCCATCGGCTTGGCGTTCGCCATGTCCCAGCCGCCGGTGTTGAAACCGTTGTAGATGTCGCTGCGATCACGCGAGGCGAGCAGCAGGGCTCCGATCGGATCGGGTGCGTCACCGCCGGGATTACCGTCCATCGCGAAGACACCGTGGCCTTCGTAGACGAACGTCGCGGCCTGGACATCTTCCGGGGTCGAGTTGACGACACCAAGCTGGGTCTTGACGGTGATGACGTAGGCGGCGAGCAGCGCGAGGGCCGTGAGGGCCGCCGAACCGATCGCGAATCCCTTGCCGGTCGCCGCGGTGGTGTTCCCGAGCGAGTCGAGCATGTCGGTCCGCTCGCGGACGTAGGCCTCCTGATGCGTCATCTCGGCGTTGCCGCCGGCGTTGTCCGCGATCGGGCCGTACGCGTCGGTCGCGAGGGTGATGCCCAGGGTCGAGAGCATGCCGACCGCGGCGATGCCCACACCGAGCACACCCAGCAGGAACGTGTCCCCACCGCCGGCGGCGACGAACGAAACGAGGATGGCGATCACCACGGTGATCAGCGGGATCCAGGTCGACCTCATGCCTTCGGCGATGCCGGAGATGATCACGGTCGCCGGACCCATCTGGGCCTGCTCGGCGATTCGCTGGGTGGGTGCGTGCTCGTAGGAGGTGTAACGCTCGGTACCCCAGGCGATCACCAGACCGGAAATCAGGCCGACCACGATCGCAATCCAGAGACGCCACCAGACCACGCCGGCTTCCACCATCTCGGGACTCCCGAGGGCGAACCAGAGCAAGCCGGCGGAGCCGAGGACGATGAGGCCGGAACTCGCCCAGACACCGCCATGAAGACTCTTCAGGAGCTGGGCGAGCGAGGCATCTTCCTTCGTTCGAACCACGAAGATCGCGAGAATGGACGCGAGAATGCCGAGGCCGGCGAGGGCCGGCGGGATGGTGACGAGTCGGAGGCCGTCCACATCGCCGAGCGAGAGCTGGACGGCCGCCGCGGCGGCGAGGGCCATGGCCGCGAGGACCGAACCGTAGTACGACTCGTAGAGGTCGGCGCCCATGCCGGCGACGTCGCCGACGTTGTCGCCGACGTTGTCGGCGATGGTCGCGGGGTTTCGGGCGTCGTCTTCGGGAATGCCCGCTTCAACCTTGCCGACGAGGTCGGCACCGACATCCGCGGCCTTGGTGAAGATGCCGCCACCGACACGAGCGAACAACGCCTGGAGCGAGGCACCCATCGCGAAGCTCAGGGTGACGGTGGTGATGTCGACGAGGCCGCCGGCGAAGGAGTCGCCGAGCACCACGTAGAAGATGAAGAACCAGAGCGAGATGTCGAGCAGGGCGAAGCCGGTCACGCAGAGGCCCATGACCGCACCGGCGCGGAAGGCGACGGTGAGGCCCTGGTTGAGCGATTCCTTCGCGGCCGCGGTGGTCCGGGCGGAGGCGTTGGTCGCCGTCTTCATCCCGAAGAAACCACAGATGCCGGAGAGGAGGCCGGCGACGGCCACGCCACCGACGGTCCAGAAGTCCTGCAGGCCGCCCGCGGCCATGAGGCCGAGCAGCACGAGCAGGGCGACGAACACGCCGGTCACGATTCGGTTCTGTCGTCCCAGATAGGCGCCGGCACCGTCCCGGACCGCCTTCGCGATCCGGATCATCTCGGGGTCACCCTCGGTGTGGCCCATGACGGACTTGTAGAAGAGGAGTGCCGCGATCAGGGCGCAGACCGCGCCGATCGGAGCGAGGAACCACGCAGGTGCCTCGGCGATGCCGGGCATTTCAGCGAGGATGAGGGCTTGGGACTGGAGCATCGTGTTCATCTGTTGGGTGGTCCTTGCGTGGATACCGGCCGAAGCGGCCGGACGTGAACCTGACTGGTCTTTGTGGAACGGGGACGAGTTTCCCACCGTCGACCACGACGGCGGCCACCACGTGCGACCTCAGGGTCGACCCGGTGACTTGGGGGGTTCATCGGCGGATCGAGTGTTCGATCGCCAATCCCGGAGTATGGATTCTGGGGAATCAGCGAGGCGGCATGCCGACGCGGGCGACGCGAGCGACCCGCTTGCGGGCCTCTCGACGGTTCCGCTCGGAGGGCTTCTCGAAGTACTGACGCTTCTTCACGTCCTTCGTCAGTCCTTCCTTCTCGCAAAGCTTCTTGAAGCGACGGAGCATCTGCTCCGCACTCTCGCCACCACGGGCTTTGATTCGAATCGCCATGACCGTCGCTGCTCCAGACCGCGTAAAGCGGTATTTCTTGGGGAAGCAAAGCATTACAACCAATCCCCGGCTTTCCCGCAAGGGGCAATCCGCATGGATGCGGGATTGCATCTGACTTTCGAGGTGATTCCGGAGCTCACCTGCCCCCAGATCAAGACCACCCACGCGGCTTGTTTCATTTAAGTGACTTGTTCACATACTGTTAGAAGCCCTTGCCGCAAGTCGCCGACCCACCGAATCCCCTGTCCCGGCCCTGGAAAGGGGCCTTGCGATGAACCCCGACCGTCTCACCCCGGTAGGCTGAACCCATCGATCCCGCCTCCGAGGAACACCGTGCCGCTCCTGGTTGATGCGTACAACGTCCTTCACGTCGTCGGCGTCCTGCCGCCCGATCTTGCGGGCATCGACCTGGAGGAATTGGCGATCTTGATCTCAAGAAGCCGTTTTCGTGGCGAGGAAGCCGTCCTGGTCTGCGATGGCGTGCCCAAGCCGCACCAGGTCGACGAGACCGGCCGGGTCCACGTTCGATTCGCCGGCGCGGGCGTCACCGCCGATGACCTGATTCTCCGCCTGGTCCGAGGATCTTCAGCGCCGAGGCGACTCACCGTCGTGACCAGCGACCGCGAGATCGCCGTGAACGCCCGTCGCCGTCGGGCGGGGGTGATCTCCTCGGAGTCCTTCCTCGAAACCCTCGCCTCGGATCGAGGCGGCCGCAACGCGAGCGGAAACACACCGCCATCGACTTCCACGAACCATGTGGCGAGTCGAAGACAGGTCGAACACTGGCTCCGACTCTTCGGCGTCGATGAAGCGTTGCTCGATCTCGAAGCCGGTGCGATCGATGCCGGCACCGATCCAGCACCAGCCGCGGAAACATCGGATCCGCCCGGACGTTCGCCGTCCGCTTCGACGCCGACGTCCACCCCCGGCGAACCGGAGGCACCACCACCGCCGAAACCGCCCGTGGCGGACGATCCGAAGGCGCCACCGATCATGAACGCGGAGCATCTCGACGAGATCCGGAGCGAAGACGTCCGGTCCCTCGACATGAATCGCCTGCTGGAGGATTCCGGGGAATCAGCACCTTCCACGCCGCCGCCCCCGGACGACACCCGCCCGAATCGATGATGATGCAGTCCCCGCCTCGCATGGAGTCTCCGATGAAACTCGATTTCGACGCACCACCCGCCGATCCGTTCGACGTCTTCACCGCCTGGTTCGATCACGCCGCTGAAAAAGCCGGCACGCCGAATCCCAATGCGATGACCGTCGCGACCGCGACGCTGGACGCCCGCCCCACCGCGCGGATCGTGCTCCTCAAGCAGTACGACCACCGGGGCTTCGTCTTCTTCACGAATCGGGAGAGCCGGAAGGGCCTCGAACTCGCCGCCAATCCACGCGCATCGCTGCTCTTCCACTGGGACACGCTCGACCAGCAGATTCGGATCGAAGGTCCGATCGAGCAGACGACCGAGGCGGAGAGCGACGCGTACTTCTCGAGTCGCCCGGTCGAAAGCCGACTCAACGCCATCGCGAGCGACCAGTCCCGACCGATCGCGAGCCGCGAGGCGCTCGAGGCCCGGAGAGCCGCCACCGACGCGGTGTACGCCGACGGCGCCGAGCCGGCGAGGCCACCGCACTGGGGCGGCTACCGCGTCCGACCGGAACGTTTCGAATTCTGGCAGGGACATCCGTTCCGATTGCACGACCGCGTCACGTACATCGCGGAGGGCGATGCGTGGAACACCATGCGGCTCATGCCCTGACCGCGGACCGACGGGGCGACTCCGGCCATCAACGGCCGGACGCCGACGGGATGCTCATTCCTCGTCCGAGCTGGCCTTCGCATACCGACGGCGACGGTTCTCGCGCCGGGGTGGGATGAATCCACCTCGAACCTTCACGCCGTCGGCCCCTGCTTCACGCAGCCGCGCGACGAGGTCGTCGTCGGGCACCACCCGCACCCCCGGCGCCGCGAGCACCACGTGCCGTCCGCCGTCGAGCCGGAGGTGGAGGACCGTCTCCACCGGGCGGCCGGACAACGCGTGCACGCTCCCCGCCGCCTGCTTCAGCTGCCCGGAGACGAACTGCATCCGATGCCGCGTCGCGGCCTCGTCGTCACCGTCGCGGGTCGCATCGATGAGGATCTCGATCCGTGTCGAGAGCAGGTTGGCCACGCGATTCAGGGGAATCACCTGCTCGACCACGATCTGCGGTTCGCCGCGTCCGGTCTCGACCTGACCGACCAGGACGACCGTGGCGTCGACCTGGATCTGGTCCGCATGCTTGGTGAACGCCTCGCTGAACACGACGCCTTCGACGGTGCCGTGCTTGTCGGACATCGTGAGCATCGCCATCTTCGAGCCGTTGCGGGTCACCACCGGTCGAACCCGGTTGATGACCCCGGCGAAGACCACCGGCGTCTCGTTCCCGAGGTTCCCGACGTCGCGGCTTCCCGCCGTGCAGAACTCCTCGATGAGGTTCTGGATGCCGTCGAGCGGATGGCCGGACACGTGGAAGCCCAGCGTCTCCTTCTCCTCCGCGAGCCGGGTCATCTGGTCCCAGGGCTTGACCTCGGGAAGCGGCATCCGGGGCGTCCGATCATCGGCCGCGCCCTCCTCGTCACCGCCGCCGAACAGCATGTTCTGCCCCGCCGATCGATCCGCCGCGAGCGTCTTGCCCGCCTTGAACGCGTCGGGGACCGCGACGACCATCGCCGCCCGCGCCTCCGCGCCGTGGATGGAATCGAACGCCCCGGCACGGACCAGCGATTCCACCGCCTTCTGATTGATCCGCGCGTGGTCGATGCGTTCGCAGAAGTCGTGCAGCGACTCGAAGGTCCCGTGCTCGCCGCGGGTCGCGACGATCGATGCGATCCCGTCCTTCGCGATCCCCTTGATCGCCTGAAGTCCGAACCGGACGTGCCCCGCGCAGTTGTCGGGCATCTCGCCTTCGTCGAAGACCACCGCGAAGTCCTCGCCGGACACGTTGACGTCCGGCGGGCGGACGGTCACCCCGACGTGGGGTCGCTCCGGCGTGCTGTCCGGGAACGGGACCCGCATGCATTCCTCGAGGTAGACCGACCATTCCTCGACCTTCTTCGCCTGACTTTCGAAGGTGAGGACCGCGGCCATGTACTGGTTCGGGAAGTAGGTCTTCAGGTAGGCGGTCTGATATGCGACGATCGCGTACCCGGTCGAATGGCTCTTGTTGAAACCGTATCCCGCGAACTTGAGGATCAGGTCGAAGAGTTCGTCCGCCTGCTTGTTTCCGACCCCGTGCTTCTCGGCACCGTCGACGAAGTCGGACCGGGCCGAGTCGATCACGCTCATCTTCTTCTTCGAGATCGCCTTGATCACCGTGTACGCGGTTCGAAGCGGAATCCCACCGAGCCCGTGAAGCACCTGCATCACCTGCTCCTGATACACCATGATCCCGTAGGTCTCTTCGGTGTACCGGTCGACGATCTCGTGCACCGACGGCACCGCCTCCGTCCCGTGCTTGCGAGCGTTGTAGTCGGGGATGAGTTCCATCGGGCCGGGACGGAAGAGCGCGTTCGCCGCGATCAGGTCCTCGAGCCGGTCGGGCTGCATCTCGACCAGCAGCTTCCGCATGCCGCCGGACTCGAACTGGAAGATGCCCCCGGTCTCGCCGCGCCGGAAGAGATCGAGCACCCGCTGGTCGTCCAGCGGCACCCGTTCCATGTCGAGTGGATGGACCGCGATCCTCGCCGCGGCGGTGCCGGCGGTCGGCATCTCGCGGCCCACGGCCTTCCAGATCCCAGCCTCCGGCACGGACTCCAGCACGAGCTGCCTGGCCCGCTCGATCGTCGAGAGCGTTCGGAGACCGAGGAAGTCCATCTTGAGCAGGCCGATCCGCTCGCAGGTCGGTCCGTCCCACTGCGTGACCACGTCATCGCTTCCGGTCGCCTTGCAGAGCGGGACGATCTCGTCGAGCGGACGCGTCGCCATGATCACCCCGGCGGCATGGACCCCGGAGTGACGGGCATGATTCTCGAGGGCCCGGGCCGCGTCGACCGCCCGCTGCACGCGGGGATCGGAATCGCAGGCCTCACGGAGCTCGGGCTCCTTCTGGATCGCGTCGTCGATGGTGATGTTCAGTTCGGCCGGCACCATGTTGGCGAGCCGCTGCCCCTCGGCGGGGGCGAATCCCATCACCCGCGCGACGTCCTTGATCGCCGCCTTCGCCTTCAATCGCCCGAAGGTCACGATCTGCGCGACGTGCCCGTACTTCTCGCGGACGTACTCGATGGCGTCCGCGCGGCCGTTCTGGCAGATGTCGATGTCGATGTCGGGATACTCGGCCCGGTCGGGATCCGTGAACCGCTCGAAGAGCAGGCCGTAGTGGACGGGGCACGCGTTCGAAAGCCCGAGCACGTAGCCCACCATCGTCCCCACGCCGGAACCACGGGCGTTCGACGGGATCCCCCGCTGCCGCGCCCAGTTGACGAAGTCCCAGACGATCAGGAAGTACGCGGAGATCAACTTGTCGGCGAGCACCTTGAGCTCGCGTTCGAGCCTCGCGCGGATCTCGTCGGTCACGCCGTCAGCGCCGTATCGCCAGACGAGCCCCGCCTCGCAGAGATCACGCAGCGCGCGGTCGCATCCGTCCTTCAGGGCCTCGGCTTCCGCCGCGTCGGATCCCTGCGACTCGAAGGGCCGCAGTTCGAACCTCGCGCAGTACCGCTTGAACCACTCGGTGAGATCGCCGCCGTCGTACTCCGGCGGCTCGCCGGGGTGCACCACCTCGACGACCGGGGCGTGGTTCTCGCCTTCGGGGAGTTCGACGTTGCAGCGATCGGCGATCCGGACCGTGTTGCGGATCGCCTCCTGCTCGTCGGGCTCGGGGAAGAGCGCCGCCATCTCGGCCGCATCCTTCACGTAGAGCTGCTCCGGATAGCGAAGCCGGTCGGGATCGTCCTTGGTCTTCCCCATGCTGATGCAGCAGAGGGTGTCGTGGTCGTCGTGATCCTCCGCGCGGAGGAAGTGCGCGTCGTTGTCGACGACCAGCGGCAGATCGAGTTCGTTCGCGAGCTTCTTCAGGAGCGGATTGATCCGCTCCTGCTCGGGAACATGGCGCTGGAGTTCGACGTAGAACCGCGGCTCCCCGTCCGGTCCCGGCGCGAACGTCTCCGCGTGCCAGCGGGCTTCCGCGACGGCGAGATCCCAGTGACCCTTGTCGTTGGTCCGGACGAAGTTCGTGAGATGGAACGCGAGCGAGGATCCGAGGTGACCGTTGATCGCCACCAGGCCATCGTTCCACTGCTCGAGGGTGCTCTTGTCCATCCGCGGCTTGTAGTAGAAGCCGTTGCGAAAGGCGTCGGAACTCAACTTGACGAGGTTCCGCCAGCCGCCGAGATCGAGCGAGAGCAGGACGAGATGGAACCCACCGTCGGCGACGCCGGTCCGCGTGCGATCCCGACGATCGCCGGGCTTGCCTTCCCGGTCCGGCGCGACGTAGGCCTCGATGCCGAGAATCGGCTTGATGCCCGCCGCGCGGGCCGCGGCATGGAACTCGAACGACGCGTGGAGATTGCCGTGATCGGTGACCGCGACCGCGGTCATGCCGAGCGTCTTCACCCGGTCGACCAGCTTCTTGATGCGGTTGCCACCGTCGAGCAGGGAGTACTCGCTGTGGAGATGGAGGTGGACGAAACCGTCGGGGGCGATCGATGCCGCATCGGCGGCGGATTTCGTCTGTTTTCCTGCACGCGACTTGGCCATCAGCTCTCCATCCGTGGGCGATCCTCCCATCGTAGACGGTCCACGCCGGGCCGACCCGACGCCTTCGACGATCGAACGGAGATCCACGGGATCCGCTCGGATGTCCCCCGATCGGACGACCTCTCCGACGCCCGGCGTCGTACGATGTCCGTATGAGTGAGCAGACCCCGTTCAACCGTCCGCCCTTCGTCCGGGTGGTCGGCATCGGCCAGCAGATGGGCGACGGATTCCGGCGGATCGACCGTGGAGGTCCGTTCAGCCGACTGTTCGCCGGACTCGCCGCCGTGGTCCTCGCGGTTCCGATCCTGGTGATCGGCGTCATTCTGCTGCTGACGCTCTTCGCCTTCGCGATCGCCGCCGCCCTGGTCAGCCTCGTCCTCGGCCGACGACCCGGCATGCGATCCGCGGGAACGCGGCCCGCCGGCGGCCCGGAATCGGCCGGCCGCGAGAACGTCCGCGTCATCCCGCGCACGCCCGAGTGACGGCACCGACGGAGACCGGCCGGCCATCGCCTACTCCGCGAGCCACCACGTGCGCATCGCTCGCGCGACCGGACCGGGTTCGCCGGTGCCGATCGTCTCCCGCTCCACCCCCACCACCGGCATCACGCCCCAGCTCGAGTTGGTGAGCAGGATCTCGTCCGCGCCCAGCACCGCGTCGATGTCCATCATCCGCCGATGGACGGCGCGGCCCTCGCCGGCGGCCCGCCCGAGGACCTCCTCCCGGACGACGCCGGGCAGGACCGGCGATGGAAGCCCGCCCTCCGGTTCCTCGCCCCGGACGATCGGCGAGGAGAGTTCGTCGTCCTTCACCAGGATCACGTTGCTCACGCAGCCGCCCGCGAGGTGGTTCGAGACCGTGAACCAGAGGGCCTCGCTCGCGTTCTTCGCGGCGGCGGCCTGAAGTTCCGAGAGCCGCGACCAGTAGGAGAGCGTCTTGTGCGACGCGAACGGATCGAGCGGATTCGCCCGGGCGTCCGCCACCGTCGCCCGGATGCCCTTGTCGAAGAGTTCATCGGGATACGCGGTCGAGGGCTGGACGACGATCATGATCGTCGGCTCGTGCCCCTCGCCACCGCCGTGAAGCAGGTTCAGGTCACCGCCGGTGATCGTGACCCGCACTCGGGACACCTCGAGCGACGCCGCGTCGACGGCCGACTGGATCGCCTCCGCGAGCGGGCCGGCACGTAGCTGCTCGCTGAGTCGAAGCGTTCGAAGCGAATTCTCCAGTCGATCGAGATGCTGGTGGAGGTGCAGCACCCGCGACCCGCGGGCGGTCATCGTTTCGAACAACCCGACCCCGTGCTGGAAACCGGCATCGAACGCGGAGACCCGCGCTTCGTCGACCGTCTCGATGCTCCCGTTCAACCAGACCGTCGTCATTCGATTCGCTCCTTCGGTTCATCCATCGTCGAAGTGCCCGCCCGACGGACCGATCGCAGTTGCGGAGGAACGCCCTCGAGATCGAGCTCGACCCGGCCGCCGGCCGCACCGGCGACCACCACGGTCGCGAGGTGTCCGGCGTGATCCGAGGCCACCACGACCGACTCGATCTCCCGCGGCGGCAGGAGGGCCGCGATGGCGGTCCGCGCCGTGCCCTCGATGCTGAAGCCCGCGGGCGGTGGTTCGTCCGACGTCCGGATCAATTCGGCGACGAGGCTCCGGGCCCCCGCTTCGACCTCCTGCGGCCGTTCCGAGAAGTACCCCACCAGTCCACCGGCCGCCAGTGCGATCGCCGGATAGAGGAGCCGGCGGCCCCAGCCTGAACGGCCTTGTCGGGAATTCCCAAGCATGAGGTGAGAAGTGTAGACGACGGTGGATTCTGCGATGATCCGTCCGCCCCATGCTGATGCCAGCTTCGCCAAGATCGATCGCCGCACGAACGCGTCACGAAGGACGCCGACCGGCGGTTCCCTGTCCTTCATGCGGGCACGACCTTCGATCCGGAACGAGGCTCGCGATCGCCGATCCGCCTCGGATCGCCCGACGATGCACCGGCTGCGGCCACGCGGTCTGGAGTTCGTTCTCACGGGTGATCTGGGGACCACGACGCGTCATCCGCTTCGCGACCAGCGTGGTCGCCATGCTGATCGCGATATCGATCCTGATCGCCATGGGATCCGTGGTGGTGGCGGCCGGCCTTCCGCCAGAGACCGTGCCGATGCCCGTCGCGTTCGCCAGCTACGCCATCCTCGCCGGTGTCGCCGGCCTGCTCCTTCGCATCGTCTCGCCCACCGCCGGCCGCATCGCCCTCGCAGCCCTCGCCGTCGGCTCGATCGTCGGCGTGATGCTCTTCGAAGCATGGTTCCTGCTCGTGATCACCCACGAGGACAGCATGTTCATTCGACCGCCGGAGATCCCCCATGGCTGGGCGATCGTCGAGACGATCCGGCGGACCGGTCTGATCCAGATCCTGCCCATCGTGACCGGCCTGCTCTTCGGGATCCTGCTTCATGATTCGATCGAATTCGGCATTCGGTCGAGAAGACGGCGACGAGCGTCACTGGAGGCGACATGAACCCACCGAGTCCTGCGCCTGAAGACATCGATCCTCCAACCGACGAGCCGGCCTCGTCGAAGACGACGCCTCGCCTGATCGGAACCCGCACCTGCCTCGGTTGCGGCCAGGAACTGGCTGGCCAGGCGATCGCCCGAACGACCGACGAGGATCTCCCCTTCGTCCGATGTTCCGAATGCGGTCGGGCCACGCCGGTACTCGAGTATCCGGTGATGAGCCGATGGAGCGGCACGCTCGGTGCGGGACTGCTGGGTCTGCAGATACTGGTCTCGGTGACCATCCTGTTCCTGACCGGCCTGCTCGGATTCATCTTCGCCGATGAGATCTGCACCGACGCACGCCGCGATTTCAGCGACCGGATCGCCGCGAAGTGGGAGGCGAACGCGGTTCCCGGCGAGAAGTCGCGCTGGGAGATCTCGAGGTCCTGGTGGAACGAGGCCGGGGACGAGACCACCACGGCGATGCTGGCCCACCCCGACGCCGGCTTCGGACGGGTCTCCCGGATCGAACTGGTCGGCTTGCTGGTGATCGGGGTTCCGATCGGCATCATCTGGTCCGGGCTCTTCGCCGGCGTTCCTCGCCGCCGATTGTGGATTCCACCGCTGATTCTCTGGTGCATCGCCATGCCGTGGATGTGGCTCACCGGGCTCCCGCAATCCGGCACGACGATTCCGACCTACCTGATCGCCCGGGAAATCACGACCATCCACGTCCTGTCGATCGTCCTGCTGGTGCTGGTGATCGGCCTCGAGATCGGAATCCTCTTCGGCCGTCCGGTCATTCGCCGGCTCGCGAGAATCCTGCTGCCCCCCGATCGGGCGCGGGCGATCGATTTCGTCTGGCGGGTCGACGGCCGACGCTGACGCCGGCCTCGCCTTTGGTCCGCATGTCGTCGCGGGCGAGTCCGGTCGGTACACTCCGCCACCTCATGCCGCTTCTCACCCTCGCCGACATCCGCCACGAATTCTCGACCCGCGTCGTTCTCGACGGGGCGACGCTTTCGGTGGAGCCCGGCGAGAAGATCGGGCTGGTCGGCCGGAACGGGGCGGGCAAGAGCACCCTGCTCAAGGTCATCACCGGCGAACTGACCCCGGACCACGGCGCAATGCAGCTCGCCCGCGGCGTGCGGGTCGGCCACCTCTCCCAGCATCCCGAGTTCGTGCCCGGCGACACCCTCCGTCAGGCGGCGGGGCGTGCCTTCGAACGAATCGAAGTCGCGCAGAAGGAACTCGAAACGGTCTACGAGGCGATGGCGACCGCGGAGAGCGACGAACTCGAACGACTCATGACGCGGCAGTCGGAACTGGACACCCAGCTCGAGGCGCTCGGCGGATATGCCGTCGATCATCGGGTCGACGCCACCCTGCATGGACTGGGATTGACCGATGACCGGTTCGACCAGCCGGTCGACACGCTGTCCGGCGGACAGAAGGCCCGCCTCGGACTCGCCCGCCTGCTTCTCGAGTCGCCCGACCTGCTGCTGCTCGACGAACCGACGAACCACCTCGACATCAACGGCCGACAGTGGCTCGAGAACTTCCTCGCCGAGGAGTTCAACGGCGCGGTGATCCTGGTGAGCCATGATCGCTGGCTGCTGGATCGCGTGGTCAATCGGATCGTCGAGGTCGAAATCGGCCAGGTCCGCGAGTACCCCGGCAACTACCACGCCTTCATCGATCAGCGACGGGAGCGAAAGCTCGTCGAAGGCCGGATCCACGCGAAGCAGCTCGACAAGATCCGCGCCGAGGAGGCGTACATCCGCAAGTACAAGGGCGGACAGCGGGCCAAGCAGGCCCGGGGCCGAGAAGCCCGTCTCGACCGCTTCAAGGAGGAGGAACTCTCCGAGAAGCCGATCGAACTCGACGTGATGTCGCTGAACCTGCCCAAGCCGCCGCGGGCCGGCGACGTCCTGATCGCGGTCGAGCATCTCGCCAAGGCCTACGACGACCACCAACTCTTCGACGACCTCTCGCTCAGCCTCCGGCCGGGCGATCGAATCGGCGTCATCGGCCCGAATGGCGCCGGGAAGACGACCCTCATCCGCAGCATGCTCGGCGACATCGAGTCCGATGCCGGCTCGATCCGCCGGAGTCCCCGGCTCTCGGTCGGCTGGTTCCGGCAGAACCAGGACCACATCGATCCGGATCGGGAGGTCTGGCAGTACCTCCAGAAGACCATGGGAGATGCCGATCCCGCAGGGCAGGTTCGCGAGCAGGAGGCCCGGAACCTCGCCGGCGCGTTCCTCTTCTCCGGTCGAGAGATGGAGAAGCAGGTCAAGTTCCTTTCCGGCGGGGAACGAGCCCGGATGGTGCTCGCCGGCCTCGTCGCCTGCCCGCTCAATCTGCTGGTGCTCGACGAACCGAGCAACCACCTCGACATTCCGAGCGCCGAACGACTCGAACAGGCGCTGCTCGACTACGGCGACGCGAAGAAGGGCCGCGGCGGCGCGATCTTCCTCATCAGTCATGATCGTGCGCTCATCGAGGCCACCTGCACCGTGCTGCTCGTGTTCGACGGCGAGGGCTCGGTCCGGATCTTCAACGGCCGCTATTCGCAGTGGCTCGAAATCGAGGATCGACGCCGGGCGGAAGCGGAAGAGGCGAAACTCGCCGCCTCCGCGACGAAGGCGGCGAAGAACCGGAACGCCTCCGGAGGAAAGCCCTCCGCGACGAAACGCGACAAGCCGCGGAAGAACGCCGCCTCGAAGCTCGCGAAACTCTCGACCAAGGACCTCGAGTCCAGGATCGAGCGTTGCGAGTCCCGGATTCGCGAGATCGACGAGTCGATGATGGACCCCGACGTGTACACCGACGGGAAGAAGAGCAAGCGACTCCAGACCGAACGCGCCGAAGTCGCCGCCAAGCTCGAACCCCTCGAGTTCGAATGGTCCTCCCGCGCCGACGACTGATTTCCTTCGCCGGCCGGACGTTCCCGACGGCCTCCCGGCTCGACGGCGAGTCTCGCTTCCCGAAACGAACACGTGCCCGACGGAATCGACGGGCACGTGGCGAAAGTTGAATTGAAATCGGCCGACGACCGGCGACACCGGTCAGGCGAAACTGTTCTTCAGGAGCACCTTGTCGGTGCCCGCCTCGCGGATCTCGAAGGCGAGCCCCTGGAGCGACCTTCCCCGGAGGTCGATCGGCGAAGCGGAAAACCGGCCCACCTCGCCCTCATAGAGCACCACCGGGACTTCGGTCGAGCCCGGTTCGAACGCCACGAGTCGGACCATCGTCGAGTCGGGCATGTCGAACAACATCATCATGCCGTGCCCGGGAGCCTCGCCGGCCTCCTCGATCACGAGAATGCCCGCGCCGGTGGAGCCGGCCATGGCGACCGATCGAGCCGTCGTCGAGTCGAAGAGAAGACGAGCGTCGTTCTCGGGGAAACCGATCCCGTCGAGCTGACCCTGGAGTTCCTTCAGCGAGATGTTGTTGTCCGCGAGGTCGAGCAGCCGGCTGCTGAGATTGGTGGTCTGCTGCTGGATCACGACCAGGGCGATGAGGCTCGAGCCGAGCACGAACGTCGCCGCCCGCCAGATCATCGAGCTCCGCCGCATTCGCCGGACATCGGCCATGGCGTCGAGATCCCGATCCATCATCACGGACGAACCCGTCGTGGTCCGGGCATCACTGCCGATCGCTCGAACCCGCTCACCGATCGAGGCGATCGGCCCGCACGCGGAGGCATCCTGATCGATCTCGGAAGCGAGTCGCGCCAGCACCTTGTACCGCAGGGCGCGATCAGGTTCCTCGTCACCCGCCGCAGCGATCTCCACCGCCACCGCGGACTGCAGATCGAGAAGCTCGGCCTGCTGGTCGGGCGAAAGCCCGGCGAAGGCTCGCTCGAACTTGGCCTCGTCGACTTCTTCGAGAAGTCCGAGGGTTTCGAGGATCGCGAGATCGCGTAGTTCGTCCACCGAAATTGGCTCCGTGAGCAACATCTTGTTTCCAAAACTCCATGCGTTTTCGACGCGTTTTCGACGAACTTCCGGCCGACGATCTCAATGCATCGTCGTACGAAGTCGCCTTGAAAGACTCTAACAACTGCGAGCGGAACCTCGCACGAAAACATCATCCGGAAAACCCCTCGACGCCATTCGGTCCGGCATTCGCCGACATCCGCCGACATGCCCGATGACGCCATCTCGCACCCGTTCTCAGATGCTTCAAGAGTGGTGTCGTTCCACTGTTTTCGAAGATCAGAAGGGACTCGAACCACACCCACTCGAACTCGCTGGAAGGCCACCCGGACCTGACAGGCGTTCGTTTGGCATCGCCAGCCGCGAAGCCGCCGATTCCACCGACATCACCATCCGCATCCACCCACGCAACGGCTGCAACATTCGAAGAAAAAAATACGCTCCACGTTTTTCGGACCTGCGTCATCACCGGTGTCAGCCATCCGCCGTCCGCTGCTCGTCCGTGAGACGATCTCGGAGCCTCGCCAGCCCCCGACTCAAGGCCGATTTGACCGTTCCCAACGGTGATTCCAACTGCTCCGCCACTTCTCGCAGCGTAAAGCCCTGCAGATAAGCTCGTGTGATCACCTCCTGCTGGAGGGCCGGCAGTTCCGCGATCCGGGAGAGAAGCCGCTGACGGTGCTCATCCCGCTCGATCGAGCCCTCCTGCTTCGAAGGGGGCACGCTCCGGCCTTCAGGGTCCCCCTCGAGGCTCAGATTGGTCGGTCTCACCTGCTTCCGACGCAATCGATCGATGAGGTGGCGGCGGGTGATGAGCATCACCCAGGTCACGAGCTTCGCCCGGGCGGGGTCGTATCGCTCGGCGGTCTTCCAAAGCCGGACGAAGACCTCCTGAACGGCATCCTCGGCTTCAGCTGAGGTCGAAAGCACCTGGCGGGAGGATTTGAAGACCAATCCACCGAACCGGTCGTAGAGCCGGTTGGCGGCCACCTCATCGCCCTCGGCGACCGCCTGCATCAGCACCCAGTCTTCATGATTCGGGGAATTCATGCGTCCGGCTCGCGGAGCGACACACAGCTCTGGAATTCGGAAAGAGACACCACCAACCAAGGTTATCCGCGTGGAGGAGGGATCTGGATCCCCGAAAAGACTGGAATTCGTTCCAATCCCTCGCTCATGGCGTTATCCTTTCCACGGACGGATAGCCGACTTTTTCCGACAACCGTCTCTGATCAGCCCATGATATCGGCAGGAGGTCGCTTGACTGACCGTCGCCCAGATCTGAGATCCTACGCCCTCGGGGACCGCTCCCGACGAGGCTGTCACTCACGTCCCGGCTTCAGTGTCATCGAGCTCGTCGTGGTGCTCGCCGTGATCGTGGTCCTGACCTCGCTCCTGCTCCCCGGCCTCGAAGTCGCGAGAAAGGGCGCTCGACGACTGGTCTGCGCTTCGAACCAGAGACAGATCGGCGTGTCCTTCCTGATCTTCGGCAGAGACAACAACGATCGTCTCCCCGAATCCCGCTTCCAGACCGTCAACCGGCCCGCCAACATGATGGCCCTGAACACCGGTGACCTCGACGACGAGGTGGGTGTGGCGGGATTCGATGGAATCGGGATGCTCTGGAAGGAGCGATACATCGATTCGCCCGCGTCGTGCTTCTGCCCGGCCCACCGAGGCGAACACACGTTCGAACGCGCGAAAGCCCTCGTCGGCGAGACCCAGGGAACCGGACCGGAAGTCGCATTCTGCAACTACCACTACACCGGGCATCTGAAGCGGTCGCGTGGTGACGAGTTCGTTGGCCCGAGCCGCAGACGAATGTCGGATCCGAACGTGATCCTGCTCACTGACGGATTGCGGAGCCGTTCCGACTTCAACCACGAGTCAGGATTCAACGTGCTTCGCGGTGACGGATCCACCTTCTACCAGGCGGACACCGGCTCCAAGTTCCTGAATTCGATCCCGACGGATGTGAACTTCGACGGCGAAATGGCCTCCGAGGATTCCTCCGGCCTGTGGATCCTCGAGATCTGGAACGAACTTCAGATCGACGGCTGATCCCGAGTCGCTCCCCGTCGATCCGGAACGTCCGGACCACTTCAATCCGAATATTCCATGACCAGGCCACGGTGACCACCCGCTCCGGGGTCGAACGTTCGAATCGTCGTCGGCGTGAATCGATCAGGCGTCAGCGCGAAGTCGATTCGAAGCCACGGAGTCTCACGCGGCCAGGTCGCCCCCCAGCCCCGCCCAGCCCGCCGAAACACATCCTCGAAGCCAGGCGCGAGCATCCGGACCGCGGGTGACCGAGGTGCCATGTTGAGGTCGCCGAGGATCAGTTCAGGTTCGATCGAACCAAGACGGTCGGCGACGTTTCCCGCCATCTCCAGCCGATCGATGCCCTGCTCCGAGGGGAGATCGATGACGAGGATTCGCTTCGGGAGCGGGCTCCCGACCGGCACGTCGAGCTCGATTTCGACCGCCCGTGGCGGTGACTTGACGGGCCCGATGTCGAGATCTCGCAACGCGTCGACCCCCCGCATCGATCGAATTCCAAAGCGGGAAGCGACGAGCACCGAGCCCACCCAGCGAATCGCGAGTCGCCCTTCGCGAACATCCGCCGATCTCCGCCAGGCGCTGGGAACACGCCATCCGGGATTCACGAGCACCGTGACGTCCGCATCGAGTTCGACGAGCCGTTCAAGGACGCGATCACAGTCACGAACACCGTCCACCCGTCGCTCCCCCGGGTCGTTGGCATTGAGAAACACGAGCGTCACGGCGTCGTCCACGAACCGGTGCGGCATTCCCAGATCACGCTGCAGCATCCCGATCACCGGGCCCAGCGTGGCGAGGGTGGTGAGGGCGACGCATTTCCAGCGGCGGGGATCCCGGCCCGGAACACTGACCGCGACGGCGAGCAGCAGGCAGAATCCGACCGCCACCAGCCATGCCCAGTCCGGCACGAGTCCCAGCAGCTGAAGCCGACCACCAAGCGAGGCGACGAGCGGCGTGGCCGCCCAACCCACGGAAAGCGCGATGGCCACGACCGCGGGCCAGATCGCCAGCGGAAGCCCGGAGGTCGGTTCTCGTCGGTTCGGTGCCTTCACCGGTGCCAAATCGGCAGAACCCCCCTCCTGACACCCCCAGAAATCGACGAGAACCGCAGGTTGATTCTGGCATCGCCCTTGCGATTCACCTGACGTACCCGGAAACGGGTGTGGCAGGCCCACGAGTCGACTCCTTCGATTCGTTCCGCTTCCGGGGGAAGCGGACTCCAGGG
>JAQWJM010000025.1:0-25079 GCA_029248335.1 Phycisphaerales bacterium
GTCCTGGTGTCCGACCGCGATCGCTGGTTCACGCACGACTGGTGGCACGACGACGCGAAGATGCCGGACTTCCAGCGCACCGTCGACATCCACCGCAAGCCGGGCTACGACCCTCGCGAACTCTTCGTCGATCCCGCGATCCGATTCCCGAAGTTCGCGATCGGCTCGCGGCTCATCCGAAGAAAGCTCGGCTTCCGGACCCTGCTCGACATCATCGCGACCGATCCCAAGCTGGTCCGCGGCTCCCATGGTCGCATCGACCAGGGCCTCGGCTGGGACGGTGTGCTGATCGCCGACGCGGCGGCGAACCTCGACGACGAGGCCGATGGCCGCGTCCCCTGCACCGCCGTCCGCGACCTCGCGCTCGGAACGATGTTCGGATGAGCGAGCTCGATCACCTGGCCTGCCGGTCCTGTGGTCAGATCCTCGACGCGACGCCATGTCCCGAATGCGGTGCCGAGGCCGCGGTTCGAATCGATCCCGGGTCGGATGCGCATCCGCTCGCTCGGTCGATACCCACCCTCGCCGTGATCGCCTTCGCCGTGGCGGTTCTGAGGTTGGTCGAACGAAGCGCCATGTTCTTCATCGGATCGCAGACCGTCACGTCCATCGAGTTCTTCAGGATCGAGACCTGGGTCGAACCCATCGGCCGATCGCTGGTCGACCTGGGAATGATCTCGGTCGCCGTCGCCTTGCTGCTTGATCGACGCTCGAGCGGTGGACGCCGCATCGCCCTCTTCCTGACCACCCTGCCCGCCCTGATGATCCTGGTGGTCAGTCTTGGGGACGCGATCTACCGGCTCTTCGTCGCCTGGAAGGTCTGGGGAGACGGACCGGAGCTCCCATTTGCATTCGAACTGGCCGAACTCGCCTTGCGATTCGCGAGCGGTCGCGCCCTGTTCCGAGCGATCGCGATCCTGCTCCTCGGCGTCGCACTTCTTCAGGCGCGACGATCCTGGCCGGGTCGTTCAGGCGGCCGGACGATGCTCGCCGGTCTGGTCGCGCTGGTGCTGCCGCCGACCGTCCTGGGGATGGCCGCGACCCCGTCCGTCTGGGCGATGGTGCAGTCGTATCCCGATGCACCGACGATTCTGAGGGTGCTCTGGCTCTCGTCGTTGTTGTTCGGTTCGGCGGCGATGCTGACCGGCGCGATGCGATGGCGGGCCCAGCAAGCAAGCCTGCTTCGGGCCGTGGGATCAGGTCCATCCGATCGCGGGACGTGAGGAAGCGGCTACCCTCCGCTCACCATGCCACGCACCCTCGCCATCGTCCTGCTCATCCCATTCCTTCACGTGCTCGCCGACCGGACCACCCTGGCGGATCCGCCGTCGGTCATCGCCGACTTCGAGGACTACCTCGTGATCGAACCGGTGGGTCGGGGCGGGCGGTCACCCGTCCACACCGACGCGATCGAGGCGACGATCGTGGACGGATCCTGGCGCACACCGGAGCCCGGCGACGCGGTCCGCGTCGGGCGAGTGCCCCGGATCTGGCAGTCCGCCTCCGCGGGCGAGGACGGCTGGCTCACCGATGATGCACTCCGAGGCGGCTACGCCGTGGCCACCATCGAACGCGACGCCGCCGGTCCGGCGATCCTCGAGGCCCGCGGTCATTCAATGGTCTACGTCAACGGCGCACCACGACCGGGTGATCCCTACGCCAACGGTTCGTTGCGTCTCCCCGTGATGCTCGACGCCGGTGAGAACGAGTTTCTCTTCAAGGTCGGGCGGGGACGCGTGAAGGCGCGACTGGTCGACGTGCCGAGGACCGACGACGGCGATCCGAAGACGTTCTTCTTCATCAATGCGGATGACACGGTGCCGAACGCGGTCGTCGGCGTTCCACTCGACGCGTACGCCGGCGTGGTCATCGCGAACATCGGAACGGACTGGATGCCCAATCGATCGTTGCTTGCAACCGGTCCCGGTGGCGAGACCGTCACCAGCGCGATGCCGGCGATCGCCCCGGGCTCGATCCGCAAGGTCCCCGTTCGGCTCGAAGCCCGATCCGTCGACGCACCCGGCGTCATGACCTTCCGCATCGAGATCGTCGACCCCGGTTCGGTCGAACCGGTCGACGTCCGCAGCCTCGACGTCAAGGTCGTCGAACCGACGGCCGCGCGGCGGGTGACCTTCCGGAGCGAGCTCGACGACTCCGTGCAGTTCTACGGACTCGTCCCAAGCACCGCGGTTCCTCGCGAGGGAGACCCCTCGGGGGCGCCCGGGCTCATCCTGACGCTCCACGGCGCCGGCGTCGACGCCCGCCGCCAGGCCGCCGCCTACGCACCCAAGGACTTCGCGCACGTCGTGGCGCCGACCAACCGACGCAAGTTCGGGTTCGATTGGGAGGACTGGGGCCGCCTCGACGCGATGGAAGTGCTGGACCACGCTCGACGAACACTCGGCACCGATCCGAATCGCCAGTGGGTCACCGGACATTCCATGGGTGGACACGGAACCTGGCAGGCCGCGGCTCACTTTCCCGATCGATTCGCGGCGGCCGCCCCGAGCGCCGGCTGGATCGCGTTCCACACCTACGGGGCCGACCGCATCGAAGGGAACGACGAACCCCATTCGATCGAGTCGATCATGGCCCGCGCCGCAAACCCCAGCGACACGCTTCTGCTCCGCGACAATCTCGACGAACTCGGGATCTACGTCCTGCACGGCGATGCCGACGACAACGTCCCCGTCGATCAGGCCCGCACCATGCGACGATCGCTCGCGGAGTCGCATCCGGACTTCGCCTATCACGAGGAACCGGGCGTCGGACACTGGTGGGGGAATCGCTGCGTCGACTGGCCGCCGCTGATCCGGTTCCTGGAGGAACGTTCCCTCGATCGGAATCCAGATCAGGTTCGATTCACCACCGTCTCGCCGGGCATCAACCCCGGCGGCGGCTGGTTCCGGATCACCCAGCAGCAGCTCGCGAACGCACCATCCCGGGTCGAGGGAACCCGGAACGACGCCGAGAGTCGCATCGAGCTGATCACCGAGAACGTGGTCCGCCTCGAACTCGATCTCGACGATCGAATGCCCGCCTGGACGGTGGTGATCGATGGCGACGAGGTCGGACCGGACGCGAAACTGGATCTTCTCAACGGCCGCGGCGCTCCGGCGTTCTACGACCGGACGCCCGACGGCTGGCGTCGTCGCGCCATCATCAATCCCCGCGCCAAGCGACCGGAACGAAACGGGTCGTTCAAGGACGTCTTCCGTCACCAGCCGATTCTCGTCGTCGGAACCATGGGGGACGAAACGGAGAATCGCATCACGCTCGCCAAGGCGATCCACGACGCGGAGAGCTTCCTCTACCGCGGCAACGGCGTGCTCGACGTGATCCTCGACGTCGACTTCGATCGCGAACAGCATCCCCGGCGCAACGTGATCCTCTACGGAAACCAGGAGACCAACGCCGCCTGGCCGCAGTTGCTCGCGAAGGATCCGTTGCAGGTCGATCGCACCGGGATCCGCTTCGAGGGCCTCGAAGTGGAAGGCGACGATCTCGCGGTGCTCGCGATCCGACCCCGGCCCGACTGGACGACGGTGTCGGTCGGCGTCGTCGCGGGAACGGGACCGAGCGGCATGCGACTGGCCGAGCGGATCCCGCTCTTCCGGAGTGGCGTGCACCATCCCGACCTGGTGGTTTTCGGTCCGGAGTCGATCGACCCGGACACCGAGGGCCTCGACGGGATCCGGGCCGCGGCGTTCTTCGAGAACGACTGGTCGCTCGGTGAAGATCACGCGGTCCGCGAGGCGTCGAAGGTCAAGTGAGTCCGAGTCGACGTTCCTCGTCGGCGATCTCCGCCTTCAGCGAGGACGCCAGCTCGCGCAGATCGGCGATCGATTCGTCGACCTGCTTGACGGCATCGCTGGTGATCCCGACGTTCTCCGAGAGTTCCGCCATCGCCTCGCTGATCTGACGGGCCCCGTCGCGCTGGGCCTTCATGCTCTCGAGCACGGTGGCGAAGCGGGGCGAGAGATCCTGATTCCGGCCGATCACCTCGGTGAGTCCCTCGGCGACCTGGGCGTTGGTCGATGCCGTCTCCTCCAACCGTCGCTGGAAGGCGGTCATGTTGCGGACGCCGTCGCCGACGGAAGCGAGCATGCGATCGACGTTCTGCTCGATCTGCGACGCGCTTTCGGCGGTCCGTTCGGCCAGCCGCCGCACCTCGCGGGCGACCACGCGGAATCCGAGTCCGGCATCGCCCGCCTTCTCCGCCTCCATGGTCGCGTTGATCGAGAGGATCTGGGTCCGATCCGCGATCGAGACCATCGTCGTCACGACCTGGCCCATCGCCTCGCAGCGTCGCTCGATCTCGCCGAGGTGATCGGAGACGCTCTTCGCGTCACCGACCACGTCCCCCATCACCGTTTCGATGCGGTTGATCGACTCGAGTCCGCTCGCACCCCGGATCGCGTTCTCCGAGGCGATGCCGTCGACCTCGCTCATCGTGCCGGTGAGCTCCTCCGCGGTCTTCGCGATCTCCCGGCTGCCCGCCGTGATCTCGGTGACCGCGCCCATGATCTGGATGGAGCTCGAGGCCTGGGTCGCCGTCATGCCTGCGATCTCGTCGATGAGTTCGTCCTTGCGCACGGTGGCCGCTTCCATCCGGGTCTTCAGACCGAGGCTGGCTGCCACGAGGTTGTAGGCGAGCGCGAGCGCATTGAGTTCCCGTCCGCCTCCGGGCGGCACGGTGGTCGAGAAATCGCCCGCCTGGAGCCGCGACATCGCCGCCTGCAGTCGCAGGATGGGAGCCGTGAACCGGCGACTGAGCAGGATGCTCGCAAGAACCACGATCACGAAGATCACCAGTCCGGTGGTCAGGATCCGACCGCGCATCGCGTCCGCGCCGGCATAGGCCTCCGTCCGTCCCAGCTCCGCGATCAGCGCCCAGGTCCGATCGAACACCTGGACCGGTTGATAGGACGCGACCACGGCCTCCCCGTCGTAACTCATCACCTCGGCATCGCCCGAGCCGCCCTCGAGCGCTTCGAGCACCGCCGTGTTCTCCACCCGCTCCAGGAGCACCGTCCGTTCGAGTCGAGCCATCTCCTTCAGCGTCGTCTCCGCGATTCCACGGGTTCGTCCGTTGCGGATGAACGACTCGGGATCCTCGATGAGCGCCCGGGCATCCGATCGCATGAGCAGGTCGGGACCGACCAGATAGGCCTCCCCACTCTCCCCGAAACCCTCTTCGGCCCATCGTCGCCCGCCCGTCATGACCTCGTCGATCTCGTCGATCGGCAACTGGACGGCCACCACCCCCACCACCTCGTCGCCATCGTGCACCGCCTTCGCGACGAACGCGGCCGGGGCCTCGTAACTCGGGGTGTAGGTCGAGAAGTCCGCGAACGACATCGCGTTCGTCGACGTGGATTCGAGACTCGACCGGACCGCGTCCGCGAGTCCGCTGTCCTTGAAGGGGCCGCTCAGCAGATTCGTGCCGAAGTCGGTCTCCTTGTACACCGAGTAGACGATCTCGCCGGAAGGATCGATGAGGAAGATGTCGTAGTAGCCGAAGACTTCGAGCAGATCTCGGAAGAGCGGGTGGTACTGAAAATGGGGACCGTCGTATTCGGGGACGATTCTGCTGTCGTCAAGGAGGTGCTTCGAACCGAGGGGATTCGGGTTGTCGACCAGATACGCCGCCTGGACGACGAGCGACGCCGTCCGATCGGAGGTCACCGACGCCGAGGGGAGCCGCCTTCCCGTCTCGCCTTCATATCTGGCCA
Organism: Phycisphaerales bacterium; assembly: GCA_029248335.1. GTDB lineage: Bacteria > Planctomycetota > Phycisphaerae > Phycisphaerales > SM1A02 > UBA12014. The sequence goes on from JAQWJM010000025.1 coordinate 5,736, forward strand.
TGAAGACGTCGTTCACGAAGTCGGTCACCCGTCGACCGGCGTCTTCCGACTCCGAGGAGTCGAGAAGCGCGAACACCTCGCTGAACGACGTGATCGCATCAGCCGTTTCAGGCAGCATCGAAAGCACGTCCACCTCGTGACGGACCGTGCGGAAGTAGCTCTCCACCAGCCGGGCCTTGATGGACCGAGCCGTGGTGAGCTGCTCCCGGTGGGCCGCCTCGAGGGCGTCGCCCGCCGTCGACCACGCGACGTAGCCGATGCTGATTCCGGTGCCGAGTGCGACGGCGAGCAGGACCGCGAGAAATCTCACGACCAGCGGGATTCCGGGTACGGCTGTCGTGGTCTCGGGTCTGGACGATGAACTGGTGGACATGAACGCTCCTATCTGCCTTCGAAACCTGATTCCGGACCGCGAATCGACGAGCGCGATGACGCATCAGGTCCGGTGACATCGACCAGATCGACGCGGCGGCTTGTAAAGCCGGGCCGGACCGACTCGAGAACCGGCGTGGCGAACGCCAAAACGAGGGACGCCTCCGGAGATCCGGAGGCGTCCTTCATCGTCGTCGTCGGAATCGGGGGTCGATTCAGCTCTTCGGTCCGGCCTTGGTCCGCATCGCCGGGAACGCCGCAAGGACCTTCTGAGGCCCGACGTAGCTCTGCCGGTTCTTCGGGGTGTACTTCCCGTCGGTCTCGTAGGCCCCCTTCATGACCGCGTCATCCTCACCGAGCACCACGAGATTCGGGATCCCGCTTCCACCATAGGTCTGCTTGATCTTGCGGAGCCTGGAGTTGTCGAAGGGGACGGCGTAGAAGGGCATGTCGTACTTCTTCATGTACCCCATGTGCGCGGGGGCGTTCCGATCCGACGTGACCACCACGATCGCGAAGTCCTTGGCGTCGGGGTTCGCCTTCGCGAACTTCACCAGGTCGGGCGTGAACCTGCGGCACGGGGGACACCAGCTCGCCGTGAAGTAGAGAAGGACGAACTTCTTCCCGGCGATGACGTCCTTCGTGTTCACGAGGGTTCCGTCCTTGGTCTCGAGCTTGTCGCCGAACATGCCCATGATCCGGGCGTGGGGGCCGGCGTCCGCGGTCTTTGAATCGGTGGCGGCGGGCGCGTTCGCGGGCGGCGGAGAGAGCGTCGGCTTCGCCGCGCCGTCCTGAGGGGCGATGCAGAGCGACGAGATGGCGAGCGTGATGCTGGCGAGGACGGTTGACATCTGAATGGACTCCGTTCGGGGTTGATGCTTCTTGCCGGTTCACGATACGGCATATCCATGCATGAATCGAGGATCGCCCGGCGAACCGTGGATTCGGCTTGAAATCACGCCGTCGACGCGTCCACATGCCGACGTGGCCCCGCACCTCGGGACGCCATCGGCGTCGTCGAGGCCTCCGGGTCAGAAGCCGCCCACTCGATCCACTCGTCCACCGCGGCCTGCATCGACTCGAGGTCGGCCGCCGTCCTGATCGACTCCTTCAGCGGCTTCACGTGGCCCATCGACTTTCCGTACCAGGAGATCCGCTGCCGCATCAGTTCCGCGGCGGCGCGAACATCGAGGTGGGTGGCGCAGAGATCGATGTGGCGACGGATCGTCAGGATCTTCTCGTGCAGGGTCGGTTCGGCCCGTGCCGCCTCCCATCGATGCCGGTCGGCGTCGTCGACGTCGGAGGATGCATCCCCGAGCCCCGCGAGTCGGATCGCGGCATCCGCCTGACGGAAGACCCAGGGGGCGCGAATCGCGGCCCGGGCGATCATCACACCCGCGCATCCGCTGTGTCGAATGAGTCGGACCGCATCGTCGGGTCCGACCACGTCACCGTTGCCGATCACCGGGATCCCACGGACCGCGGCGACCACGTCGCCGATGGCGTCCCAGTTCGCGCAGCCCTTGAATCGCTGCACCGTCGTCCGACCATGGACCGTGACGAGGGCGATGCCCGCGGCCTCGAGATCACGGGCCAGCGCCGGGGCGACGATCGAATCCTCGTCCCACCCGAGCCGGACCTTGGCGGTCACGGGAACTCGTCCTCCCGAATGCCGATCCACCGCGGCGACGATCCGGTCGACCAGTTCGAGCGTGGCCGGACAGTCGCGAAGAAGCAGTGATCCACCGTTCTTCTTGGCCACCTTGTCGACCGGGCAGCCCATGTTGATGTCGACCACCGCGGCGCCGTGGTCGATGGCCCAGCAGGCCGCCTCGGGAAGCGGATCGTGCGGGGCGCCGTAGAGCTGCATGCCGAACGGCTCGTCACCCGGCGCCGTCGCCGCGAGGACCATCGACTTGGAGGTCCCGGCGAGCACGGCCCGACTGTTGAGCAGGTCGGTGTAGGCACAACCCACCCCGCCGAGCTCCCGGCAGAGGAGCCGGAAGGCGAGATCGGTGTGTCCCGCGATCGGCGCGAGAAGCACCCGGGACTGAAGTTGGAGCGGGCCGATGGAGAGCATGATTCGAAGTCGGTGAACGTCGAGGGTACGGTGCCTCCCATGTCGAATGCCAATGGAACCGTGGAATCGATCGGGGTGCATCCCGTGAAATCGGCCCGAGGCCTCGCGCCGGAGGCATGGTGGTTCGACGAGACCGGCCCTCGACTCGACCGCCGATGGATGTGCATCGACGAGAATCGCCGATTCGTGTCGCTTCGGGAGATCCCCGCGTTCGCCCGACTCGAGGTCCGGCTCGAGCCCGCCGATCCGATGGACGGTACGAGTGACCTTCCATCACGCGTGCACCTCGAATTCGAGGGCGATCGGCACGACTTCGAGCCGGTCGACGAGGCCGATGCCCCTCCCGCGACCGCATCGCTCTGGAAATCCGAGCGGCAGGTGATCGAGGAGTCGGATTCCGCGAGCAACTGGCTGTCCGATCGACTCGGCGGCACGTATCGCCTCGTCCGACATGCACCCGATCGGGATCCGTGGATTCAGACGGAACCAGAGGCCGACGGCGCCACGACGGGCCTCGCCGACGGATATCCGGTGCTCCTCGCATCGGCCGAGACCCTCGCTGCCGCTGTGCCGGGCGACTGTTCGATGCGGCGATTTCGACCGAACATCGTCATCGGAGGACTCGAGGCCTGGACGGAGGAGTCCTGGAAGCGAGTCCGGATCGGTGACGTCGAACTGGAACTGGCGAAACCATGTGTCCGGTGCATCGCCACGACCGTGAACCCCGATACGGGCCTTCGAACCGGGACGGCCCCGCTTTCCACGCTCGCCGCGGGCCGGACCTGGAACGGGAAGCCGGTCTTCGGCTGGAACTGCCTCGTCCGACGCGAAGGATGGATCAGATGCTCGGATCCGATCACCGTGCTCGAGTCGCGAACACCCGAATAAAACGTCTGATAACCTTTTCTTGGTTTTTTCGGGTCCGGGAATGCCGGTTTCTCGGGCTGAGTCGCTCGGTTTCGGACACCTGCGTCGATTTTAACGGCGAGTCCTAGAAATTGATTTTCCAAGATCGATTCGAGTGCTACGTTTCCTTCGCAGGGACGTGGGTTTTGCGTTCGCAAAGCCCCATAGCCAGCGCGATGAGGGTCGCCCGGCTGACACAAGGGAAAAGTTGATCGCAGTTCTGCGGCATCCGTGCCGGTCCCGTTGGAGGCGGGACGACCCCATGGGTCAGGAATCAGCGGTCTCGGGAAAAGGGGCCACATCGTGGTACGAGAGATCTTTTTTGTCGCCGGACTCCTGTCCGCAGCCACCGCCATCCCATCCAACGCCATGGCTCAGAATGGCTTCGGGGGTTCCTTGCAGCTCTTCTCCGGCACCGGCGACGCCGCCTGGGTCGCGGGCGAGGATGGTGCGACCGAATGGCTTGACGACGGCTACCGATTCACCGGCTCGGATTCCAGCGGTGGCTGGAACGTGAACTGGGACATGCTTGGCGCCTCCGGCGTGAACGACAGCATCACGCTGAACTTCACCGTGACGAACCTCTCGTCCACGACGCAGACCTTCTTCCTGTTCGCGACCCAGGAGATCGACGCGCTCGAATCGACGCTCGCCGGCGGTTCCATCGCCGGCAGCTTCACGGATCTCAATGGAGACGGCGTCACCGTCTCGTCCGTGGCCGGCGACTCGATCTTCTCCGGGTTCTTCGGCGCGTCCGCGTTCGACCCGTTCGACGGGACCGTCATCGCCACGCTGCTCGACGACACGACGGCGTCCGCCGGAAGCTTCCTCTCCGGCAACTACGACGCCGCGGCGTTCGGCGACTTCCCGGTGATCCCGGGCCAGGTCGCCGGAAGCGTCGACTTCAACTTCGGGATCGGACTCCGCTTCGACGTCTCCGCCGGCGACACCGCCGCCTTCACGTCGAGCATGGCGGTCGGCGTTCCGGGCCCCGGTGCCCTCGCGCTGATGGGTCTCGCCGGAATACATCGTCGCCGACGACGCGATTGAGGCATCGGATCCGCTGGATCATGAGGTCATGAGATCATGAGATCATGGCGTTTCGGCGCCGATAACCGCTGCAGACGGCACGACCGGACGCGGCTTCGAAGAACCTGGTGACCGTACTCGACCGTCGCTTGAAAAAGCGGCCCGACGAAGCACGATTGCCTGCTGGGAGAACCGGACGCATCAGTTTGCGACCCGGTTCGAGGGAGAGATCGGACGAACGCGGACTTGCACCGCGATCGCCGGAGGAACTGGTTCCTGAAGCGTGCTCCACGGGCGCCTGAGGAATTGAAAAGGGGTTGACACGTGATGACGACGTCAAGAAACATCGTTCGTACGAGCCTGCTCGCAGGTGGACTTCTTCTGGTGTCCGCCTCCGCGTCCGCGGGTTTCGAAGACGGTCCCGATCTCTCGGTCGGCTGGATCGTCGACGGCACCTCCTACAGCGGCACCCTCGTCGGCACCGATCTCGGTGGCGGCCTCTACAGCTACGCTGCGACGACCTCGGACACCGGGTTCTCGATCGACTGGGTGATGACCGTGAACAACAACGGCGCGAACGGCGGCTTCCAGCTTCTGGGAAGCACGATCGGCGTGACGAATCTGCTCGGCTCCGATTCCGAGTTCGCGCTCTCGATCCTGATGCCGACGAACTTCGGTGACGGACAGGCCCTCTACGGTGGCAGCGTCGGTGGGACGCTCACCGGCGACGGAGAAGGCGGATTGCTGGCCGGGCTCGGCGGTGGTTCATCCCTCTGGTCCGCATCCGTGGACGGCACCACGATCGCGCAGCTGATCGAAGATCCGTTCCAGATCACCACCGATCCCTTCGGCTCCGCCGCGATTCCCGCGGCCGCCTTCGGTGAGCCCATTCCGAGTCTCGAAGGCGTTTCGCCCCTCGCCTCGATGGGCGTGAATCTCGACTTCCTCCTGGGAGGCGGCGACACCGTCGCCATCACCAGCACCTTCGTCGGGCAGATCCCGACCCCCGCGACCCTCGCGCTCTTCGGCATCGCCGGCTTCAAGCGACGCCGACGACGAGCCTGATCACGTTTCGACACTTCTTCGAGCCACGCCCTTTGCGCTCGAGCGATCATTCCCTGTACCAGTGACGGCGGCCTTCCTCTCGGGAGGGCCGCTGTCATGTACGGGTGGATTCGGATCCGCGTCGACGGTCGTTTCAGTCGTCGCCGGTGACGGCCGGCTGCGCTTCGGCGGCCGTTTCCTCGACCGCGGTCTTCGGTTCGGGGTCCGGCTCGACCTCGTCCTCCACCTCGACGACCGCTTCCTTCTTCTTCGGCGGCGCTGGTGCGGCGGGACGGAGTTCCTTCGCCTGCGGGAGATCGTCGAGGGTCGCGAGGCCGAAGACCTCGAGGAATTCACGGGTCGTCCCGTAGAGCATCGGACGACCGACCTCTTCGGCCCGTCCGGCGATCCGGACCAGACGTCGCTCCATCAGACCCCGGAGGACCTCTCCGGACGCGACCCCTCGAATCGACTCGAGGTCGGCTCTCAGGATCGGCTGGCGGTAGGCGATGATCGCGAGGGTCTCGAGCGCGGCCTGGCTGAGTCGTGACTGCTGACGGACGCCCTTGAGCCGCGCGATGTCCGCGGCGTAGTCGGGAAGCGTGAGAACCTGCAGTCCGCCCGCGACCCGTTCGATTCGAAAACTTCGGTTCGCGGCTTCGTAGTCGGCGTTCAAGGCCTCGATCGCCTCGCGGATCGACGCCACCGGTCCGGGACCGACCGGACCGTCGTCCTCCGAAGCGTCGTCGGCCTCGCGGGCGTCGCCGAGCAGGTCGAGAATCGAGGCGATCTTCCGCTCGCCGAGGGGACGATCGGCGGTCATCACCACGGCTTCGACCCGCAACTTCAAGTCATGATCGTCGGACATGCGTGCTTCTCGCGACGGAACGAGCGGGAACCGCGATTCGGTTCGCTTCGGGTTGGAGGGTACCGCGCTCGAGAACCTCCCGCCCGCGTTCGAACGCGACGAAGACGTCCCCTTCCCGGAATCGGGATCCGGGACGGCGTCGATGGAACGCGTGCGGAAACCGCCGGGGCGGATCAGCCGGCCGAACCGGCGAGCGACAACGCCGCCGCGGCGACCTGGCGTTCGTGCTCGAGACGCTCACGGGCTTCGGGGGAATGCGTGCCGGGTTCCGCGATCGCCGCCACGGCCGCGTCGAATCGCGTCTTCGCCGCCGCCGCATCGATCTCGGTGACGGGAACGATCTCGTCGGCCACGAGCACCAGTCGGTTGTCGTGCATCTCGGCGAAGCCGCCGGCGAGCAGGAAGTTCTTCTCAGCGCCCTGCTCGTACCGGATTCGAAGGCGGCCGGTGCCCAGCCTCCCGACGAACGGGGCCGCACCGGTGAGGATGCCGCGCTGCCCGTCCCACTGCGGGAACTCCACCTCGACGACCTCGTCGTCCAGGATCTGCTCGGAAGGGGTCACGATCGCACAGTTGAAGTTCGCCACGCCAGGTCTCCATCGGTCCGGGCCGTCCTCTTCGGAGGACGACCGCAGGACGGAACATGGTAGCGGATCCGAGCGGCGGTCCCACCTATTCCGAGGCGTCCCCCTCGGATGAACCGCCGACGAATCTCCCGGACCGGAACGCCAGCTCCGCATTGGTGAATTCGGGATCGTCGGTGACTTCGCGGTCGACGCAGGCCGCCAGCCACGCCGGGAGTCGGATCGCGAGCGCGGCGTCCCGGTCGGCGGCCTCGACCTCGGCAAGCACCAGGGCTGGTGTCTTCAACCGGTCGATCTCCCAGACGAGCCCCCCTTCCGGGATCCGCCATCGCACCTTTTCGAGTCGTCGGCCCACGGTCCCGGTCCATGCCGCCTCGAAGGCCGCCGCGGTGATCGGGCGTTCGACCTCCCGCCGGACGAGCCCCGAACCACCCTTGAGGGTGTGCAGGTGCCGGACGACGCTCCGGCCGTCCTCGATCCGGCGGATCTCACGGATCCGGCCGACGACCGGAACCTCGGCCTCCGGAACCACCCGTCCGATGATCGCCGCGAAGTCCGATTCCGAGGGTGCGGCGAGATATCCCTGACGGATCCCCCACCGCTCACCTCGGGCGGCGAGTGGGCCGGCGGGATCCTCGAGCCCGACCGGGAGTCGGTGCAGCAGCCACTTTCGCTCGATCTCGAATCCGTCGCGCCCCGGTCCGCTCACGACGCACCGGCCGTCGCACCGACCCCGAAGTCGTCCGCCATTCCGGCGACGAGGTCGGCCAGCACGAACTTCATGTTCACGTTGCGTCCGATCTGGAACTCCGCGTCGGCGATCCGCTCGATCGCCCGCGCGATCCGTTCGACGCCCGCGTCGTCACCGGCCGTGGCCGACGCGTCGAGCGCGAGCCGAAGCCGCGTGGCGAGCACCGCGGCGAGGTGCGCGAGCCCCGCCCGGTTCGCCGCCTCCTTGGATGCTCGCTTGTCCGCCTTGACCGCGCTCTTCGCGTACTCGTCGACGAGCTCGTGAAGCGTGTCCGCGAAGTTCGCGGGCCACGCCCCCGACTCGAGGCGCGCCATGCCCGGTGCCACCGTGGTGCTCCAGTGAAGCATCCCGCTCGATTCCGCCATCTCGAGCCGCCCCGGACTCCCGTCGGCGAACGCGAGGAGCCAGTCGCGACTCGCGTGGTCGACGTCGACCGGACGTCCGTCGAGCCAGGTCTTCATCGAATCCCCGTCGAGACCACGGAAGCCGACCCGTCGGCAGCGACTCCGAACCGTCGGAAGCAGCCGCTCCTCTCGCGTCGTGACGAGGATGATCACCACCCGCGACGCGGGCTCCTCGAGCGTCTTCAGGAGGACGTTCTGCCCGACCTGATCGAGCAGCTCCGCCTCTTCGATGACGAACACCCGCCGGACCCCCTTGTACGGCGTCCGCGCATGAACCGCTTCGTACTGCTTCCCGTCGACCTCGCCACCGAGCATGTGCTCACGGAGCACTCCGACCGGAATGTTCGACTGCTTCGAGGCGCGAAGCCTCGTGGAATCGCTGTCCGCCGCGAGTTCCTTGCGGATCACCTTGAGATCGGGATGGGTCCCGGCATCGATCAACAACCCCGCTTCGGAGTCGAGTGGTGGTGCGAACGCCTCGATCTGGTCGGGGGTGGGATCGGGTTCCAGCAGGAGTCTCGCGAATCGGATCGCCGTCGACGTCTTCCCCACGCCGGACGCGCCATGGAAGATCCAGGCCTGCGGCACGCGACCACCGCGCAGCGCCACCCGGAGTTCCTCGACCGCCGACGTCTGTCCGAGGATCGGATCACGACCGCGCGGATCGCCCTTCGATCCCGGGACCCTTGGAAGGTCATCCTTCTTCTTCACGGGGCCTCCGGAACCGAGACCAGCCTGCACTGCTGGGGAACCTGGGTCGAGGTGTCTCCGGGGCGGAGTTCGATCGCCGCCTCCTCACCGTTGATGAGGTGCACCGGGAAGTCCTTGAACAACGCCTCGACCTCCGCGGAGAAGAGCGTGCTTCGACCGTCGTACGCCCGGCTGTCGAAGACGCCGACGGTGACGACGCTCATCTCGGTGACGGAGTCATGGTGGTACCAGGCGTCGAAGCCGCGGCGTCCCAGTTCGGAACACTTCGCCTCGGCCGCCCGTCTGACCTCCTCCCAGGAGATCTCGTCGGTGCCGAACGTCCCCCAGCAGGCGACCTGGAGCGTGTAGAGCGGATCGACCCTCGGATACATCATTCGAAGCCGACGGAGATCGCGCTCGCCCATCGGCGAGTCGTCGGGCAGCACGGAGAGGAACGCCCGCGGGAAGGCGGCGCGTCCATTGCGTTGCATCGACTTGATGCGATCCCGCGTCGCGGCCGCCGCCGGATCCGCGGCGCTGGCGAACCGCCCCAGCCAGATCGCGGACCCCTTGCTGGTGGACCGGATGAAGATCTCGCGGAGTTCGGGGAAGGTCCGGACGATGTCTTCGCGAATGGCCCGTGCCTGAATCGGATGGGCATCGCCGCCGACCGTGACCAGCATCAAGGACCACCGGCCGCGGGATCCGGCATCGATCGCCCCCGGGCCGGTCTCGTCCCCGAATTCGGAGGCCATGGCCTCGGTTCGGGCGTCCAGGAAGACCTCATCACCTTCATCCATGAGGCCGGCGGTCGCATTCAGTCGCTGAGGAGCGTTCCCACGAACCGCGGAATCGCCCTTCCCGTCCTTCTCACCGCAGGCCGCTGGAAAAATCGACAAAATCGGGGTAATTGCGAGGACGGCGATGCGACCGACGCGAATCGCCCCACGTCCGTGAAATATCCCGGCTCGCGATCGGGGCTGCAAGGGATTACGGGACACGCCGTTCTGATCGGTCATCGAAGCCGTCTCCAAGGGAACCCACGGAAAGGAATCGACGCCCCCGGGGATTTCATAAATCCATTCCAGGAATCGACTTGCGTCGTCCAGAGGGGAATTCAAGCCCACTCAAGTAATTCGACTCAAGACGACGATATGAATGTCAGCACGGAGAGGCAAACGAACCCCCCTCGCCTCCCCGCGTAGCGAAGCATCCAGGAAGCAGTTTCACCCCAGACTTGCGACTTCACCCAGAGTCGCCGAGGTATCAAGACCAATGTCCGACATCGCCAACATCGCCGGAAACCGTGGTTCGTCAACGGCTCGCCTTCAGCGGCCGGACATCAGCGAATCGTCCCCCCGCCCAGAGGAATCCAAGGCCGATCGGTTCGGAAGACGATCCGAGGACGCCGTGGAATTCTCCGCCCAGGCACGTCGATATGCCGGTCTCCAGCCACGCGTCGCCGATTCCAACGACCGGATCGCGATGATCCAGTCCCAGATCGAGGCTGGTACCTACGACACCGAGGAACGCTTCAGCTCCGCGGTCGATCGGATGATCGACCACGTACGCTCCTGATCTCGGCCGAAAGCACCTCAAAGACCACGAAACCGTCGCCCCCTCGGGGCGGCGGTTTTTCTTTTCGCATCGCTCGTAAAACCCGTCTGGACGAAACTTTTTCGACGTTCAGCCCTACCATTGACACCGGTTTCGCCAACGTCCGGACGGGGCCACCAGGAGTATCCACGTGAAGATTCGAACCCACCTCACGGTCCCGCTGTTCGCGGCGGCGGCCATGACGTTCTCCACCGCGTCCGCCCAGCACACGCCCCCGCCCGACGACATCCGCGCACCGGAGATCCGGCGCGACGCCCTCGTCGGCGTGACGGTGGTTCCTCGCCCCGGCGAACGCATCGACGACGCCACGGTCCTCCTGCGAGACGGCCTCGTCGAAGCGATCGGAACGGACCTCGATGTTCCGGCCGGATATCGGGTGCGGATCCTCGACGATCACTTCGTCTATCCCGGGTTCATCGATCCCGCCGTGGTTCGAAGCGCTGGTGGCCTGCTCGATCAGGCCAAGTCCGGCGCCGGAAGCCACTGGAACGACCGAATCGTGCCGCAGGTCGACATGCGGGACACCACGACCATCGACGCCGGCGGCCGGAAGGCGCTCCGGGAACAGGGCTTCACGATCGCTCAGGTCCTTCCCCAGAACGGGATCCTGCGTGGACGCGGGGCCGTGGTCATGCTCGGGGACCGCGACATCGACGCCAGACCGCTGACCGAGGACGGCATGCTCTTCGCCGCCTTCGAGACCGGTGGATGGGGCGGGTCGTATCCCGGATCGAAGATGGGCGCCATCGCGCTGCTTCGACAGACCTTCGCGGAAGCCGAATGGCATGCCCGCAATCGGGCGATGTACCTCGACGACACCGACGGCATGGAGCCGCCGGAGCAGTCCGACGCGCTCGACGCCCTGCAGGACGCGACCGGTGGTGGCCAGATCGTGGTCTTCGACGCCGCCTCCGAACTCGACGCGCTCCGCGCGGCACGGATCATCGATGAATACGGATTGAACGGCGCGGTGCTCGGATCCGGCATGGAATTCCGCCGGGCCCGGGAGATCGCGGAGACCGGCCTGCCGGTCATCACGCCGTTGAAGTTTCCCAAGGCCCCCGAGGTCAAGGATCCCTACACCGCGGACCGCGTCACGCTTCGCGAACTCCAGACGTGGAAGCATGCCACGTCGAATCCGCGTCGGCTGCTCGAAGCCGGCGTTCCGGTGGCCTTCACCACCCATCGACTCGACAGCCCCGGAAGCTTCCACGCCTCGGTTCGAAAGACCATCGAAGCCGGCCTCGGCGCCGACGAGGCGCTCGCCTGCATCACCACCCGTCCCGCCCGGATGCTCGGCATCGAGGACGTCGCGGGGACGATTCGTTCCGGCGGCATGGCGAACCTCGTCGTGATGGACGGTGAGATCTTCGAGGACGGGTCGAACATCCGCGAGGTCTGGGTCGCCGGCCGCCGAAGCGAAGTCAAGGTTCCGACCCCCTTCCCGCTCGGCGGTGAATTCGACGTGATGGTGTCCGGCGAGGTCCTGGAGGATCTCGAGGCATCCATCGACCGGGACAAGAAGCGACTCGCGATCGGTCTGAAGAAGACCGAGGAGGAGACACCCGAGGAAGCGGAGGACGCGGACGCCGAGACCGATGGTGTCGACGCCGATCCCACCGAGGAGATCGACGACGAGAAGCCCGCCCGGGAAGATCCGATCTCGGGAACCTGGGACTGCGAAATCGAGATTCCCAACATGGGCGGGCTGCCCGTGACCCTCACGTTCATCCTCGACGAGAACGATCTCGTCACCGGGGGAATGAGCAGCGACATGTTCTCCGCCGAGCTTGGAGGTCGTTTCAACCGGACCGCCTCGACGCTCGAAGTCTCGATGAGCATGGAGGGCGGACCGGGCGCCGAGCTCGAATTGAAGGTCTCCGGCGATCGGCTCGAAGGCAGCAGCGAGATGCCCGGCGGACGAACCGCGAATCTGACCGGATCCAAGGTCGCCGGCCTCGAGGCCGACGAGGAATCCGACGGCAAGCCGAAGCGCGACCGCAAGCCCGGCGGACTCCGGAACATCAAGGTCGGAAACCGCGGCGTCGGCTTCGCCGGCGACGGCGGCATGTTCGGACTCGAGGGCGACGTGGTGGGTACCGCGGTCGTCGTCGAAGATCGACTCGTCGGATCGCTGCAGACCCTCGACGGGAGATTCGTCCCCTTCGAACTCGTGCCCCGGATGTCCGAAAAGACGACCGAGGAGATGGAGGCCGATGACGGCGAGTCCGAGGACGACGATGCGGACGAGTCGACCGAGGAAGACGCCAACGAGATCGAACCGCTCGAAGCCCTTCCCGTCCCCCTCGGCGTCTACGGACGGATCGAACCGCTGCGGCAACGCGACGTGCTGATCCGGGACGCCACGATCTGGACCGCGGGAGAGGCGGGCGTGATCGAGGCCGGCGACCTGCTGGTCGTCGACGGCCGGATCGCCGCCGTGGGAATCGATCTCGACGTCCCCTACGACGTGACCGTGGTGGACGGCACCGGGCTGCACCTCACGCCCGGGCTCATCGACTGCCACAGCCACACCGGCATCTCCGGTGGCGTCAACGAAGGTGGTCAGACCAACACCGCCGAGGTCCGGATCGGCGACGTCATCGATCCCGACGACATCGACTTCTTCCGGCAGCTCTCCGGTGGACTCACCGCCGTGAACCAGCTCCATGGGTCGGCGAACCCGATCGGCGGCCAGAACTCGGTGGTCAAGCTCCGTTGGGGCGGAACCGTCGAGGACATGAAGTTCGAAGGCGCGAAGCCGGGGATCAAGTTCGCCCTCGGCGAGAACGTCAAGCGAGGCGGCGGATACCCCGACACCCGCATGGGCGTCGCCGCGTTCATCGAGGACGCCTTCCAGGCCGCGCTCGAATACGACGCCGCCCGCGACGCGTTCGCGGCGCTCCCGCCCGAGGAACAGGCCCGGCGATCCCCGCCGCGGCCCGACTTCGAGCTCGACGCCGTGGTCGAGATCCTCGACGGCGACCGGATCATCCACTGCCACAGCTACCGACAGGACGAGATCCTGATGCTCCTGCGTCTCTGCGAGCGGTACGGCGTGCGGATCGGCACGCTTCAGCACATCCTCGAGGGATACAAGGTCGCGGACGAGATCGCCGCACACGGTGCGGGCGCCAGCAGCTTCAGCGACTGGTGGGCGTACAAGATGGAGGTGATGGACGCCATTCCGTACAACGGTGCCTTGATGAACGAGGTCGGCGTCCTCGTCTCCTTCAACTCCGACGACGACGAACTCGCCACCCGGATGAACGACGAGGCCGCGAAGGCCGTTCGCTGGGGCGGGCTCGAACCGCACGAGGCGTTGAAGTTCGTCACGATCAATCCCGCCCGCCAGCTGCGAATCGACGACCGCGTCGGCTCGCTCGAGCCGGGCAAGGACGCGGACTTCGTGATCTGGAACGCCGCTCCGCTTTCGAGCTACGCACGTTGCGAGGAGACGTGGATCGACGGCATCCGCTACTACGACCGCGACGAGGCGGCGGAGATCCATGCCGAAGCCATGCTCGAGCGCGGCAAGCTGCTCGCCAAGGCGTCCGGCGGTGCTTCCGACGACGATTCGGAGGCCGGTGAACGACCCGGACGTCGCGGTCGGCCGACCGGCCTGCTCGCCCGAATGCTGCAGGACCGCGAGAACCTGCTCCTGGAACGCGTCGCCCGGGGTGAGGATCCCGCGGCGATCAAGGCCGGGGAGTGCGGATGTGGTTCCGCCTCGATGATCGAACTCGCCCGGAGCCTCGCCCGGGATCGCGCCCGTCTCGAAACGCTCGAATCGGAGGAATCCCGATGAAGTCTCTCACGCTGATCAGCTCGATCGCCGCGGCGTTCGCGATCGCGACGTCGGTCTCCGGACAGTCGGCCCAGGTCCCCGCCCCGCCGCAGTCCGAGTCCCTGCTCATTCACAACGCGACCGTGCATGCGGTCTCCGACGACCATCCCACCGCGATCGACGCCGGCTGGGTCCGGTTCGAGGACGGCCGGATCGTCTCGATGGGCGAGGGCGAACCGCCGCAGGCCGCGCTCGACGACGCCATGCTCATCGATGCCCAGGGCCTGAGTCTCGTTCCCGGATTCATCTCCGGACCGAGTCAGATCGGCCTGCTCGAGGTCGAACAGGTCGACGCGACCGACGACCGGCGGGAAGGCGCAAACCGAAGTCCCGAAGCCGCGGCGTGGATCGCGATCAATCCCGACAGCGACCTCATTCCGGTCGCGCGATCCGGCGGCGTCCTGCACACGCTGGCGATGCCGATCGGCGGAACCATCCCCGGAAGAGCCAGCGTGCTTCGCATGGACGGCTGGACGACCGAGGATCTCGCACTGGTCCGCGACGCGGGCGTGATCGTCAGCTGGCCCATGGCCGCGCCGATCCGCGCCTCCTGGATGCGTCGCGGCGGTGGAAGCCAGCGACAGAGCATCGACGCGAGGCTCAAGGCGATCGACGACTGGTTCGACGACGCCGAGGCATGGGCGGCCGCCCGGGCCGCGGACGAGACCACGCCGACGGATCTCCGATTCGTCGCGATGCAGCCGGTCCTCAACGGTGAACGCCCCGTGTTCATCCGCGCCGATTCCCGAGGGCAGATGGAGACCTCGCTCGCCTGGGCCGCGGCCCGCGGGCTTCGTCCCGTGATCGTCGGTGGCAGCGCCGCCGCCGAGTGCATCCCCCTGCTCCAGCGGACCGACGCGTCGGTGATCCTCACCCGCGTCCACCGGCTCCCGCCATCGCGACATCACGCGGTGGATCGGTGCTTCACGGTGGCGAACGCCCTCGAAGCGGCAGGTGTTCCGTTCGCGATCGGCGCCGAGGACGAACCCGCCCATGAACGCGAGATCGCCCACAACGCGGCGACCGCCGCGGCGCACGGTCTCTCGAAGGAGGCCGCCCTTCACGCGATCACCCGAGGCCCCGCCGAGATCATCGGCGTCGGGGACCGGCTCGGCTCGATCCAGTCGGGCCACAGCGCCACGTTCTTCCTGTGCGAGGGCGACCCGCTCGAGGTCGTGAACCAGCCCATGCGGGCCTGGATCGACGGCCGCGAGATCGACCTGGGCGACCGACAGAAGCGGCTCTACGGAAAGTACCGCGAGAAGTACCGCCAGAAGGGGATCATCGACGGCTGAGTCGAAGGGTCAGTCTTCAAGCGAGACGGGGAGATCGAATCCCGTCGACTGGCTCAAGGTCGCGCCGTCCCGACCCCGGTACGCGACGTCGATCCGCAGGCGTCGGCCCGCCACGACGTTGGGCAGGTCGACGTCGATCGGCACGAGATAGCAGCCGGTGACCCGCTCGAAGTGCGCCATCGACATCGCACGATCGTCGAGCGAGATCCGTTCGATCACCGGGTCGTCGTTCTCGCCCTCGCGACTCACCGCGACTTCGAGCGTGCCGCATCCCTTCGCGGGATCACCGTCGGCATCGGTGAAGAGGACGCGGACCTCCAAAGGCCGGCGACCATCGTCTCCAGGTCGCCCCACCCGGGTGAGATCGGAGATCTGCATCTCCGTCGGCCACCACGGCCAGGCGAGGTCGTTTCGCGCGGATGTCTTGTTGGGTGTGCACGCGACCGCGGCGAGCGTCACGAAGGCGATCGAGAGCACCGACAGGACCGCGGCGCGGGAACGAGATCGGAATTCAGGGACGGTGCCGATCATCCAGTTCCAACTCGGTGGGGTTCCGGGGAGCCGGCGTCTCGGACGGGTCGCTCAGATCCTCGATCAACGTGTAGTGATCGAGGTTGAGCGTGGTGATCTCACCACTGTCGAGTTCGATCTCGAGCCGATCGAGCCACAGACGATCGTCCTTGGCATGGGCGTACCACGAGCCGGTCTGGGCCTGTCGATATCGAAGGACCAGACCCTCGCAGGTCGTCGACCAGACGCCGTTGGTCTGAGGAACCTGCTGGGTGACCCGCACGCGGGTCCCTTCATCGAGGATGGATGATTCGAGTGCCATGCGATGGACGAGTATACGCGGTCCCGGGTCGTTCGACGCCCCGGTCGGGATCTTCAGGCCCCGGTACCGCCGACCTCCGCGATCACGTTCGCCGGACCGAGGAGACATCGACTGGCTTCCGCCCGCCACGACGGCCCCATCCGGGTCGAGACCACGCGACGCACGTCGTCGGCGTCGATGCCGTCGAATTCGGCGAGCAGTTCCGCGGTGGAACGGGCCTGCCCTCTTCGGAAGACGTCGAGCGCGAGCTGCCTCGCTCGGGCCGGACCGTGCTCCTGCTGCATCAGACCGCCCGCACGGAGTCCGACCGCGATCCGGGTCACCTCCTCGTCGGTCGGGCCGGTGTCGAATTCCGCGAGCACCGCATCGATCCGCTCGAGCGTCTCCGCGACGCGCTCCGGCGTGGTGCCGGCGGAGATGGTGCAGGCCCCGAGCGCGAAGCCCTCGGCGTAGCGGGCGGAAACGGAATAGGCGAGTCCACGTCGCTCGCGGACGTCGAGGAACAACCGGCTCGAACTCCCGCCTCCAAGCACGCCGATCGCGGTTCGGAACGCGAGTTGGTCGGGATCGGAGGCGACCGGGCCGGTCAGCCCGATTCCCACGTGGACCTGCGAGGTGTCACGTTCGATCCCGAGTTCGCCGCCCGCCGCGACGCCCATCGGTTCAGGCGTCGGGCCGGTGCCGTGCCAGTCGGCGCACCGGGCCTCGAGCAGTTCGATCACCCGGTCGTGGTCCACGTCCCCTGCGACGGCGAGGATCGATCCCTCCGGCCGGGCCACCTCGTCCCAGTGCGCCTGGAGGTCGGCGTGGGTCGCCGCCTCGAGATGTTCCTTCACCCCGAGGCCGTGACGATTGAACGGAGAAGGGAACCGGATCTCGTCGAGCCGGATTCCCGCGTACGACGCCGGATCGTCCTCGACGCCGGCGAGTTCCTGCAGGCAGAGGGATCGGACGGCGTCCAGGGCCGCCTCGGGAAACCGAGGCCGACGCACGAGATCCACGAGTCGGTCGAGGCCGGCGATGAGCTCGCCGCCCGCCATGGTCGCGTTCACGTGCTGGTGGTAGGTGTCCGCGGTGACCGATCGACGCATGCCGAGCCGATCGAGGGCGTCGGAGAACGCACGACTGTCGAAATCACCGGCGCCGCGAAGAAGGAACTCGGAGAGGATCGTCCCCCAGCCATCGCCGCGATCCAGCGGATCGCAGGCGCTTCCTCCCGGAACCAGCCAGGTGACGCTGGCCGAACGCTGGGACGGATTCCGCTCCGTGACGACCCGGAGGCCGTTGTCGAGTCGGGTCGAACGAAGAAGGTCTGTGGTCTGGGTCATCGCCCTCGAAGGGTACCCGTGTCGACGTCGGGTCGTCGTCCGAAAACACGTTCATTCGCCGGTACGACTCGAACGATCCCTCCGATCACGGAGGCATGAACCCCATTCGGTCGGATTCGATCCGTTCCGTGCGGACGTGGTTCGATGCCACCGGACGGGCGGCGGAAGGTTCTCGCGTACTTCAGGGGATCCGCGACGGAGGTTTGGAAGGAACGGACGACCATGCGATCCACGCTCAATCTGCTGACGATGTTGACGCTCGGAATCCTCGTGCTCGGCGGCTGGCGAGTCTACGCCGAAGCCCGCGAAGAGGATCGAATGATCGCCACCGCGCGGATCGCGAAGGAGCGACTGCATTCCGAAATCCGACTCCGCAGCGCGCTCGACGGCAATCCCGTGAGCATCCAGGGATGGGTGCGTGAAGTTCCGATCGAATGGTTCAATCCGGTGCCGATGAACCCCTGGTTCGAATCACCGGAACGCCAGTGGCTCGAGATCGCCGCACCCGGGGATGAACGAAGGCACGACCCGCGGGAGATCGCGGTGAACCGATCCGATCAGGCCGCCTGGTGGTTCAATCCCGGAAACGGAGAGATTCGCGCCCGGGTGCCCCAGCTCGCCACCTCCGCCGCGACCCAGGCGCTGTACGACCTCGTCAATCACTGACGGTCGACGAGGGGTCCGACCCTTCGAGCGTGTCCGCGATGGCGTATCGCCCCGCCCGCCGACCCGCCGCGAGCCATCTCGCGGCGCGAAGCGCACCCACCGCGAAGATCGAACGATCCAACGCTTCGTGTCGGATCACGATGCGTTCCTGCTCGTCCGCGAACACGATCTCGTGCGTTCCGACCACATCGCCTTCACGATGCGACACGACGTCCGATTCGTCGATCGTCCGACCAGCCGTGCGAAGATCGTGAACGATCGTTCGTGCGGTGCCGGAAGGCCGATCGACCTTGCCTGCGTGATGCGTCTCGGAGATCGAGACCGACCAGCCTTCAAACGCGCTCGACATCCCGCCAAGCAGCGTTCGAACCATCGCGATGCCCAGGGAGGTGTTCGATGCGACCAGCACGGGAATTCGGGATTCCAACACCTTGAGAGCCGTTTCGGCGGATGCATCGAGACTCGTCACGCATTCCAAAAGCGGCATTTCATGCGCTTCAGCGATCTTGCAGGCGCGATACACGCCCTCGACGGTCGACGCATCGACCACCACGTCGAACGGACTTTCGCGGGTTGTCGCGGGTTCTTCGCCGCGTCCGATCGGTCTCGTCACCTCGCATCCATGCGATGCGGCATGACGGACGATGGACGAACCGAGTCGACCGTCCGCACCCACCACACAGAGGCGTACGGGGTGAATCGCCGCATTCATCGACTCGCGAACGTTTTTTGTCAAGGTTCTTCCCATAGTCGTCCGAAGAGGGTACAAATTTCTTACGAGTAGTCGTCGTTGCGCCGGCCACTCTCTCCGACACTCCGACAGCGCAACTAAAGGAGCCATGTTCATGGCCAAGAAAAAGAAGAAGGCGACTCGCAAGAAGGTCGCCAAGAAGACCACGCGTAAGAAGGCTGCCAAGAAGACCGCCAAGAAGAAGACGACCCGTAAGAAGGTCGCCAAGAAGAAGACCACTCGCAAGAAGGCCGCCAAGAAGAAGACGACCCGCAAGAAGGCCGCCAAGAAGACTGCGAAG
>JAQWJM010000198.1:0-10734 GCA_029248335.1 Phycisphaerales bacterium
CATCGTGGATGGCGCGGACCTCGGACTCTTCCTGTCGCGCTGGAACACCGCGGACGAGTCCGCCGACTACGACGGCGACGGCATCGTGAGCGGCAGCGATCTCGGTCGGCTGCTCGCGGCCTTCGGGCTCTGAATCGATCGGACATCACCCCGTCGATCCTCGGCGGCCACGTACCAACACCGGATCTTCATGCTTCCTCGAATTGTGATGACCAGATCCGTCTCCCACTTCTCCCAATGCACAATTCGAACTCAAGGAGTTTGAGCGAATGAGACTTTTCGCAATCATCACCGCCGTTTCGGCGGTCACCGGAATCGCCGCCGCGGATCTCACCAACCCGTTGGTCCCTGAATGGAGAGGCGACGCCGGCACCCTGTATGCCGGATGGGACAGCTTCACCTCCGCCGACGGCGGTGCGAACGCCCCCGAAGCGGGAAGCGGATTCGACGTGTACAACTTCGGACCCGGCGCGGTCATCGCGAGCTCCGGGAACATCTACGCCGCGGGCGGCCCGCTCGACATCCACATCTATTCGAACGTCGAGATCGCCGCATCCGAAGCCGTTCTGAGCTTCTCGTTTCTCGGAAGTCCGATCGACACCTCGGATGTCCGGGCCTTCTTCCTCGGCCAGTACATCGATCCGATCGAAAGCGAACTCCGTGCCCTCGAGGACTTCGGCGGCTTCGTGAAGGAGACCTGGTCGTTCACCTACGACTTCTCGAACGTCGGTGGCGTCTCCTCGACCGTCGCGTTCTTCTTCGGTTCGGGCGATCTCACCAATTCGAGCCTGGATGCGGTCTCGGTGGACGTCCTCTCCGTGCCCGCGCCGGGCGCGATCGCCCTTCTCGGGGTCGCGGGTCTGACTTCGCGCCGCCGCCGCGGCTGAGAAGCGACGGCTTCCCGGTGAGATTCTCGGGGAGAGAGAAAGCTGGTCCCGCGACGCGTGAGTGACGCACGCCGACGCGGGGCCGGCCTCTCTCTTCCCGGATTGATCCGCCCCGAGCGAATTCGGACGCAGAAGAAAGCCGGTCCCGCGACGCGTGAGTGACGCATGTCGACGCGGGGCCGGCTTCATTCTTCGGGGGGAAGGACGATCCGTCCGCCCATTCCTCAGGATCAGGAACTGCCTTCCCGCATCCGGTCGAGGCTCTCCGGGAACGGATAGCTCGCGAAGACCCCGGTCGGTGCCACGTCCCAGGCGGTGACCGGCGGATAGAAGTCACCTTCGAATCCGGCCTTGTGCATCGCGTCGAGCACCGACTCGAGGCTCGACTCGTCACCGTCGTCGTGGGCGACCAGGCGGTTCGAGCGGGCGCCGAGGAACGAGACCGTCGCGACCGGATGCCGGTCACGGCGACCTTCGAGCATCTTCGAGATGGTTCGGAAGCCTCGGAAGACGTCCTCGAGCGTGAAGTGATCCCGGCCCGCGGGCCGGAGCAGCGCGAGGATCAGAAGCCGATCGAGATCGAACTTCAGGACGTACGGCTCCCGGTCCTCCCGGGCATGCACCGACACCGAGTCGCGGAACATCTTCGCGTAGCTCGTCGCGCTCGCCAGCGTCCACTGGCTGGTCGGAATGAGCTTGAACAGTTCGCCGAGGATGCCCCGGTCGTTGTTCTCGTCGTTGACGCCGCAGATCACGGTGCGATACCGACCGTCGAGGACGTCGTCGAGCAGGTGCTGACCCCACTGGACCCGGATCCGTCGCTGGGCGCGGACCATCCGAGGGTCGCCCGCCGGCAGCATCACCAGGCGCTGGGTCTCCTTGGTCGCTTCGACGAGGCGGTCGCCGTCACCCTTGTAGACGCGGAAGGGGGTGGGGGTGCTCATTCGCCGCCCTTCTTGAGGGCCTCGAGCGCCTTCTTCGCCGCGTCGAGCTGGCTCTGCAGGGCATCCACGCGGGCCTGGGCGTCGGCGACGATCGCCTTGTCGGCTTCGGCCTTGGTGACGAACGCGATCGACTCGATCATCATCGGCTGGGTGGGCACGTCGCTCATGCCGTTCGGGAGCCGGGTGGTGGGAACGCCGGCGATCTTGTCGACCACGTCCATGCCGCCGATCACCTTGGCGAACACCGCATAGCCGGCACCGTCGCGGGGCTGGTCGAGGAAGTCGTTGTCGGCGAGATTGATGAAGAACTGATTGGTCGCCGAGTCCGGCTGGTTGCCGAGGCGGGCCATCGCGAGCGTCGCACGCTTGTTCTTCTCGCCGTTGGTCCATTCGTTCTTGATGCCGGCCTTCGCGCCGGGCTTCTTGTGCATCGTCTGCGGGTAGGCGCCGTGATGGTCGAAGCCACCGCCCTGCACCATGAATCCGGGGATCACGCGGTGGAAGAGGGTCTTGTCGTAGAAGCCTTCCTTCGCATACGTCTTGAAGTTGGCGACGCTGATCGGGGCCTTCTCGTCGTCGAGTTCGACCACGATGGTTCCGAGCGTGGTCTTGATGGTCGCGTAGCTCGCTTCGGCGACGGGGGAGAGGCCGAGCAGCATGATGAGCAGGAGCGCGGACGTCGAGACGGATCGAAGCATGGTTTTGGAATCCCTTGGGTCACGGTTGAGCCGGCGTGAATCTGTCGCCGAAGGTGGAATGGTACGACGACCAACGCGGGTCGGGAGTTCTTTGTCACATCGACTTTCGGGATGTCGCGGATCGATCCGGATCGCAAGGCCGAAATCCTGAATTCGACATCCGGGATTTCGGGATTTTTTTCACGAAGTCCCTCTTCGCCGCAGAACCGACCGGAACCGGAGGTCCTACCATCTAGTCCTCTACCCACGCCGGGTCTTGGCCGAGGCACGCGATTTCAAAGCGGGCTCGTCGCCATCCGAGGACAGTCGGAGTCAACGCCAGCGATGCAACCGAACGGCCCGAAAGCGATCACCGAAAGCGATTCGAAGCATCCGTCGAGGGGCCCGCTGGGTCTCCTCCTGGATCTTTTCTCGAACGTGAAGTTCGGGATCGTGCTGCTCGTGCTCCTGTTCATCTACATGAGCGTCGGGTCCGCCGGACTCGTCTACCCGATCCATCCGAATCTCCTGCACCCGGACGCCTGGACCCACGCCCAGATCCGGCAGTGGCGGGGGCTCGAGATGACCGAGTTCGAATGGTTCCACTGGTGGCCGTTCAACCTGCTGATGGTCCTCCTCTGCGTGAACATGACGGTCACCACGCTGCGGCGGATCCCCTTCAACACGATCAATCTCGGCGTCTGGATGATCCACACCGGGATCATCATGCTCTCGCTCGCGAGCGTCTACTACTTCGCGACGAAGATCGAAGGAGACGCCCCCGTCGCCCGCCGGGCGATCACCATCGCCCTCGTCGAGAACGGCGACGGCGGAGGCGTGGTCGACCGGACGAAGATCCTGGCGATGCCCGGGAACGTCGCGACGGTGGGGGTGGGCGAAGCGACCTACGACATCAGCGTCCAGAGCATCGATCCGTCCTGGGAACTGCTCTCGGGCGACGACGCCGGCGCCCGGGCCTTCAGCGTCAACCTTCTGGTCCAGCGCGGTGACGGCGAGCGTTTCATTCGACAGGCGATCGCGGGTTATCCCGAGTACACCGAGGATCTCGTCTTCTCCAACGATCCGCAGCAGCCTTTCCAGCGGAACGTGAAGGTGAACGGCGAGCGGCTCTTCGATCCCGACCTCCTCGTCGGTCTCGAGTTCGCGCCGACCGATCATCTCTTCCTCGCCAACAATCTTTCCAAGAGCTGGGCGCTTTATCTCCGGGAGGTCGGAGACGACCGCTGGGTGGAACGGCCGATCGACGGGGACTTCCTCTACAACGACTATGTCGCCGACCGCGACTGGATCTGGACCGAATCCACGATGGACCCGGTCCCGATCGATCCCATCGACGTCTCGATCCCGGCGGTCGCCGCCGACGATCCGGCGCCCGACCTCGTCCTCGCGGCGACCGGCTACCTGCGCTACGCGGTGATGCGGTCCCGCGCCGCGAGGGGTGGACCCGACGCCCCGCTCAACCCGACCGCGTGGATCACGATCAGCGCGCCCTCGATGGATCGCTCCACCGACTACGTGCTCGAGGCGTTCGACCCCGAGCGAAGCGTGGCCGACGGCGGCCTGATGGTCTTCCGGGCGATCGAGTCGGAGTCCGATCTCGAAGAAGTCGAGTCGAACCCCATGCTGCGGGTCGAGATCCCGGAGATCGGTTTCATGGTCGAACGTCCGATCTCCGAGATCTTCTCGGGCGAGGCGGATCCGATGATCAATCGCATCGGCGACACCGGCTACGGCTACCGGGTGCTCGGCATCCAGGACGATCTCGCGATCGGCAGCGAGACGGTTTCGGTCGCGATCATCGAGCTCACCACGCCGAAGGGGATCTTCCGCCGGTGGGTGTTCGACGATCCCGCCCTCACCCGCGACGTGATCGACGGGGCGCCGATGGATCGCGGCGACAATCACGCCGGCCCGATCCTCGGCGACGAATCGATCCGGATGTTCTACCGACCCGGGACCGGAGGCGCCCTGCTGACCCTGCTCGCCGGCCCCGAACCCGGGCGGCTCCGGCTCGCCAGCACCATCGGGGTCGACGTACCCGAGATCTTCGAGATCACGCCGGGCTCGGTGGTTCCCATCCCCGGCGGTCTCGAACTCGCCGTCACGCGGTACGAACCGCGAGCGGTCTTCGAACGAAAGCCCTTCATCGTGCCGCCGATGCAGCGTGCGAAGGATGCGAAGGAGTTCTTCGCCCGGCTCCGACTCGACGTCCCCGGGGCCGATGATTCGAGCTGGCTTCGGTACCACACGTATCCGTTCGACGGCCCCGAGTGGGTCCTGCGGCGACACGTCTACGAACCCGACGTCATCCGACTCGCGGACGGTCGGCTGATCGAGGTCCTCTTCAGTCGCCGTCGGGTCGAACTGCCCACCGAGGTCTCGCTCGAGGAGTTCATCCTCACCTCGCACATCGGCGACTTCGACGGGGACTCCGCGAACATCCGGAACTACACCAGCATGCTTCGCTTCCGCGATCCGGGCGAGACCGCCTGGAGCGAACCGAGTCCGGTGAGCGTGAACGCGCCGGTCGAACACGACGGCATGTGGTTCTTCCAGGCCCAGTGGGATCCGCCCGACCAGCCCCGGTTCCAGGGCGACGTCGCGAGCGCGGGTCTGAACTACACCGTGCTGGGCGTGGGCAACCGGAACGGGGTGTACCTGCAGCTGCTCGGCTGCATCATCGCCGTGGCTGGAATGATCTACGCCTTCTACGTGAAACCCATCCTCAAGCAGCGACGTCGGGAAGCGGTGTATGCCCGCGCCAAGGCGTCGTCGAACGCGGAGGTGACCGCATGAGCGGCATCGAACGACGGGTGTCCGGGATCCTCGCGGTCCTGTTGCTGCTCCTTCTCAATCTCGCGCCGGCGCACGCCGCCGACGAGGTCGAGGACTGGGCGATGTCGGTCGACCTCGAACCACTCGGGGCGATGGCGGTCCAGGTGCAGGGGCGGATCAAGAGTTTCGGCTCCCACGCGAACACCGTCATGGATTCGGTGAGCGGGCCCCGGCTGGTCGCCGGCCGGTCGCCGAGCTTCACGTACCTCGACATGCTCTTCCGCCCCGACGCGTATCGCGACGCGGATTGCATCTACATCAAGAACAAGCTCGTCCGCAACACGCTGGCGGGGGCGATCGAGGGGACGGATCCCGAACTCGCACCGCGGATGGAGATCTTCCGGAAGACCGGGCTGATCTCCCCCGAACTGCTCGATCGACCCGAGGTCGGTCCGATCCTGAAGCGGATGGAGTCGGACCTGATCCGGACCGCGAAGCAGGTCGACGCGATCAACGCCGCCCGGACCGTCATGTCCCCGGCCTTCCTGCTCGACCGTCTCCGGGTGATCCCGCACGGCGAGGACCAGTCGGACGCCGCGTGGCACGGTCTCGCGGAGATCATGTTCCTTCCGGGGAACGCCACCGGCATCGATCCCGAGCTCGCGGGTCTCCCCGAGCAGGAACCGATCGCGGGCATCGACCCCGAACTCCAGCGTCGGGCGGCGACCGCGTGGCGTGAACTCGTGAACGCATGGACCGCGGAGGACGCCGCGGGCGTCGAGGTCGCGTCGCTGACGCTTTCCGAGACCGCCCGCGAGATGAATCCCGAGGCGTATCCGCCGGCCACGCGACTCGCGTGGGAGAACTGGTACTTCGAGGCCGACCAGCTCACCCGGGGCTGGCTGATCTACATGGCGTCGATCGTCTTCCTGCTCCTCGGCGTGGTCTATCGATGGCGATGGGCGATGACCACGGGCATGGTGGTCTTCCTCGGCGCCTTCGGCCTCCAGACCTTCGCGGTCGGGCTCCGGTGGTGGATCAGCGGCCGTTGGCCGAACTCGAACATGTTCGAAGCGGTGACCACCGCCAGCTGGTTCGGGGTGCTCTGCGCCGTGCTGCTCGAGATCGCGTGGCTTCGCCGGACCTCCTTCCGCGGCCTGCTGCCGCTCGGGGCCGGGGTCACCGCGATGGTCGCGCTGATGACGGCGCACTTCCTCCCCGTCTACCTGAACCCGAACATCTCGAACATGATGCCGGTGCTGCACGACGTGTGGCTCTACATCCACACCAACGTCATCATCTTCAGCTACGCCCTGATCTTCATGGCCGCGGTCACCGCGACGCTGTACCTCGCGTACCGGCTCTTCGGCGGCCGGGCGGTCTATGCCCGGGCCGGCGGGGCGGGCGCCCTGGTGCTGGCCGGTCCCGACGGGCACACCCTCGCGGACCTCGAGGAGACGCCCGACGCCGCACGACGGCGGGACCGGTTCGGGGAGATCCTCGACGGGAGCACCATGCTCCTGATGGAGATCAGCTTCGTGCTGCTCTGGGCGGGCATCGTGATGGGCGCGATCTGGGCTGATCACTCCTGGGGCCGTCCCTGGGGCTGGGATCCGAAGGAGGTCTTCGCGCTGAACACCTTCGTGATCTTCGCGATCCTCGTCCACGTCCGACTGAAGGCCCGCGACAAGGGGCTCTGGACCGCGATTCTCGCGGTGATCGGCTGTGGCGTGATGCTCTTCAACTGGATCGTGATCAACTTCATCATCTCCGGACTGCACTCCTACGCATGAACGAACGAGACGAACGATCGACCGAGGTGGAGGCGATCCTCGACCGCGTGGAGAAGCGGGTCGTCGCGCAGGTTGCGCGGGACAACGACCTGCTCGGTCCGCTCGACGAGGCCGAGATCAAGGCCCGGGTCAAGGCGATGCCGTCGGGCATCCGAGGCCCGATGGTCTTTGCGCTTGCGGGTCTGCCGTCACTTCGGCTGGTCTGGGCCGATCACGATCGAACCGGGATCGGCGAGGCCTACGCCCGGATGATCCTCCGCTCGATCGCCTGCTTCCTCGGCAGCGAGGATCTCTCCGAACTCGTGGGGATCGGTCGGGTCTTCGGCGAGTCGGAGGCGATGCTCGCCTGCGTGCTCGAGGTCACCGACCGCTGACCCCGGCGACGCCGATTCGCGGGCGTCCGGCGTCTTGGATCAACCGATGATGCGACGCTCGGCCTCGTCGACGAACTGGGCGAGATAGAGATCCCGGTACCGTCCGCCCGCCGCCATCAACTCGTCGTGGCTTCCGCGTTCGATGATCCTGCCCTGATCGAGCAGCAGGATCAGGTCGGCCCGTCGGATCGTGGACAGCCGGTGTGCGATCACCACCGCGATCCGATCCCGGAGGATCTCCTCGACGGCGTTCTGGATCGTCGCCTCGGTCTCCGCGTCGACCGACGACGTGGCCTCGTCCATGATGAAGAGCTGCGGGTCCGCGAGGAACGCCCGGGCGAGCGAAACCAGTTGTCGCTGACCCTGCGAGAGGTTGCCACCACCCTCGCCGACCTCGAAGTCGAGCCCGCCTTCAAGCGTCTCGACGAAATCGAGGGCCCGAACCCGCTCGAGCGCGGCACGGACCGCGTCGTCGTCCGCATCGAGCCGGCCGTAGCCGACGTTGTCGCGGATGGTTCCGGAGAAGAGGTGGGGCACCTGCTGCACCACGCCGAACTGCGACTGCCACCAGTCCAGGCCGCGTTCCCGATAGTCCACGCCGTCGACGAGGATCCGCCCTTCGGACGGCTCGTACCAGCGGGCGAGCAGGCCGGCGATGGTGGTCTTCCCGCTGCCGGTCGCGCCCACGAGGGCGAGCGTGGTGCCGCGCGAGAGCTCGAAGGAGACGTCGTCGAGCACGCGTTCGCCTTTGACGTAGGCGTGGCCGATGCCCTCGAATCGAATGGTCTCGACGACCGCCCGGCCGCCGTCGGACGCGACGCCCTCGGGCGGATCCGCGGGGGTCGCGTCGATTCTCGCCGCGACCTCGGGTGAATCGCGGATCGCCGGGGTCTCCTCGATCAATTCCTGCACCCGTTCCGCGGCCGCCTGGGCGCTCTGGAGGTCGACGAAACGCTGGGCCAGTTCCTGAATGGGCTGCGAGAAGAGCATCGCGTACTGCATGAACGCGATGAGCAGTCCGAGCGTGAGGCCGGTCTCTTCCCGCACCTGGACGCCGCCGGCCCAGAGCGCGATCCCGACGCCGATCGATCCCATGCTCATGACCACCGGAAGGTAGATCGCGGACTGGAGGGCGTTGCGAACGGTCCAGGCCCGCATGTCCTCGGAGACGACCTGGAATTCGCCGGCGGCGGTCTCCTCGCGGGCGAGCATCCGGGTGGTCCGCACCCCCGCGATCGTCTCGTTGTAGGACGCGGTGATCCGGGAGTTCGCCGCGCGGATGCGTCGACTCGACTCCAGCATCCGTCGCTTGAACCACCAGGTCGCGATCGCCATCGGCGGCACGATGATCGAGACCGCGAATCCGAGCTGGGGATCGACCAGCATCATCGCGGTGAAGATCCCGACCAGCATCGTGGTGCCCCATCCGAGGTCGAGCAGGAACCACGGGAGGAGACCGGTCACCTTGGTCACGTCGCTGGTCACCCGCGCCACCAGCCAGCCGGTCGAACGAACGTCGAAGTAGCTGAAGGGCAGCGACTGCAGCCGGGCGAAGGACGACTCGCGGAGGTCATAGGCCACGCTGGTGGCGATGAGTCCGGCCGCGGTGATGAATCGCCAGACCAGCAGGGCGAAGCACGACAGCAGGCCCGCGTAGACGCCACCCAGTACCGCGATCCGTTGGAAACGCCCGGGGCCCGTCGCCTCGTCGATGATCCCCGCGGTGACCAGGGGCAGGAGCACCTCGACGACCGCGAGCAGCAGCCCGCAGCCGATCATGGTCAGCACGTACCGGGGATACGGGCGGAGGTGACCGGCGATCCGTCGCCAGAGCCGCCAGTCGACGTGCCGGGGCTTGAAGTCGTCCTCGGGTTCGGTGGCTTCGGTCATCCGTCACCGCCTTCCGGACCGCCCGCGTCGGCGACCGCGCGATCCTGGATCTCCCAGAGTCGTCGGTAGAGGCCCGGCGCGTTTCGCAGTTCCCGGTGGGTGCCTTGCTGCGTGACGCGGCCCTCGGCGAGCACGACGATCCGATCCGCTTCGCGAAGGGTGGAGAGTCGGTGGGCGATGATGAGCGTGGTGTGTCGGCCGCGTCGCGAACGGATCGCCTCGAGGATCGTCTGCTCCGTCTCGGTGTCCACCGCCGAAAGCGCATCGTCGAGGACCAGCACGTCGGGATCCTGGAGCAAGGCCTGGGCGATCGCCACCCGCTGTCGCTGGCCACCCGAGAGCGTCACGCCGCGCTCGCCCACCACCGTGTCGTAGCCCGCGTCGAAGCGCTGGATCGAGTCGTGGATCGACGCGTCCACCGTCGCCGCCTCGATCATGGCGTCGTCGGCTTCCGGCGCGGAGAGGCTGATGTTGTCGCGGATCGTCCGACTGAAGAGGAACGGTTGCTGGAGCACCGCGGCGATTCGTCCCCGGAGGATCGCCCGCGGCATCGAGGCGACGTCCACACCGCCCAGTCGGATCGTGCCGCCGTCCGGCGCATAGAAGCGGAGCAGGAGATTGATGAGCGTGCTCTTGCCGCCGCCGGAGGGGCCGACGATCGCGACCGTCTCGCCCGCCGCGACGTCGAGATCCACGCCGCGAAGCACCGGCGCGTCCTCGGCGTGACTGAACACGAGATCGCGGATCTCGATCCGGCCGTCCGAGCGTGGTGGCGTCGCCGCATCCGGCGGATCGGTCTCCACCGGCAGGGCGAGGATCTCCTCGATGCGTTCCACCGCGACCGTCGCCTTGCCGAGTTCCGCGAGGATCCGGCCCATCATCCGCACCGGCCAGAGAAACATCCCGACCGCGGCGAAGAAGAAGTAGAACTCGCCCACCAGGATGCGATCGGTCGCGAGGAGCCACGCCCCGATCAGGATGACCGAGGCCTGCTGCATGAAGCAGAGCAGGTCGGAGAGGCTCCAGAACCGCGCGAAGATCCGGTAGAGCCGCTCGTCGAGGGCGCGGTACTCCTGGTTCGAGGTGCGGAATCGATCGATCTCGTGCGCCTGTCGGTTGAACGCCTTCACCACCCGGATGCCGACGAGGTTCTCGGTCACGTTCGAGGTCAGGCGTCCCTCGGCCTCGTCCTTCTCGCGGAAGACCGCCCGGACCCGCCCGAGGTAGTGCAGCGAGAACCAGAGGATGATCGGAATGAGCCAGATCGCGGCGACCGCCATCCGCCAGTCCGTCGCGAACATGATCGGCAGCGGCACGAGGAACATCACGAGGGCGCGACCCACCTCGACCGCCTGCATCGACAGAAAGGTCTG
>JAQWJM010000028.1:0-5268 GCA_029248335.1 Phycisphaerales bacterium
CGCACAGAGGAACATCCAGCCGGCGACGAACCCGACCCTCGGACCGAGGAGCAGAATCCCGTATTCGTACGTCCCCCCGCTCACCGGATGCTTCGCAGCGAGCTGGGCGCTGCTGGCGGCGTTGCAGAACGCGAGCCCCCCGGCGAGCACGATCGCCACGACCACCATCGATCCCGCGATCCCGCCCGCGATCCCGATCCCCACGAACACCCCGGTGCCGAGGATCGAACCGAGTCCCAGCAGGACGGCCCCGCCGAGCCCGACCTCGCGTCGCAGCGTCGGCGTCGGGTTGCCGCTCACGAACCCCGCCCGCCGGACACGCCATCCCCGTCACTCGGATTCATCGCGAAGAGTCGATCCGCGGTGGTCTCGAGCTCTGAAGCCCAGGCGACGCGTTCCCGCCAGCGTTCGGGAATCCCCGAGTGGCCGTGGCAGGCCCCTGCGATCTGGCCGCACACCGCCGCGACGGTGTCCGCATCTTCACCGAGATTCGCCGCCGCGAGCACTGCATCCTCGAAGTTCTCCGTGCGCCTGAAGCACCAGAACGCCGCCTCGAGCGTGTGCACCACGTACCCGCTGCTGCGGATGTCCCGTTCCGACTTGCCGGCGTACTCACCGCGGGCGATTGATCGCAGCGCCGCCGATCGATACGCCGTGGGGTCGAGGGAGGCGAGGACGTCGCGACTCCCACCCGCGATGAGTCGCGCGAGCACCACGCCGAGCATCCGACAGGCGTCGATGCACTCTTCGGCACCGTGCGTCGTGCGAGCGCTCTCGGCCGCGTGTTCGCACGCCAGCGATTCGTCTCGGTGCCAGGCGATCGCGACGGGTGCGAGCCTCATGATCGATCCGTTTCCGGCGGATCGGGGATCGGTGGACCCCGCAAAGGGTTCACCGGTCGTCTCGAATCGATGCAGGGCGGCGTTCACGGTGCCTCCGATGTCGAAGCATCTTCCGTTCACGCTCTGATAGCCCTCGTCCCTCCAGAGCAGGTACCGATCCATCTGGTCCGCGGGATCGAACCCGTCGCACTGGATGAGACTCGCCGCGAGGCAGAGCGCCATGGACGTGTCGTCGGTCCATTCTCCGGCGTGAAGATCGAACGGACCACCACCGACCATGTCGACGACGCGGTCGAAGGATCCGCGGGGACTGAACTCCACCGTGGTCCCGATCGCATCGCCCACCGCGAGCCCGAGCAGGCACCCTCGGGCGCGATCTCGAGCCATGTCCTCGGCCGACGGGATCCCAGCAGGTCGTGAGTCTTCATTCATCTCGGATCGAGAATAACCGGTCGATCCAAACCGACGTCTCAGGTCATTTTCGACGGGATCGTCTCGACCCGGATTGAACAACCGTTTAACCTCGGACCGACCCGTCCCTCCCTCGGAGACCATTGCATGATCAGGATCACCCTCCTCACCTTTCTCGTCGCCCTCGCATCGACGATCTCCGGCCATGCCGCGGCGCCGCCGTCGAAGGTCTCGAACCCCGACTTCACGAAGGGCGAGTCGATCCCCGAGGGTGCGACCCACGATTGGAACCTGGGGCCGACCGGCGCCCGGGGCTGGATGTACAGCAACAAGCTCGAGACCAGTGAAGCCCGGCAGGTCATGGTCACGACGGTCGATCCAGGCTCCCCCGCGGATGGCGTGCTCGCCCCCGGCGACGTGATCCTCGGGGCCGGCGGCCGGCTCTTCAAGACCGATCCCCGGACCGAGTTCGGACAGGCCGTCGGGCTCGCCGAGAAGTCGAGCGGCCGACTCGTCCTCATCCGCTGGCGCGACGGCCGGCGCACCCGCGTCGCCGTCAAACTCCCCACCCTCGGCCGCTACGCCGCGACCGCGCCCTTCGACTGCTCGAAGTCGACGGCGATCCTCGAACAGGGATGTGCGGCACTCGCGCGCAGCATGGCGGCGAATCCGGAGAAGGGATCGCCGATCGAGCGTTGCTACAACGCGCTCGCCCTGCTTTCCAGCGGCAACGAGGAGTACCTGCCACTCGTCCGCCAGCAGGTCGAGGCGTTCTCCACCTACTCCGACCTCGAGCGGCGAGGCCTGCACTCGTGGTGGTACGGCCCGATCAACATCCTGCTCGCCGAATACGTGCTCGCGACCGGGGACCGGACGTTCATGCCGAACCTCGAGCGCATCACCGGCGAGATCGTCGAGGGCCAGAGCGAAGTCGGCTCGTGGGGGCATCGGATGGTGCAGACCAACGGGCGACTCTCCGGCTACGGCATGATGAACGCCCCCGGTCTCCCGATGACGATCTCACTGGTCCTCGCCAGAAAGGCCGGCGTCGAGCATCCCGATCTCGACGACGCGATCGAGAAGAGCGCCCGCCTCATGCGGTTCTACGTCGGCAAGGGCAGCGTCCCCTACGGCGATCACCACCCGTGGATCGAGACCCACGACGACAACGGCAAGAACGGCGCGGCCGCGGTGCTGTTCAACCTGCTCGGCGACGCCGAAGCCGCCGAATACTTCTCCCGGATGAGCGTCGCGTCCCACGGCAACGAGCGCGACAACGGACACACCGGGAACTACTTCAACATGCTCTGGGCGATGCCCGGCGTCGCCCTGTCGGGCTCGGACGCCAGTGGCGCGTGGATGGAGGAGTTCGGCTGGTACTACGACCTCGCCCGCCGCTGGGACGGGACCTTCCAGCATCAGGGACCGCCGCAGGCGAAGCCCGACAGCTACCGGAACTGGGACGCGACCGGCGCGATGCTCCTCGCCTACGCCCAGCCCCTCGGCCGAATCCATCTCACCGGCCGCACGCCGAGCACCGCCCCCGAGGCCGATCGTCGAACCGCCGAGGACCTCGTCGCCGACGGCCGGGACTGGGGATCGCGGACCCGGCTGGAGTCCTGGTCAGACCGATCGAACCGACAACTCCTCCGAAACCTCGAAAGCTGGTCGCCGGTGGTGCGGGAGCGGGCGGCGATCGAACTCGCCCGACGCGACGGCGATCCCACCGCGAGCCTGCGCAAGATGCTCCGGCGCGACGATCCGTACGCCCGACTCGGCGCGTGCCAGGCCGCGATCATGCTGAAGCAACGGGCCGCACCGCTCGTCGACGAGCTTCGGGTGACGCTCGAATCCGATGATCTCTGGACCCGCGCGAAGGCCGCCGAAGCGATCGCCGCGATCGGCGGGCCCGCGATGCCGGCACTTCCGGACCTGCTGGCGATGCTCGCGGAACCCGCCGACGCGTCGGACCCGCGTCGCATGGAACAGCGATATCTCTGCTTCGCGCTCTTCGATCGACGCGACGGCATGCTCGGCCGATCGCTCGAAGGGGTCGATCGAGACGACCTGCTCGCCGCCGTCGCCGCAGGACTTCGGAACGAGGATGGTCGCGCCCGCGGGGCGGTCCGATCCGTCTATCAGAACCTCTCCTTCGAGGCGATCACGCCGCTGCTCCCCGCGATTCATGAAGCGATCATCGAGCCGGCCCCGAGCGGAATCATGTTCGCCGACGAGATCCGTCTCGCCGGACTCGACCTCTTCGCCGAACACGGCATCGAGGAAGGCGTTCCCTGGTGCGTGACGATGATCGATCCCGAACGCTGGGGCATGGGCAACCGGATCGAACGCTCCCTGAACGCACTCCGGGTCTACGGCGGCGCGGCCCGCGGGCAGATCCCGAGGTTGAAGGCGTTGCAGGCCGAACTCGAGGCGCGAAAGTGGAATCCCGAGCGACTCCGGAAGATCGACATTCCCGGCCGGATTCGCGAGATCGAGAACGATGATGCCCCGCGAACCCTCCGACGCATCGACGAATTGACCCCCGGTCGAGCCGGCTGAAACGGCATGCATTCGTTCGACTGACCGCCCGATGTTCGAGTTTGAAAGACGTTCGTCCGTCACGACGACGAGGAAGATCATTCCTCGCGAAGAGTAGAATCGAAGACGTGGGACTTGATGTTCGCCGTGTTCCCGACGGCGCACGTGCTGGCCGGAATCGTCGCGGCCTTCGTCGCGTTTCCCGTGGCAACGCTCGCGACGAAGGGCGGCACGCTCCACCACTGGGCGGGGCTCACCTTCGTGGGCTGCTTTTTTCATCTGCGCCGGCGGCTACCTGCTCGAATTCGAGAATCCGACGGACACCGTGGCCGACGTCTTCGGATTGGAATTGAACGTCTCGCCCTCTCGAGAGGACGGGGGTGTCGACGTGCGCGCCGTCCTCGACACCGCGATGGTGAACACCATGGCCTTCTATCTCGCGGTTTCCGGCTGGCGGGTCTGGGCCCGGGCTCGCGCCGCGGATCGCGGGGTGTTCCCGAAGTTCGATTCGATCATCGCGGTGCTGGAGATCGTCGCAGGCCTCCTTTTCGCGGTCACGCTCTGGCGTGCGGTGGACCAGTCGGATACCGAAGGGGTCTCGGGCGTCCTGTCCGGGTCCCTCGAAATGGGACATCTGATCATCATCGCGGCGACGCTCTACGTGATGATCGACGCAGGGCACGATCTCTACATCGGCCTCGCACGAAGACCGCCGAAGAAATGGTGGGTCGTCCACGCTCGGAAGATGATCACCGCGGAGATGGGCCTCGCGGCGGCGTTCCCGTACCGATGCATTCCGTTCGGCACCACCGGAGGCATCCTGATGCTGGTCGCGATGACCATCGTGCTCGTGTTCGGAGTCGCCATCGCCCGACGCTTCGCGAAGCAGGCCGAATCCACACCCACCATCGCCTGAGCGAACCATTCCCCGCCGCCTCAACATGGAGCACGCGATGCTCGATTCGATCCTCGCCGTCGTCCTCCCCATCCACATCGTCACGGGTGCGATCAGTGCGCTCGTGGCGTTTCCGGTCGCGGCCTTCGCCGTGAAGGGCAGTCGCCCGCACGTCGCCGCCGGTCGATGCTTCGTGATCGGATACGTCGTGGTCTGCCTGACCGGGCTGCTTCTGGAGATGGAGCGCACGACCGGAGGCACGATTCGCGTGCTCTGGACGGAATTCAAACTGGTCGGCCCGGAGGTGAGCGACTCCGGGCATCTTCCTCCAGTCCTGTTCTTCGCCACCGCCACGCTTGATCTCGCATTCCTCTACCTCGCGGTCTCGGGCTGGCGGGTCTGGGCGCGGGCCAGGGACGCGACCCACGAGGTGTTCGCGCGCTTCGACACGGTCCTCGCGGCGATCGCCATGGCGGTCGCGGTCGCCTTCGGCGTGTCCTGGTGGATGGTGGTCGACGCGGTCGCCACGATGCCGTCGGCGCCGAAGGGAACCATCGGGCCCCATCTCTTCTTCACGGTCGC
>JAQWJM010000015.1:0-9978 GCA_029248335.1 Phycisphaerales bacterium
CGGATCTGTCGAAACGACTTCCTCGGCAATCGAGCGGTCAACCATGGTGGCGCGATCAAGGTCGTCCTCGGCGAGTCCTACGTCCATGACTGCGTCATGAAGGACAACATCGCCTACCAGGGTGGCGGGCTCTACTGGTTCGCGAACGAGGACACCATGCCCCTCGAGGTGCACGGCTGCACGATCCTCGGCAACCTGGCCAACAAGATCGGCGGCGGCGTCAAGTCGCGATTCGGCTTCCCCGCCGTCACCTTCGAGGAGACCACCGTCTGCCAGAACGCACCCGACGAGATCGACGGTCCGTACGTCGACCTCGGGATGAACGAACTCTGCGTCTGCCCCGCCGACTTCACCGGCGATGGCGAAGTCAACGGCGCCGACCTCGGAATCCTCGTCGCGGTCTGGGGACCGTGCCGAACGGCCGAGTGCATCGCGGACCTGAATCAGGACGGCATCGTGAACGGAACCGATCTCGGACTGCTGCTTGGATTCTGGGGCCCCTGCGACTGATTCCACTCGGCCGACGGGCGAGCCCGGGTAGGCTTCGGACATGACGCACGCCGTGGACGACACCACGAGTCACGACGATTCCTCGCCGCTTCACCGAAGCTGGTGGGGAATCGCCGCCAAGCTCATCCTCGCCGCCGGGGTGATGTTCGCCGTCTATCTCATCTGGCAGACGTGGATCGAGCCTCACGAAGCCGGGATCGAGAAGACGCTCGCGAACCTCGGCCCGTGGGGACCGGTGATCTTCATCGTGGCGTTCCTCATCGGAACCAGCCTCTTCTTCCCCGAATCGGTGCTGGCGATCGCCGCCGGCACGATCTTCGGTCTCTGGTGGGGCCTGCTCTGGGTCGTGGTCGCGGGCACCCTGACCGCCGTGACCGTCTACTGGCTCGGGCGGACCGTGCTTCGCAATCGGATCGAGCCGATGCTCGCAAAGCATCCGAGGCTCGACGCCATCGACGACGCCGCCTCGGAGAGCGGACTGAAGCTCATTCTGCTGCTCCGCCTCTCGCCGATGAACTTCACGATGCTCTGCTGGTTGCTTTCGATCAGTCGGGTGCGGTTTCGAACCTACCTCCTGAGTTGCGTCGGCATGTTCCCGGGGAACTTCTCGACCGTCTATCTCGGTTTCGCCGCCCGACACGCCGCCGATCTCGCGACCCGCATCAAGGCAGGCGAGGGCCGCCCCGCGGGCGACTCGATGGTGCACGAGATCACCCTCTACAGCGGACTGGGCGTGTCGCTCCTCGTGAGTTTCCTGGTGGCCAGGATCGCGATCCGGGCCATGCATGCCGCGACGCACGGGGCCGACGCGTCCGCACCCGCCGTCTCGCCGGATCCCGCACCATGAACCTGCGAACGACGCTCCATCGCCTCGCGATGTCGACCATGCTCCTGACGTTCGCGATTCCGGTCGCGGCCGCGGACGACCAGCGCGGGACGCACCAGACGCACCAGAAGATGGAACCGCTGAACGTGGTGGTGATCGTCTCCGACGACCACCGCGCCGACGTCCTCGGTTGTGCGGGACACCCGATCGTCCGGACGCCGAACCTCGATCGGCTCGCCGCCGACGGCGTGCGGTTCGAGAACGCCTTCGTGACCACCAGCATCTGCGCCGCGAGCCGGGCGAGCATCCTGACCGGACTCCCCGAACGCGCCCACCACTTCACCTTCGGACGTCCGCCCCTCGCCGAGTCGCTCGCCGGGACGTCCTATCCCGCCAGGCTCCGTGCCGCCGGCCACCGCACCGGCTTCGTCGGCAAGTTCGGGATCTCCGTCGAAGGCGGCCGAGCGACCATCGACCGGATGTTCGACGAGTTCACGCCGATCACCCGCACCCCGTACCTCAAGACGCTTCCCGACGGGTCGACCCGACATGCGACCGATCTCATCGGCGACGCCGCCGTCGACTTTCTCGAGCGTGCCGCGACGAACCAGCCGTTCTGCCTCTCCATCAGCTTCAACGCCGGCCACGCCGAGGACGGCGACCTCGAGAACCACTTCCCACCACCCGCCACGGAAGCGGATCTCCACGCCGGCGTCCCGATGCCGAGACCGCGGCTCGACGGCGGCCGTCACTTCGAAGACCAGCCGGCGTTCCTGCGCGAGTCGATGAATCGCGACCGATACCGCTGGCGATGGGACGCGCCGGAGAAATACGACCGCAACCTCCGCAACTACTTCCGGATGCTCGCGGGGCTCGATCGCAACGTCGGCCGGGTGCTCACCGCCCTCGATCGCCTCGGGCTCGCGGACGACACGATGGTGATCTTCCTCGGCGACAACGGCTACTACATGGGCGAACGCGGCTTCGCCGGCAAGTGGTCGCACTACGAGGAATCGCTGCGGATCCCGATGATCGTGTTCGACCCCCGGCTCGACGCGGCGGACCGCGGTCGGCTGGAGACCGCGACGACCTTGAACATCGACGTCTCACCGACGGTGCTCGCCGCCGCGGGCCTTCCGCATCCCTCGCCACCCGCCGCGGGACGCCCCCTGCCGATCGTGCAGGAAGCCGCCCTCCGAGCATCGCCACGAGCCGGATTCCTCTGCGAACACGGCATGAAGCATCCCGACATCCCCCGGTGGGTCGGGTATCGAACCGGCGACCTCAAATACGCGCGGTATCTCGATCACCCCGAGGGCGGCGAGTTTCTCCACGACCTCCGAACCGATCCCGATGAATCGGTCAATCTCGCCGATGTGCCCGCGCGTGCGACCGATCTGGCCGAGATGCGACGGGCCTGCGACGCCGCGATCCTCGAGGCGACCGCCGCCGGCCCCCCGCTTCCGAGGGTCCTGATGATCGGCGACTCGATCTCGATGGGCTACCACGCGACCGTCGCCGCGTCACTCGATGACGAAGCCGGGGTCGTTCGCCCCCGCGAGAACTGCGAAGGCACCACCAAGGGCGCCGATCGAATCGAAGCGTGGCTCGATCTCGACGGCGGCGACTTCGACGTCGTCCACTTCAACTTCGGGCTCCATGATCTGAAGCGAGTCCGCCCCGATGGTCGGAACTCGGACGATCCGACCGACGCGCCCCAGGCGGATCTCGATCGCTACGAGTCCCAGCTTCGCCGGATCCTGAAGGCGATCATGGCGAGCGGAGCCGTGCCGGTCTTCTGCACGACGACGCCGGTCCCGAGCGGCGGCGTCCGTCCACACCGGACACCGAGCGACGTCGATCGCTACAACGCTCGAGCCCTCGAGATCATGAAGGAGAACGCCGTCGCGGTGAACGATCTCAACGCCTTCGCGACGAGCCGACTCGCCGAAATCCAGATCCCGGTGAACGTGCATTTCACGGATCGGGGTTCGGCCGCCCTCGGCGACGAAGTCGCCTCGAGGATCCGTGCCGTCCTCAGACGCCGGAACTGAGTCACCCGGTCAGACCAGCGCGAGCACGCGGGCGGGGCCGCCGGTGCAACCCTTGAACTTCGGGGCCCCGACCACGATCGTCGCACCGGCCACGGGAACCTTCGAGAGGTCGTTGAGGTTCTCGACGCCCCACCGGTTCTCCGGGAGCCAGATCAGGTGCACGTCGAGACCATTCGACCGGCTGTTGTCGAAGCTGAGCGTGTCGACACCGATCCCCACCACCTCCCGATCCTCGAGGAGCATGCGTGCGGTGTCGGGATGGAAGGCCGGCTGCCTCGAGGTGGCTCCTCCGCCGGATTCGTCCGCGCAGAAGAAGGCCTTCGGATCGTCCGCCTTCTCCGCCCAGCCGCTGTTCATCGCCACGAAGCATCTCGGCGGCAGCGGACCGTTCACCGCTTCCCAGCGACGAACGTGCTCGGGCGTCACCTGGGCGAGCGGATCCGCCGCCGCCTCCTCCCGAATGTCGATGACCGCGAGCGGCGCGACCAGTTCCTCCGCCGGAATCTCATCGACCGACGTCCCGCCGGCGCTGCAGTGGCTCGCCGCATCGACGTGGGTACCGACGTGCTCCCAGTAGGAGACCTTCTTCAAGGCGAACGGCATCTCTTCGTCGATCACGAACTCATCGACCAGCGAGAGACTGGCCGGCGCGGTCCGCCCCATGATGACCTGCCCTTCGGCGAACCACGCGGGGAAGTCCGGTCGGAGGGTGTGAGTGAGATCGACGGCGCGCGTGAAGGTCGCGGGCGACCGTTGCTCGTTCGCCGGATCCGGCACCCCCGTGGACGCGACCGACACCGAACCGATGCCGGCGGCCGCGGCGCAGGAACCGGCCGCGGACTTCAGGAAACGACGCCGATCCGCGACGACGCGATCGACCTCGGCCATGATGAAGGGTGAGCACATGTCGGTTCTCCAGATGCCTGATTCTGCATGGACGCGTTTCGAGCCTAATCGATATCCACGGTCTTGACGGCCGAAGCAAGACGAACGGCATCCACGTGGCGTTCACATTCGATCATCGCGGATGCCGGCAGCCCCCGATCGAAGGCGGCTTCTCGAAACCGAAGCGCCTCGGGCACCCCCGTCCCTTCGATCCTCCGGCGCGATCCTGGATGCCACCGAGGCTCCGGAGGAAACGCACACGGCAACAACGCAGAACGCCGCACCCGTGATGGATGAGGCGTTCCGGGTTGTCGTTGGTTGGTCGCCTCTATCGGTCACCGACACGGGCCCCACGCGGAGAAAAGGAAGCCCAGATCGATGCCGTCGACGACCTCGTCATCATTGAAGTCCGCGGGGCAATCCTCCACCTGGCAGTCACCCCAGTGGACGAAGAAAACGCCGAGGTCGCCGCCGTCCGTGATGCCGTTCCGGTCGAGGTCGGTCGGGCAGGAGTCGGAAGGAGGATCACAGTCGTCGCACGACGTCGCGACGCAGTTGCCCCCGGCGTCAGTCCAGGATCCATCGATCTGATCCGGCACGTTCTCGCAAAGGGTGCAGGCGGTCAGGATGGGGCTGTTGACCCAGTTGTACATCCCGCCGCCGTAGTCGGCCGAATTGCCCGCGAACGTGCAGTTGATCAGGGTCGGGCTGCTCGTCAACTCATTGAACACCCCGCCGCCGAGGAAGCCCGAGTTGCTCGTGAACGTACAGTCGGCCAGGGTCGGACTGCTGACGTAGTTGCCCATCCCGCCGCCGCCGTAGTCGGCCGCGTTGCCCGCGAACGTGCAGTTGGTCAGGTTCGGGGTACTGCGGTTGTTGTACATTCCGGCGCCCACGTTTGCCGAGTTGCCCGTAAACGCGCAGTTGGCCAGCGTCGGGCTGCTACTCGATTCGTTGAACATCCCGCCGCCAGCGCCGCCGTAGGCCGAGTTGCCCGTGAACGTGCAGTCGGCCAGCGTTGGGCTGCTGCCGTCCTCGTTAACCATCCCGCCGCCGAGTCTGGCCGAGTTGCTCGCGAACGCGCAGTTGATCAGGTTCGGGCTGCTGGTCGAGTTGAACATCCCGCCGCCGTAGGATTCGGCCGAATTGCTCGTGAACGTACAGTTGGTCAGGGTCGGGCTGCTGTCATTCCGGTTGAGCATCCCGGCGCCGAAAGAAGCAGATCCGTTCTGGATCACGAGCCGCTCGAAGACGGTCGCCTCGGTCTCGCCGTTGCGACAGATCAGCACGCGGTGCTTCCCCGCCCCATCCAGAACACTCGCGGGCTCCCCCGCCTTGCCCAACACCCCCCGCACGGTGATCGCCTTGCCGAGCGGGTCGATCTGCTCGCCCTCGAAGTACGTCTCCGCCGCCAGTTGGATCACGTCACCATCGTTCGCCGCACCGATCGCCGCGTTGATCGACGTGTAGTCACACCCGTCGGCACACACGGTGATCATCTCGGCCGAGACGGTCGCGCTCGAGACGGCCAGGACCAGAGAAACGGGCAAGGTTCGAAAGATGTCATTCATTGAAGCAGGCTCCAATGCTGTGAGGGATTCGGCGGGCACATCGAGCGGAGGTGACATGAAGCTTCCCTGGATGAGCCCTACGCCCGAAATACGCGATCCACCCGTGGGTTCGAGATCCACCGTGCGGTTTTCTTGAACAAGGGTCTCTTCGCCACCGCCGATGGCGACGGATCAGAATCAGAATCCCGCCGAACAGCTCACGCCCGAGCCCCACGATCGAGATCGCCGCATCGCTCATGGATCTGGCGTCGGTCGCTGGTGTCCGTTCGTCGCGTGAGGGCCTCACTGGCACGGGCCCCAGGCCGAAAACAGGATGCCCAGATCGATGCCGTCGACGACTTCGTCGTCATTGAAGTCGGCGGGGCAATCCTCCACCTGGCATTCACCCCAGTGGACGAAGAAAACGCCGAGGTCGCCGCCGTCCGTGATGCCGTTCAGATCGAGGTCGGTCGGGCAGGCGTCGGAAGGAAGGTCACAGTCGTCGCACGACGTCGCGACGCAGTTGCTGCCGCCATCATCCCATGCCCCGGAGATCTGATTGGGGGTGTTGTCACAAAGCGTGCAGGCGGTCAGCACGGGATCGCTGAAGTAGTTCCTCATCCCGCCGCCATTGATATAGGCCGAGTTGCTTGTGAACGTGCAGTCGGCCAGGGTCGGGCTGCTGGATTCGTTGTACATCCCGCCGCCATACCATTCGGCCGAGTTGCTTGTGAACGTGCAGTCGACCAGCGTCGGGCTGCTTTCGTCGTTGCCCATCCCGCCACCCTTGTCGGCCGAGTTACCCGTGAACGTGCAGTTGATCAGGGTCGGGCTGCTGCCGTAGTTGTACATCCCACCGCCATCGTCTTCGGCGTAACCGTTTTGAATCAGCAGATTCTCGAAGACGTTGTCGGCCGATTCACCGGAACTGCACTGGAGCAACCGGATCACACCCTCGCCGTCGACGATCGTGGCCGGTCGACCCGCCGAATCGACCGCACCTCGGATCGTGATCGGCTTGCCACCCGGATCGATCGTCCTCGACGGGAAGTAGACCCCCGCCTCCACCAGCACCACGTCTCCGTAGCCCGCGGCCTCGACTGCATCCTCGATCCCGGCGTATTCCGATGGCACCAGGAGCGTCACCGACCCATCCGCGACGCACTTGTCCGGCGTACCGTCCCCGTCCGAATCGTCACAGGAATATGCCAGACAGTTGCCGCCCAGATCCGTGAAGCCCCCGTGGATCTGTCCCGAGGCGTTCCCGCACAGCGTGCAGTCCGCCAGCGTCGGGCTGCTGAAGTAGGTGTTGTACATCCCACCGCCATTCTTTTCGGCCGAGTTGCTTGTGAACGTGCAGTCGACCAGCGTCGGGCTGCTGCCGTAGTAGTTGTACATCCCGCCGCCGGAGCGGGCCGAGTTTCCCGTGAACGTACAGTTGGTCAGGGTCGGGCTGCTGGATTCGTTGTACATCCCGCCGCCGCGGATGCTGGCCGAGTTGCCCGTGAACATACAGTTGGTCAGGGTCGGGCTGCTACCGTTGTTGTACATCCCGCCGCCGCGATCGGTGCCTTCGTCGTCACCGTTCTGAACCAGCAGATTCTCGAAGACGGTGTCGGCCGATTCACCGGAACTGCACTGGAGCAACCGGATCCCGCCACCACCGTCGATGATCGTGGCCGGTCGACCCGCCGAATCGACCGCACCCCGGATCGTGATCGGCTTGCCACCCGGATCGATCGTCCGCGACGGGAAGTAGACCCCCGCCTCCACCAGCACCACGTCTCCGTAACCCGCGGCCTCGACTGCATCCTCGATCCGGGCGTATTCCGATGGCACCAGGAGCGTCACCGACCCATCCGCGACGCACTTGTC
The DNA here is from genome assembly GCA_029248335.1 of Phycisphaerales bacterium. Taxonomy (GTDB): domain Bacteria; phylum Planctomycetota; class Phycisphaerae; order Phycisphaerales; family SM1A02; genus UBA12014. The sequence goes on from JAQWJM010000015.1 coordinate 7,701, forward strand.
CGGCGTACCGTCCCCGTCCGAATCGTCACAGGAATATGCCAGACAGTTGCCGCCCAGATCCGTGAAGCCCCCGAAGATGTTGTCCGTGTCGTTGCCGCACAGCGTGCAGCCGGCGAGGGCGAGGCTGCCTCCGTTGAAGATTCCGCCGCCCCGATCCACCGACGAGTTGCCCGTGAACGTGCAGTCGGCCAGGGTCGAACTGCCGCCGCTGGACAGGCCGCCGCCCCATCGGTCGGTGGACGAGTTGCCCGTGAACGTACAGTTGGTGAGGGCCATGCTGCTGCCAGACACCCCCCCGCCGACCCACTCTGCCGAGTTGTTCGTGAATGTGCAGTCGGTCAGGGTCAGGGTATTGGAGCAGGCGCTATAGATTCCGCCGCCGCTTTCGTTGGCTGAATTGCCCGTGAAGACGCAGTTGGCCAGGGTCATTCCGCCGCCGGAACACCCGGGGTTGGAGCTTCGCACCCCGCCGCCGTCAGTGGTGGACGAGTTTCTCGTGAACGTACAGCCGGTCAGGATCAGGATGCCGGAGCCCTGGTTATCCAATCCGCCGCGGGAGTTGCCCTCGAACGTGCAGTTGGTCAGGGTCAGGTTGGTTTCGTGGTTGTACAGCCCACCTCCACCTTGAGCACCGGAGTTCCCCGTGAACGTGCAGGTGGTCAGAGTCGGGCTGCTGAAGCTGTTGTACATCCCGCCGCCGTAGCGGGTGGCGGAGTTTGCCTCGAACGCACATCCAATCAGGATCGGGCTGCTGCCGCTATTGGACATCCCGCCGCCGGAGCGGGCCGCGTTGCTCGTGAACGTGCAGTTGATCAGGGTCGGGCTGCTACCGTTGTTGTACATCCCGCCGCCGCGATCGGTGTCTTCCCCGTTACCGTTCTGAACCAGCAGATTCTCGAAGACGGTGTCGGCCAACTCACCGGAACCGCACTCGAGCAACCGGATCGCGCCGCCACCGTCGATGATCGTGGCCGGCCGACCCGCCGAATCCACCGCACCCCGGATCGTGATCGGCTTACCACCCGGATCGATCGTCCGCGACGGGAAGTAGACCCCCGCCTCCACCAGCACCACGTCTCCGTAACCCGCGGCCTCGACCGCATCTTCGATCCGGGCGTATTCCGACGGCACCAGAAGCGTCACCGACCCATCCGCGACACACTTGTCCGGCGTACCGTCCCCGTCCGAATCGTCACAGGAATATGCCAGACAGTTTCCGCCGAGATTCGCGAAGCCCCCGGAGACGTTCTCGGAATCGTTGCCGCACAGGGTGCAGTCCGCCAGCGCCGGGCTGCTGGAGGCGGTGCTGTACATCCCGCCGCCATCGTCGGCCGAGTTGCCCGTGAAGGTGCAATTGGTCAGCGTCGGGCTGCTGTATTCCTCGTTGTACATCCCGCCGCCATCTTCAACGGCGGCGTTTCCCGTGAACATGCAGTCGGCCAGCGTCGGGCTGCCGCCATCGTGGTTGAACATCCCCCCGCCGTACTCGGCCGAGTTGTTCGTGAACGTGCATGCGGCCAGGGTCAGGCTGCTGGAACGGTTGAACATCCCGCCGCCATAATATTCGACCGAGTTGCTTGTGAACGTGCAGTCGGCCAGGGTCGGGCTGCTACTCGCCTGGTTGAACATCCCCCCGCCGTAGCCGGCCGAGTTGCCCGCGAACGTGCAGTCGACCAGCGTCGGGCTGCCGTAGTAGTTGTACATCCCGCCGCCGGAAGAATCAGATCCGTTCTGGATCACGAGCCGCTCGAACACCGTCGCCTCGGTCTCGCCGTTGCGACAGATCAGCACGCGGTGCGCCCCCGCACCATCCAGCACGCTCGCAGGCTCACCCGCCTTGTCCAGCACCCCCCGCAAGGTGATCGCCTTGCCGAGCGTGTCGATCTGCTCGCCCTCGAAGTACGTCTCCGCCGCGAGCTGGATCACGTCACCATCGTTCGCCGCATCGATCGCCGCGTTGATGAAGGTGTAGTCACACCCGTCGGCACACACGGTGATCGTCTCGGCCGAGACGGTCGCGCTCGAGCAGGCCAGGGCCACGGCGGCGAGCAACGTTCGGTACAGGTCGTTCATCGAGGAGGCGTCCAGTCGTTGAAAGGATGCAGTCGGCTCGCCGAGCATGCGGGACATGGGATTTCACCCGACGGGACCTGTTCCCGGTATCACGAGTCCCCTACGAAGATCCGAGAACCGTGGTTCCCGATCGCGATCGGGCGCAGGAGAATTCCCACCGGCCCCATCAACACCCAGACTGCTCCCCAGATTACGCCACGCCGGC
>JAQWJM010000019.1:0-10629 GCA_029248335.1 Phycisphaerales bacterium
GTCTCGTCGACGGGCTCCTCGAGCCTCAGGACGAACAGCCCACTCTGCATGTCACTGGCCAGAATGGTTCCCGAGGGCAGGAACGGGTCCACGCCCCAGCATCCCTGATACCCCCCGGTGTCGGAGCTTGGAAAGGTGTCAAAGGACGCGATTTCCTCGAGCTCGTTCCCTTCCGCGGCGAGCACCCGGACACCATCCTTGTAATTCGCCGCGAAGAGCAGACCCTCATGGACGAACAGGTTGTGATTCGTCGCTGCTCGCCCGTTCGCTTGCTGGGTTCCAAGAGTCGGCGCATCGAGATCGGCGATGTCGATGCACTGCCATGTCGAATTCAACACCGCGGAGGTCTCGTCGTTCGAATAGAGCCAGCGCAGGTCCGAACTTTCCCAGCATTGGTGGCTGTAGCCACCGTCGTCCCAGGTGACTCTTGCGAGCGTCTCGCCCTGCGGATTGAAATCCTCGCGAGTGCCGAAGCTGACGATGGAGAGCCCGGGGTCGACCCAGCCGGAATTGAAACCATCGTTGAGGAATCCAATGATCTCTCCACGATGATCGGGATCCGGACCGTCTTCGGGGTAGACGATGATTCGGGCATCGTGGACGAAACGATCCGTACGCGAGCCGAGAAACTCGATGTCGACTGGATTCTGGGAGACGTCGTAGAAACGAACGGTCTGGCCGACGCGGATCAGGAGTCCCGCTTCAGGACAGGCGACGATGTTATGCGCCTTGCCATCCGTGACCTGCCCGGCGAAGGAGACGATGCCCGAATCAATCTCCGTCATGTCGAACACGAGAATGCCGCCACCTTCACCGTCGACGTAGGCGTACTCGTCGATCACCTTCACATCGCCCCAGAGCGACGAAGTCGAGCCACGCTCGTGGATGTGAACGACCGCTGGATTGAACGGATCGGAGACGTCCACCCAAGCGACGGACTCCTTGGTGGTCACGATGCCGTATTCGCGACCCTCGGGCGAGACGTAGTGCCAGAGATCAGCACCGTTCCCGACCCCTCCGAGGATATTCACCGGAATCTGTGAACAGAAAACGACCCCGTCACCACTTCCGTCCCATTGCGAATCGAATCCTTCCACGCCCCCGCGGACGATTTCGCCGTGGATCGAAGGATCCGGCCGACCCTTCGGATCTCCGTCGTGGGCATCCAATCCGCCGACGACACCGATGACGACGAGCAACATCATGAGGAACAGCGACATCGCGTCCAAACCGCGAGGCCGAATGATCGTGTCATGTCTATGAGAGAGTGACCGGGGCGTCATGCTTAAAGAATCCATCGGGAACGTTTCCTCTGCGGCCCACTTCGAAACAATGGATGGCCGCCCATTATCGCCCTCTAGAAACAGATTCTAGTTGCAAACAGGGGTACCGCAAAACAATTCAGGCAAACCAAAGAAAACCCCGGCTGGTGTGCCCGCCGGGGTCAGTCGCGGGTGAAATGTCGGAGGATGGCGGCCGCGGGTCAGAACGACCAGTTGGCCAGCATCACGCCCAGATCGCCTCCGCCCACGTCGCCGGATCCGTCGAGATCGAAGGCGGGATCGTCGGTGCCCCAGGCGACGAGCAGCAGCCCGATGTCGGTTCCGTTGACCAGTCCGTCACCGTTGAAGTCACCGGGGATCGAGTCGTCGCATTCGATTCCGAACACGCGGAGATTGTCGATGCCCGCCTCGACGACGGAGCCGTCTCCGAGATCGCTGGCGACGAAACGCATCCGCATCTGTTCGGTCGGAGCGATGATGTCCTCGACCACGAAGTCGACGGTCACCCAGACGTTGGGGTTTTCGTTGATGTCCTCGACGAGCGTCCACGAGCCGCCGGCGTCGTTGCTGATGTAGACCTGCATCGAGTCCGCGTTGGGCGAAGCGCCTGCATCGTTGGAATACCAGCGGTCATAGCTCAGGCTGAGGCCGGAACCCGATTCGCCACCCGAGAAGACGGGCGAAATAAGCGTGGTCTGACCACCGTCGATGTCACTGTTGTCGTCGCCGGGATTGATCTCGGTGAGGAAGCAGGCGCCGTTCGGGTCGCCGTTGCCATCGGTGCACGGGTCACCTCGTCCGTTGCACTGCGGCTGGCCGAGTTCCCAGATTCCAGTCGCCGCGTCGTCGCCGGCCGCGGAGAACGCCCAGCCCGCATCGGAGCTGCCGTCATAGTCGACGATCAGAACCTCGCCGTCCGCCACCTGGGCGGCGTACGGTCCGCCGCCATCGCTGTAGTCCTCGCCGGCCGTCGTACTGGCGCCGAACTCGAACACGACCGAGTCAGGACAGTCGGGCGACGCCGGAAGTCGGAACGACCAGACCCCGGGGTCCGACGAAGGAACGCCGGCCACGGACTCCAGCAGCCCGCTCGAGGCGAAGGTGTAGTTCATCGTGGCGGTGTCGACCTCCACGCCGTCTTCCGAAATCGCGACGAGCAGGTCCGTGCCCGAGGAAGGCACGGTTTCCGGAAGCCCTTCCGGGAAGGAGAATCCGATCGGCGCGATGTCCAGCTTGAAGATCAGCAGGCCGCTCTGGAAATCACTTGCGATGATGGTTCCGCTCGGGAAGAACGGATAGACGCTCCAGACGCCGTTGTAGCCCGCACTGTCGTTGGCCGGATAGGTGTCGAAGTGGGCGATTTCGTTCAGGAAGTTGCCGTTCCGCTCGAGGATCCGCACCCCGGTCGTGTAGTTCGCCGCGTAGACCAGTCCGTCGTGGCAGTAGTTGTTGTGATTGTTGGCCGAGAACGGAAGCGACTGGGTGAAGCCGAGCGAGGCGTCATCGAGGTCGTCGATGGCCACCATCTGGAACGTGGAATTCAAGGCCGTCTCGTCATTCGAAACGAGCCAGCGGAAGTCATCGGTGTGCCAGCACTGATGGCTGTACCCGGCCTGCGGCCACGTGACTCGCGAGAGCAGGTTTCCGGCGGGATTCGGGTTGGAGGGCGTTCCGAAGTCGACGATCGAGAGCCCGGTGTTGACCGAGCCGCCGTTGTTGCCGTCGTTCAGGAAGCCGATGATCCGACCTCGGTACGTCGAGTCGGGCCCGTTCTGGGGATAGACGACGATGTCGGCATCGTGCACGTAGCGATCCGACCACGCGCCGATGAACTGCGGGGATCCGGGATCCGCCGAGGTCGAATAGAAGCGGAGGCCCTGACCGGATCCGCCGCAACGGACGACCAGGTCCGTTCCGGGAATCGAGGCGATGTTGTGCGTCGCACTGTTGCCATCCGCGGAGGATTCACCCTCGTAGGTGACCACGCCGCTGTCGATCTGGCTCATGTCGAACGACTTGATCGAGCCACCACCCTCGCCGACCACGTAGGCGTGATCGCCCACGGTCTTCACGTCGCCCCAGAGCGACCCGGTGCCGCCGCGGTCGTAGGTGTAGAGGACCACCGGGAGGAACGGGTCGGTGACCTCGACCCAGGTCACCGACGATTCCATGGTGATGATCGCGTACTCTCGACCGGAGTCCGACACGTAGCCCCAGCAGTCGGAGCCGTTGCCGGAGCCGCCCAGCTGGTTGATGGGGATCTGCGCACAGAAGATCGTGTTCTCCTGCGAACCGGGCCATCCACCGCCTGCGATCCCGTTCTGGTTGCCGTAGATGATGTCGCCGTAGATCGGCGGCTCGGGCTTGCCCTTCGGATCGTTCTCATGCGCCCAGGTTGAAGCGGTGCCCTGCAGCAGGACGGCGGCGAAGGTGGTGGCGAGAAGCCCTGAAGTACGGATCATCTTTTCGTTTACCTCTTTGAGAGACGTGCGTGGGAGCCGGATCGTCATCCCCGCCGGACGAATTTGAAGCGATCGGCCACACAACTAGTAGCCTTGAACGACCGTTATGACGGATCTTGTCGGGTTTTCGTTCCCTAAATCACCGCGATTCAGCGATCATCGAGGAAACGATTGCAAGTTCCGATAATACAGGCGTCGGTCCTCAGGATTTCCCATCGCCAACCCCGGCGTATGAACCGGAAAGCGTCTCGAGAAATGCCACGAGGTCCTCGATCTCGCCGGGCTCCAGCAGGAGCGGGGTCAGAACGGACTCCTGGTGATGGTCCAGCTGGGTCGCGCCCTCGAGCGTCGAGTAGAACCGGACCACCGACTCGAGATCCGGCATCGAACCATCGTGCATGTACGGCGCCGTGTCGCCGACCCCGCGGAGCGAAGGCGTTCGAAAAGACCCCCAGGCCTCGGCGTCATGTTTGACCCCGGCGCTCAGGATCGCCTGAACACCGTCGGGCGCGTCACTGTGCTGCCCGGCCGCGTTGAAGGGATCCTCGCGGACCAGCAGTGACCCGTCGTACCGACCCGGATCACGGGGCAGACCGTTCGGGGCGGGAATGCCGATGTTGTGGAACTCACCATCGCTGAAGAACGCCCCCGAGTGACACTCCCAGCACTCCGCACGCCCGAAGAAGAGCGACATCCCACGAAGTTCCGAAGCGTCGAGGTGCGCCGATCCGTCTCCGCCGCTTGAGACATCCTCCACCCAGGCATCGAATCTCGACGGCTCGGATCGCAGTGTTCGCTGATAGGCGGCCATCGCCTTGCCGAGATTCGCGACGACCTCGCCCACCGCTCGGCGATCTTCTTCGCCCATCGAGCCCCAGGCATCGGTCGACGCATCATCACCTTGCGGGCGGGCCCTCGCCGGGAGTGACTCGGCGACGAGTTCGAGCGGTCCGAAGATCGTCTCGTACTCGGCCCTGAGTTCCGAATCCTCCAGCACCGTCCGGACCACCGCCGTGCGATCTCCCCCCATTTCGAGCGGATTCTCGATCGGACGGATCGCATGGGCCCACATCGAATCACTTCGACCGTCCCAGTTGAACCATCGGTGGTGGGCGGCGTCGACGAGCGACGGCGCGTGGCGGGCCGCGGTGCCGATGCCGCGCGAAAGCGGAAGTCCGTCGGTGAATCGCCGTTCCGGCTGATGACACGTCGCGCAGCTCACCGAGCCATCCGCCGACAGACGCGAGTCGAAGAACATCCGGCGACCCAGCGCCGCCGCCTCGCGATCATCCGCCCAGCGGTTCGTGGGGTCGGCCGGCGGCACCGGAAGTGGCGAGGACGCCATCGCTCGACGCTGGACATCGGGATCCAACCCGAGCGAGACCGCCACGACGCCTTCTTCCTCGGCTTCGGAGGGGCGAGACCGATCGCAGCCGACCGTGGCCAGCGTCACCGCCAGCACCGACGTCGCAAGGATCGCCGTGCGGCGGAAAGGTCGCCGCCTCATCGCTCGATGTCCAATGTCCACTGCGTCCGCTCGATCTCTCCGTCGAGCGCGACATCGACCGAAGCCTCCCAGCGCCCGGGCATGTGCAGCAGGATCCCCTCGACCGACCATCCATCCGGCCCACGAGTCACCCGCGGCTCCACGTTCATGCCGTGACCATGGTGCGGCATCTCCGCGTCGAAGACGACCTCGACCCGGTCGTCGAGCGGCCGTCCCTCGGCGTCGGTGATCCTGAGTTCGATCGCGCACGGCTCGGACACCGGCAACGGACCGCCCACCGGCCGCCACGCCACCTGCCAACGACCGTCGCCCGAGACGGCGTCCTGCCACGCCACCATCACCGGCGCCGTCACGTCCGGCGGAGCCGAGGCACCACCAGCGTCCGTCGTCCCACCGGGTGACGAATCACCGGCGGGTGGCCGATCACAGCCGGCGAGCATCAACGGGAGGAGAAGAGATGCGAGACGAATCCTCATGGCTGATCCTCCGACGGCGACGACCGATCCACGCCCAGGCCGTCCCCTGCTTCCGGTTCCACTTCCTCGACCGGTTCGAAGTCGCTTCGAAGCAACATCGGGCGGTCGTGCCCCTGCCCGAGGCTGAACGAGATCCGCCATTCACCGCTGGCGGGATCGAACACCTGGGCTCGGTGATTGCCCTGATCGAGTACCACGACGCCACCGTCGGGGAGCAGTTCGAGCCCCGCAGGCAGCCACAAGGCGCCATCCCATGAACCACGCTCACCAGCGGTCGAGATCAACTCGCCATCGCTGGAAAGCGTGACCACCCGGTCCGTTCCACGATCGGAGATCACGACTCGACCATCGGACGATGCCACCACGCCGAAGGGACGTTCGACACCCGTTTCCTCGGTGCCGAGCGACCGTTCGATCGCGCCGTTCGCATCGAGCATGAGAACCCGTCCCGCGTCCGCGTCGCTCACCAGCCAGCCACCCTCGGGCCGCACCGCGATCTGCGTCGGTCGCGTGCCCGCGGGGAGCGGGATCACGCGGGACACGTCGAGGTCGTCGTCGGCGAGGATGATCGAGGGCCCGGATGCGTCGAGGAGATGAAGCACGCCGTCGCGGATCGTGAGATCCCGGATGTCGACGTCGGTTCCGCCACCCGCCTCCACGACGCGTCGGCCGAGCAGGTCGTACCCCCAGCTGCGGACGAAACCCGCCATGAACGGATCCATCTTGAGCGGTTCCTCGCGATCACGATCCAGACGCCACTTGATGATCCGCCGACTGCCGCCGTCGACCAGGAAGATCTCCTGCGACTCGGCATCGACGCCCACCGCTTCGATCCGGTTGAAGTGCGCGGCGCCGCGGCCACTCCGGGAGAAGGTGGTCACGTGGATCGGAATTCCGAACCGGAGATCGAACACGACCGCCGACGCGCTCTCGGGCTCCCACATCGCGAGCAGGTCTCCATCCGCCCCCACGTCGGTGCCGAAGTGACTCTCGACCCCTCGAATCCGCGGGAGCGAATTTCCCGTCGGTGATTCGCCGTCGGGGACCGGACCGAAGACCTGGTAACGACGTTCAAAGGGTTCGAGCACGAAGGCACGCGTTCCGTCGGCGGCGACGGCGACGCCCTCCGGGTAGTGGATACGCCCGTCGCCCTCCCGTGGGACCACCGCGTGCATGCCCCACTGGTCGAGGAACGCGGCATCCTCGAGACGGTGCACCGAGATCCGATGATTCAGCTTGTCGGCGACGAAGAGTCGGTCGCCGGCGACCGCGAGATCGACGGGCGTGTTGAAGAGTCCCGGAAACGCCCCCCGGTCCCCGATCGATCGGCGTTCGGTGCCGGTCGCATCGATCCGGACCAGACGATGGCGGTCGGTATCCGCGAGCCACGCGCCGCCATCCGGGAGACCCACGATCCCGCGGCAGCCGGGATACGTGGTTCGTCCGACCTGCCGTGGTTCGCCGGTCTCGAGGTCAAGGCCTTGAAGCCCGCCGAGATCGTCGACGACCCAGACCAGGCCACCCCCGCTTCCGACCGCGACACCACCCACCCCCGTGGACCAGGCCGGATCCCCGCCACCATCGCGACGCTGGACGTACCGATCGCCGAGCAGGAACCAACGATCCTCGCCGTCGATCGCGATGTCCACCCATCCACCCGGCGGTGGCGTGTTCCCCTCGGTCGCTTCGGCCGATTCGATCCTCCCCCGTGCGTCGAGGACCACCACCGATCCGTTCGGACGGATCGCAATGGCCCGGGACTCGTCCAGTCCGTCGACCTGTCGTTCGAATCGCCCCAGCATGGGCGGCTCCGTCGGAACCGCGTGGAGACCGTCCACCCCGGCCCAGAGCAGGAGGAGAACGAGCACGCCGGTCATGAAGTCGTTTCGATTGGCTTGCATCAGGTCACCCGGTCGAACTGCGGCGAGAATCTCCGACGTATGCGGAATGGTACGCACCCCGGAGCGGATCGGCGATCCGATCTCGCCACCTTCGAAGTCGTACGTCGTCGCGGCGGCCCGCGAACCGGGGCGGAGGATCGGACATCGGACACGCGGTAGACTGTGACCCCTTCTTCCCGGACCCCCACCACCATGAGCGACACCGTCACCGATCACCACCTGCCGAGCCGGGCGAATCCGCTTCGGATTCCCAACATCATCGCCCTCGTGGTGCTCGTCCTGCTCGTACTCGCCCCCCTGGTGATCGACGTCCACGGCGAGGCCGAGGTCGTCCAGATCGAATCGGAGGCCGCGGCGTCGCCCGACGGCTCGATGTCGCCCGAACTCACCGACGCACTGGCGGACGCGGAGGCCGGGCCTGCGGACCACGGCGAGCATGGTGGCCACGACGATCACGGCGTCCCGCCCTACTGGCAGATCGGCACGATCCCCTTCGTGGTGCTGCTGCTCTCGATCGCGGTGCTTCCCCTGCTGCGATCGACCATGCACTGGTGGGAGGACAACACGAACCGACTGGCCGTCGCGCTCGGCCTCGGGCTTCTGACCGTCGTCTTCTACGCGGTGGTCCAGGGTCCGGTCGCGGCCCTCCTGGCGATCGAGCACGCGATCCCGGGCGAGTACATCCCGTTCATCATGCTGCTCTTCTCGCTCTACGTCATCTCGGGCGGCATCTCGATCACCGGCGACCTCAAGGCCACGCCGACCGTGAACGCCGGCTTCATCCTGGTGGGCACGCTGATCGCGAGCTTCATCGGCACGACGGGTGCGAGCATGCTCCTGATCCGTCCCCTGCTCGAGACGAATCGGGAACGCAAGCACGTGGTGCACACCGTCGTCTTCTTCATCTTCCTGGTGAGCAACATCGGCGGCACCCTGCTGCCGATCGGCGACCCCCCGCTGTTCCTCGGCTACCTCCGCGGCGTCCCCTTCGACTGGACGCTCGTCCTCTGGAAGGAATGGGCGTTCCTCGGCGTTCTCCTGCTCGTCGTCTACTGGATCTGGGACTCGATCGTGGTCCGCAGGGAGACGCCGCTCGATGCGGCGCTCGACGACGCGATCCGACGCCCCCTGCGAATGACCGGCTCGGTGAATCTCCTGCTCCTCCTCGGCGTGGTGTTCGCCGTCGCCCTCCTCGATCCCTCCAAGCCGATCCCGGGAACCGAGATCCACGCCTTCCCGTTCTGTCGCGAGCTGGTGATGCTCGGCCTCGCCGGGGCGAGCCTCGCCCTCACGCCTTCCGGAATCCGCGCGTCGAACCGCTTCAACTACCACGCCATCGTGGAGGTCGCCGCCCTCTTCGTCGGAATCTTCCTCACCATGCAGGTACCGCTCGCGGTGCTCAAGGCGAACGGGGCCGAACTCGGACTCGAGAGCCCCACCCACTTCTTCTGGCTGACCGGAATCCTGTCGAGCTTCCTCGACAACGCACCGACCTACCTCGTGTTCTTCCAGACCGCGGAGTCGATGACGCCCGCCGCCGGCGAAGGCATCCTCGATCTGCAGAACGGCGGCCACATCCGCGAGGACCTGCTCACCGCGATCAGTCTCGGAGCGGTGTTCATGGGTGCGAACACCTACATCGGCAACGGACCGAACTTCATGGTGAAGTCGATCGCCGAACAATCCGGGGTCCGGATGCCGAGCTTCTTCGGCTACATGGTGTACAGCGTCCTCGTGCTCATCCCGGCGATGATCCTCGTCAACTGGCTCTTCCTCTGATCCCGATCCTCCGGGCGAACGTCCGGACTGGAGTCCGACCATGTCACTGAAACGACTGATCGTCGCCCTCGGCGGCTCCGAATACATGGAATCCGCGGTCGCCGAGGCCTGCCAGATCGCCCGGCGGAACGACGCCGAGATCGTGGGCATCGCGGTCATGGACGAAACCCTCGTGGACCCCGCGGAGTCGGCGCCCATCGGCGGCGGCGCCGCGGCCATGGAGCTTCGCAAGGATCGCACCGCGGCGGTGGAAGCGGGCATGAACGACGCGATCGCCACCTTCAACCGGATGGTCGGGGAGGCCGGGATCCCCCACCGGGCCGAACGATTCTTCGGTGATGCCCAGGAGGCCCTCGCCGACGCCCTTCGCCTCGCGGACCTCGCGATCGTCGGAATTCGACACGCCTTCGACTACGGCACCATCGCCCACGAGGATGACTTCCTCGGCCGCGTCGCCCGCGCCTCGGGCCGGCCGATCCTCGCCATGACGACCCCCGCGAGACCGATCGATCGGGTGATGGTGGCGTACGACGGCTCGATCGCCTCGGCGAACGCGCTTCGAGCCTTCGCCGTGTTGAACGGCTTCTCGCCCTCGATGGTCCGGGTCGTGCACTGTCGCGAAGACGAGGTCGACTCCGATCGCCTCCTCGCGGAAGGTGCCGAGTACCTCCGGCTGCACGGACACGAGGCGGAGACGATCGCCCTCGAAGGTTCGCCGACCGATGCGGTGCTCGAACACGCGGAGACCTGGAATGCCGACCTGTTGGTGATGGGCGCGGTCGGACGCCGCGGACTTTCCCGCCTGTTCCTCGGCGACACCGCGAGCAACACGCTCGGCCGAAGCAAGGTTCCGTTGTTCATTCGAAGCTGAAACGTCTTTGGCGGGGTCGTGTTCAACCGTCGTCGGGATCATCGACGTCGCGTTTCATCATCGCGTAGATCACGCCCTGAACCGCGACCGACTCACCGATGATCCGACCCGCCCGCTCGGCGGCCCTCGAGAGACTCTTGAACCGACCGCTTCGGACCTCACGCTCGAAGTCGCCGAGGCTGTTCTCGATGCCCAGCAGCATCGAGGCGACCACCGACCATTCCCAGCGGGTCTGCGGCCAGTACTCGGAGTCCTGGACGAGTTCGATCGGAATGCCGACCTTCCAACCGTCGTCGGTCTCCAGCATGGCGACGAAGCCTCCGAGGGCCGGCTCGTCGTCCCACAGCACC
>JAQWJM010000030.1:0-6009 GCA_029248335.1 Phycisphaerales bacterium
GGACGACCGGACCGCCTCGGCCGAGAAGACCGCCCGAGGGTCGAAGGCCGCCTTCGGGTCGTTCCAGGGCTGATCCGGGAGCGGGCCGGTGAATCGCATCAGGACCATCGCCATCAACAGGACCAGCACGCCCCAGACCAGCGTTTCGATCGCCATGGCCACGGGGCCGGCGTCGACGAACACCGCGTTCGCGTGGGTTCCGCACTGCATCGAGAGGACCGCGATTCCGGTGCCGAGCACGAAGGCCCCCACCGCGGCGTTCACGACCCGGCCCACCGCGAGGGCGATCGCCAACGCGACCACCAGCGAAAGGAGGATTCCGATCGCCGCCGACATCGGAGACGCCGCGAGTCCGACCGTCGGCCCGGGGACTCCTTGCAGGGATTGCAGCCCGCCGACGGCGAGGGCCATCACGACCATGCAGGCGCCCATGCCCCCGAAGAGGGCGATATATCGCTTGGTGGCGTCGATCATGCGGCTATTGGACCCGCGATGGCGACCACGGGCAAGTCGACCGGCCGCCGGACCGAAGCGTCCGACCCGGTATCCTCGATGGCATCCTGTCCCCACCTTTTCCGTTGAGGAGTCCCGCCCGATGACCAGCCTTCCGTCGACGATCACGCTCGATGGCCGTCCGCTTTCCGTCGAAGCGGTCGCCGCCGTCGCCCGCGGACGCGTTGCGATCGACATCGCGCCCGCGGCCCGGGACCGCATGCGGGCCGCCCGGGCGGTGATCGACGACATCGCCGACCACGACCGCGCCGTCTACGGGATCAACACCGGCTTCGGCTCGCTCTCCAAGGTCCGGATTCCCCCGGAACAGCTGGCCACGCTCCAGACGAACATCGTCCGCAGCCATGCCGCGGGCGTCGGCGCCCCCCTCGACTCCGATCTGGTGCGGGCGATGATGCTGTTGCTCGCGGCCAGTCTCGTGCGCGGTCACAGCGGGGTCCGTCCGGAACTCGTCGACCGGATCCTCGCCCTGCTCGACGCCGGCGTCACGCCGGTCGTCCCCAGTCGCGGCTCGGTCGGCGCGTCCGGCGATCTCGCGCCGCTCGCGCACCTCGCCCTCGTTCTGCTCGGGGAAGGCGAAGTGACCTTCGAAGGCACGCGACGCGAGACCGCGCCGGTGCTGGCCGGACTGGGACTCGAACCGATCGCCCTTGCCGCCAAGGAAGGGCTCGCCCTCCTGAACGGCACGCACCTGATGGCGGCCTGCGGTGCCCTCGCGGTGTTCGACCTTGAACGGATCCTCCGCGCTGCGACCATCGCCTCCGCGATGAGCCTCGACGGCTGCCGGGCGAGCCACGGGCCGCTCGATCCGCGGATCCACGCAGCACGCTGCCAGCCGGGCCAGATCGCGGTCGCAGCCGAACTCCGCCGACTGCTCGCCGGTTCCGAGATCGTCGAGGCCCACCGGGAGGACGATCCCCGGGTGCAGGACCCCTACTGCCTGCGGGCGATCCCCCAGGTCCTCGGGGCCGCCAGCGACGCCATCGCGAACGGGCGTCGCACGATCGAGTACGAGCTCGGCGCGGTCACCGACAACCCGCTGGTGTTCCTCGACGATGCCGGGGGCTCGGAGATCCTCTCCGGCGGCAACTTCCACGGCATGCCGCTGGCGATCGCCCTCGACGGCCTTCGGGTCGCGGCCTGCCACATCGGTGGCATTTCGGAACGCCGCGTCTACTGGGTGCTTTCCGGGCACGACGTCCACAATCCCGTGACGCCCTACCTCGCCGAGGACCCGGGGCTTCAGAGCGGACTGATGATCGCCCAGTACACCGCCGCGGCCTGCGTGAGCGAGATGCAGACCATCGCGAATCCCGCGAGCGTCGCGAACATCCCGACCAGCGCGGGGATAGAGGACTACAACTCGATGGGCGCGACCGCCGGGCTCCTCGCCCGGCGATCCGTCGACCTGCTCCGCGACGTCATCGCGATCGAACTCCTCACCATGGCCCAGGCCTTCGAACATCAACGACCGCTTCGCAGCGGGCCGGACGTCGAGACCGCCCACGCGGCCATTCGGGAACGCGTCCCCCCGCTCGGGGACGATCGCAGCCCCGCCCCCGACATCGCCGCGGTCTCCGAACTGATCGCGACGGGCGGCCTCGGCTGAGGACCCGGGCATCACGGGGCAGAGACGGACCATCGCGGTCCGAAAACATCGTTTCACCCACGAGGTTTTCCATCGAACCACGCCGATCGACGACGCCGAGGCCTACAATCGGGCCATGCATACCGCCGCCGAAAACCGCGTGATCACCGCCCCCCGGGGTGCCGAGAAGACCTGCCGCACCTGGGCCGCCGAAGGCGCGATGCGGATGCTCATGAACAACCTCGATCCCGAGGTCGCCGAGCATCCCGAAAAGCTCGTGGTCTACGGCGGTCGCGGGCAGGCCGCGCGCAGCTGGGCCGCGTTCGACGCGATCGTCGCGGCGCTCCAGCGGCTCGACGTCGATGAGACGCTGCTGGTCCAGAGCGGCAAGCCGGTCGGCGTCATCCGTACCCACGAGGACGCCCCGCGGGTCATCATCGCGAATTCGAACCTCGTCCCCCACTGGGCGACCCAGTCGCACTTCGACGATCTCGCCGGCAAGGGTCTGATGATGTACGGCCAGATGACCGCGGGGTCCTGGATCTACATCGGCACCCAGGGCATCCTGCAGGGTACCTACGAGACGTTCGCCGAATGCGGACGCCAGCACTTCGGTGGCTCGCTCGCCGGCACCCTCAGCGTCACCGGCGGTTGTGGTGGCATGGGTGGCGCACAGCCGCTCGCAGTGACCATGGCCGAGGGCACCTGCCTGATCGCCGACGTCCAGCGGGATCGACTGGAGAAGCGGGTCCACGACCGGTACCTCGACGAGATCGAGGACGACGTCGACGCCGCGATCGACCGGGCGATCGAACTGAAGAACGAACGGAAGGCGATCTCGGTCGGCTGGCCCGGCAACATCGTCGATCTCCTTCGTCGACTCGACGAACGCGACATCGTCCCCGAGGTCCTCACCGACCAGACCTCCGCCCACGATCCCCTCGAGGGCTACTACCCCGTCGACATGACGCGGGAGGAGGCCGAAGTCCTTCGTGACGCCGACCCCGAGGGCTATCAGGAACGATCCATCGACACGATGGAGGAGCACGTCCGACTGATGGTCCGGATGCAGGAGCGCGGGGCGAAGACCTTCGACTACGGCAACAACATCCGGCAGCGGGCCCTCGACAACGGCTTCGCCGATGCGTTCGCGTTCCCCGGCTTCGTGCCGGCCTACATCCGCCCCCAGTTCTGCCTCGGCCGCGGCCCCTTCCGCTGGGCCGCCCTCTCCGGCGATCCGAAGGACATCGAGACCACCGACCGGGCGTTGATGGAACTCTTCCCCGACGACGTCGGTCTCCACCGCTGGCTGAAGATGGCCGAGGACCGCGTTGCCTTCCAGGGCCTGCCCTGCCGCATCTGCTGGCTCGGCCTCGGCGAGCGTGACAAGGCCGGCGTCCTCTTCAACGAACTGGTCCGGGACGGCAAGGTCTCCGCCCCGATCGTGATCGGCCGCGACCACCTCGACTGCGGCAGCGTCGCCAGCCCGAATCGCGAGACCGAGGCGATGAAGGACGGCACCGACGCGGTGAGCGACTGGCCCCTCCTGAACTTCGCCGCGAACATCGCGAGCGGCGCCAGCTGGGTGAGTTTCCATCACGGCGGCGGCGTGGGCATCGGCTTCAGCCAGCACGCCGGGCAGGTCATCGTCGCCGACGGCACCGACGCCGCGGCGAAGCGACTCTCCCGCGTCCTCACCAACGACCCGATGATGGGCGTCTTCCGACATGCCGATGCCGGCTACGACGAGGCCCGCGACTGCGCCACCCGGCTCGACGTCGACATCCCCGCCCGCGACTGGTGATCCACGCGGCCCGCGATTCGATCTTCAACGGATGATCGAATCGATGATCGTCCGAACGATCGACTCATCGATCGAACCGATGACCGGCTCACCGATCGAATCGAAGGTCCGGCGGGCATGCCGACCTTCGTCGACCCGACGAAGATCGCGAACGTCCGAAATCACGGTGTCGTGGTGTCGTCGGTCGTGCCTGCGAAGTTGATCAGGATGAACACGAGGTCGCGGATGTCCACCACCCCGTCCTGATTGATGTCCGCGTTCAGCACCGAAATCGCCTTCCACCGGCCCAGCACGTAGATGATGTCCCCCCGGTTGATCTCGAGGTCGAAGTTCGCGTCACCGGGGTTGCAGTTCAGGAGCAGGAGGTTGCCGCTGCTGGAGGCGTCGATGTCGCCTTGGACATTCCGGTTCCCCGAACCCGAGGTCGTGTTGCCGCAGAAGTTGCAGTCGGTCAGGGTGGGGGTGCTGTCATTCAGGTTGTACATCCCGCCGCCCAATTCGGCCGAGTTGCTCGAGAACGCGCAGCCGGTCAGGGCCGGGCTGCTGGATTCTTCGTTGTACATCCCGCCACCGCCGGAGCTGGCCGAGTTGCCCGTGAACGTGCAGTTCTCAAGGGTCGGTTCGCTGCCATCGAGGTTGTACATCCCGCCGCCGTTGCTGAAGGTGCCGGTCGCCGAGTTGATCGAGAACGTGCAGCCGATCAGGGCCGGGCTGCTTGATTCGTTGTACATCCCGCCGCCACTGCTGCCAAAGCCGGTCACCGAGTTGCTCGTGAACGCGCAGTCGGTCAGGGCCGGGCTGCTGAAGAGGTTGTACATCCCGCCGCCATTGCCGAAATCGGCCGAGTTGCCCGTGAACGTGCAGTTCTCAAGGGTCGGTTCGCTGCCATCGTAGTTGTACATCCCCCCGCCATTGAAGACGACCGAGTTGTTCTCAAACGTGCAGTCGGTCAGGGTCGGGCTGCTGGAGTTGCCGTTCGACATCCCGCCGCCGGAGCTGGCCGAGTTGTCCGTGAACGTGCAGTCGGCCAGGATCGGGCTGCTGGAGTTTTCGTTGTACATCCCGCCACCGCCTTCATTGGACGAGTTGCCCGTGAACGTGCAGCCGGTCAGGGCCGGGCTGCTTGATTCGTTGTACATCCCGCCGCCAGCACTGCCGATGCTGGTCGCCGAGTTGTCCATGAACATGCAGTTGGTCAGGGTCGGGCTGCTGCCATCGAGGTTGTACATCCCGCCGCCGTTGAATTCGACCGAGTTGCTCGTGAACGTGCAGTTGTCCAGGGTCGGGCTGCTGCCGCCGGCGTTGCTCATCCCGCCGCCGTATCGGGCCAGGTTTTCCCCGAACGTGCAGTCGGTCAGGACCGGGGTGCTGGAGGTGTTAAACATCCCGCCGCCGGTGGCGGCCGAGTTGTTCGTGAACGTGCAGTTGACAAGAGTCAGGGTGCTCTCGGTGCTGTACATCCCGCCGCCGTCTTCCACCACCGAGTTGTCCATGAACGTACAGCCGGTCAGGGTCGGGCTGCTGAACTCGTTGTACATCCCGCCGCCGCTGCCGAACGGCCCGATCGCCGAGTTGATCGTGAACGTGCAGTCCGTCAGATTCGGGCTGCTGGAAGTGTTAGACATCCCGCCGCCGCCGCCGTATTCGGCCGAATTCTCCGTGAACGTGCAGCGGGTCAGGGCCGGACTGCTGGATTCAAGGTTGTACATCCCGCCGCCTTCTTCGTCGGCCGAGTTGCCCGTGAACGTGCAGTCGGTCAGGGTCGGGCTGCTGCTGCCGGTGTTGTACATCCCGCCGCCTGAAGAAGCCGAGTTGTTCGTGAACATGCAGTTGGTCAGGGTCGGGCTGCTCGAGGCGTTGTACATTCCGCCGCCTTCGAGGCTGTTGAAACCATTCTGGATCACCAGATTTTCGAAGATGGTGTCCGGGCCTTCACCGCTCACGCATTGCAGCATGCGGGTGGAGTCGCCGCCGTCGAGGACGGTGAGCAGCACGCCCGATTCATCGGTTGCGCCGCGAATGGTGACCGCCTTGCCGCCGGGATCGATGACGCCGCCGACCTGGAAGGTACCGACTGCGATCTCGACCGTACCACCCGCGGGAA
>JAQWJM010000035.1:0-4661 GCA_029248335.1 Phycisphaerales bacterium
AACATTTCGTGGAGGTGGAACATGACTCGGTATTCGATCGCATGCGTGATCCTGATCGGTTTTCTTCTTGGTGGCTGCGGAACGGCGCCGGCGGCCCGTTCCACGGAGTCGTTCCCGACGGGTGATGCCCGCCCCATGATCGGCGTGCACGATCTCGAACTCGTCGAGGGGGTCTCGGCCGATGAGTTCGAAGCATTCGTGTCGGGTCCGTTCTCGACCTGCTTCACGAAGCCGGTCGGAGGCCTCGTCGTCAAGATCCAGAAGTGCGATCGCGGTCGCGGCGTCGGCGACTACTGCGCCGTCTGGAGCTTCGATTCCGTGGCGCAACGGAACGCCTACTTCCCCGCCGACGGTTCGCCGACCGCTTCCTTCGCCGACGAGGTGGCCGCGAAGCTTCCCTCGGCCTGGACCCGGCTGTGGGAGATGTGCGACTCGACGGGGTTCACCGACTACGTCGTGATGTACGCCACCCCCGAAGCCGAGGCGGGCGGCATGCAGAAACTCTACGGCGTGCATGATCTCGTGCTGGACGAGGGCACGAAGGCGATCGATTTCGAGAAGTTCGTGACCGGCCCCTTCGCCGAGGCGTGGCCGGAACCCATCGAGGGCATGGGTCGTGCCATTCTCATCGGAGAACGGGGGGAGCGGATCGGCGAGTACCAGAACGTCTTCGTCTTCGAGCCGGCGTCCCTGCGGGACAAGTGCTTCCCCACGCCGACCACCCAGTCGGCGTTCTTTCGGGACAAGATGGCCCCGCGCATTCCCGCCGGCATCGGCGACACCATCGGAACGATGACGGTGCGGGATGGATTCTCCGACTGGGCGCCGATCGTCGCATCGAACTGACTGGCCTTGCTTGCGGGGTGTTCCCGGCGATCACGCCTCGGCACGTCATCCTCACGGAACCCGCATCTTCGACCACCACGACCCCCTGAAAGGAGATTGCAGATCTTGAAGCATCTGACCTCTGGAATCATCATCACCGCCTCCCTGGCATTGGCCGGCACCTGCGCGGCCGAGCAGGGCGTGACGCCCGCGTCCATGGAGGAGTTCATCCACTGGCACCTTGATCGCGGCGCCTGCGGTACCTGGAGCGACACCGGCGTCACGGAGGACATGTGGGTGGGCATTCCCGCCGGAATCGATGTCACGAACACGCAGCAGACGTGGTACGACGTTCCGACCGGTGAGCTCTACAACAGCCATCACATGGCGACCGCGGACGGACGCGTCATCTCCACGGGCTCGAACGTGATGACCTGGGACACGGACCGCAGGACCGTCGTGTCGGCCGGGTCCGGGTTCGACATGGGCAAGCCGTACCATGGAAACTCGGTGCTCGTCGGCATGACCGACGACTCGATCACCTGGGAATACACCGAGCAGTCGCAGGGCAAGACCACGGTCTACGAGAACGTCGTGACCTACACCGGCATGAACACGAGAACGAGTGCGGTGAAGGTGAAGGGCGGCGACGGCAAGCCGTGGACCAGCGAGGCCACGCGAGCGAATCCGTGCAAGGCGACGCTCGCGGCAGCGGGCCTGCCGGGCACCTGGGACAAGAAGCGCCCCGACGGGACCATCGACCGCGAGGTGGTCTCGTGGGTCGCTGACGACCATGTCCTCAAGTACGAGCGATCCGCGAAGGCGCCGGGTGGCGACTGGAAGAGCGAGAGTCTCTTCGTCTGGTACTGGGACCCGGCCTACGACCACGTCGCGACGCTCTACCTCGACGCCCACGGGACGGTGATCCACGGCAAGGTCGATTCGATCACCCGGAACGGTGACGCCGTGACCATCGTCGCGACCCACGAGGGCAGCCGATTCGGGGGTCTGACCCTGAGCACCCAGGCGACCCAGGTCATCACCCCGAAGACCCTGACCACCACCTTCCAGAACATGTCCCTCGACGGTGTGCGGCACCCGATGAGCTGGAGCGAAGGCGTCCAGACGGTCGACCGGGTCGAGTGAGAGGAATGCCGGCGGCGTTGGATCGCGGCCGGCTCGATCGAGGATCGAATCACAGGACACCCCGGCCGGGCCCGGGGTGTCCTTTCGTCTCTCAACGGGGCCGGAGGAACCGCGGTACCTCCCGTCGGTCAACATTTGATCACCTGCGAGCTGTGGAATAAATTCAGGTACCAATACAACTCCAGGGGACCAGACATGAAGAATTCGAATGGAAGCACGCTTCTCGCGCTCTCACTGACGCTCTTTGCGACGATCGCGACGATCTGCAGCGTTCGCGACGCGGACGCCTGCACCTGCATCACGCTCGAAGCGGGCGACGGCGCGGTCGTGGTGGGGCGCACCATGGAATGGGCGGCCTTCGACGTCGAATCGAGGGTGGTGGTGATTCCTCGCGGATGCGAATTCACCAGCCCGCTCGAGGGCGGACGTTCGGGGCTCTCGTGGAAGGTGGAGCACGGCGTGGTCGGTTTCGACTTCCTCGAGCGGCGGAACCTGATCGATGGGATGAACGAGCAGGGACTCGTGGTCAACGGCCTCTATCACCCCGGCTACGCCTCGTATCCACCGCTCGATCCCGACAAGGCCGCTTCGAGCATCGAGGTCACGGATGTGATTCTCTATCTCCTCGCGACGTGTGCCTCGACCGAGGAGGTCCGGGACGCGATCGAACGAGTCACGGTCGTCGCAACGCCGATGGAGGCGCTTGGTGGCATCCAGCCGCCGCTGCACTTTCTGGTCACCGATCCGAGCGGCAAGGCGATCGTCATCGAGTTCCTCGACGAAAAGGTTCGGATCTTCGATGCGCCGCTCGGCGTGCTCACGAACGCCCCGACCTACGACTGGCACATGACGAATCTCCGCAACTACATCGGCATCACCGCGGTGGAGCGTCCCGCGATCGAAGTCCGCGGTCGGGAGTTCGCCCCGCTCGGACACGGCACGGGCAAGATCGGCCTGCCCGGCGACATGACGCCGACGTCTCGTTTCGTCCGTGCCGCGGCGTTCTCCGCGAGCGCCCGCCCCACGAACACCGGTGGCGAGACCATGTACGAGGCGTTTCGAATCCTCGACAACTTCAACGTCTCGATCGGGGCGGTGAGCGCCGGGGCGAAGGATGAGTCGAAGGCCGGACTTCGCAGCGGCACGCAGTGGACCGTCGCCTACGACACTCGTGATCTCACGATCCGGTTCCACACGATGAACAATCGCCGTGTTCGCGAGATCGACCTGAAGGACATCGATTTCGGATCCGGAGCGTGCTATCGAACGCGTCCGATGGACGTGACGCCGGAGGAGGACGTCAAGAAGCTCCCGAGTTTCTGAAACGCGATTCCTCGGGCGACTTCGGCACGCGATCGCATCCGGAGATCGCTTGCGTGGGCGTCGCGGTCCGCGACGCCGTTCCCGCGATGATCATCGGATCGACGGAAGACGGAGCAGACCGCCGGGTTCCACGACGACGTGGTCGACGTGGCCGGTGAGGGTGCCGTCTTCGTCGGGAACGATCGCGTGGAGATGAACGTCGCTTCCATGGTGAGTCATGACGCCGTCCTGATTCACCGCGTGGAAACCCACGAGACGTCCCTTGATCGGCGTGGCGGCGCCGTACCGCCACGGTGGTTCGCCCGCCGGATTCGCGATCGGGCAGGCCCCGGCGATGACGTGAAGTTCCAACGTGCTGAACCGGGCTTCGATGACGAAGGGGAAGGGCCGCGAGGCGTCGATGCCATGCGCTTCGGCGAGTCGGGCCAGCATGTCTTCGAGCTTCCGGCCGCCACCGCCTTCGGTGAGGGGGATTTCGATCCAGTCATCGACATGCGAAGCGGTCAGTAATGTGGCGTCGTCGGACGACGCCGTGCCGGGGCCGGTGACTTCGGCGACGCCGTCGACGGATCGAGCGATCCAGGTCTCGCCGTCGACGATGGTGATCTCGCCGGCCAGGCCCGCGAGCGCTCCGACGGCGACGGCCCCCGACCGGGAAGTCACGTCCTCGAGCGTGACCCGTGACTGCGTGCGACCTTCGCGAAGGACTTCTCGCATTGCGCCGTACTGTTCGACGTGGGTCGGTCGCGTGCATCCGTTCGCGCACGCGATGCCGGCGGCGGCCACGAGGAGCGCGGAAGGTATTGAAAACGTTCGAAACGTGCGGATGCGGGTCGACATGCGGTCACGATGGTATCCGAGTGTCTTGTCGCGATCCGACTGTTGTTCAAGACGGCGATTCGCGGTTTCGGAATCCGGAACGGGGATCCGAACGATATATCTGCGGTCTTCTCCGCCGCTTGGGAACCGACGGACCCTTGGTTCGTACCGTGCTTCGCGAGATATTCGAAGAAGGGGCATCGGAAGGAAGTCAGGATGAAAATAGGATTGAATCGAACGATGTCGTTGGCTGGATGCGTGGCCGTGCCTTTGTTTTGTTCGAGCGTGCTCCACGGGCAGCAGTCAGTCGACTTCCAAGTCACGGCGGAATGGCAGGGTGGCTACAACGCCGACATCGTGCTCGAGGTCGGTCAGAAGGGGCCGGGATTGAACGGTTGGGATCTCTCCTGGCTCGGGAATCCCGAAGTCGAGGGGGCCTGGAACTGCGTCTTTTCGATGGACGGTGACCGGACCGTGCTCGGGCACGTCGACTACAACCAGAACGTGCAACCAGGCGATTCCGTGACGTTGGGATTCACCGGGATCGG
>JAQWJM010000047.1:0-29555 GCA_029248335.1 Phycisphaerales bacterium
CCCGTGCTGGGCTGGGTCGCCGACGGTCTCGACGCCTACCTCGCGGAGGTGAACGGATCGACGGCGCTTCGGTTCCCCGACGGGACGATCGACTGCCTCGCGTGGTCGCGGACCAACGAACGCGAGTACACGAGCCTCGGCCGTCGAATGGTCGACACCGGTCTCGCCGACGCGGATTCGATCGACCTCGACGTGATCCGGGATCGACACGCCGAGGATCCGGAGACGATCGAGCGACTGATGCTCGACAACGACCGCGTGGTGTTCTTCGAGATCGTCCCCGCCTCGACCTGGCCCCGCGCCTCGACCGGCGTCCGCCTCGTGCCTCGCCACACGGCGGCCGTCGATCCGATCGTGATCCCGCTGGGAAGCGTGCTGTTGATCGAAGGTGACGATCTGCCGCCCACCGTGGTGGTCGCGGTCGACATCGGCGGCGCGATCCGCGGTCGTCGAATCGATCTCTATCTCGGTGCGGGAACCGACTCCTTGCGGGAGGCCGGACGCCTGAAGGCCGACCTCCGAGTCTCGATTCTCGAACCCGTACTCCGGGATCGGTGACCCCGTCCGATCCCGCCCGATGTTCGGAGAATCACCCGAACCGGCTTGGCCCCGGTGGAAGCGGTCCTATGCTTGAAGCATGACCAAGCCGAGCCTCTCGTCACCCGTCTCGAGCCTCCCGCGTCCCGTCGCCGCCACGGTGATCGCGGTCGCGTCGATGATCATCGTCGGATCACCGTGCGTCGCGGAGGATGCGATCGACTTCGGATGGGGCGAGGTGCTGGCCGCCGATGCGTCCACCGTTCGTCGCCACGTCGAGATCGCCTCCGGCCTCGAGCTCGGAGACCTGCTCGACGAGACCTCCATCGGCTGCCCGGGAGACCTCGACGGCGACGGCCGTGTCGCGGGCGCGGATCTCGGCCTCCTGCTCGCCGGCTGGGGCGACGTCGCCGGCGACTCGTCCGCGGATCTCGACGGCGACGGTCGCGTCGCGGGCGGCGACCTCGGACTTCTGCTCGCTGCATGGGGCGACTGTCCCCCGTCCGGCGAGGGATTCACCTTCGCGACGCCCGATGGCGGCCGACTCCGGGCGCTGGTGACCGCTGATTCCCGGTTCGACGTCGACGGCGTCGAGGTGCGGGCGATCGACCTGGTCGGTGCGACCTGGGACGAGACGTTCGGGCGCATCCACGTCACCCGCCCGTCCGACACGTCGATGGACATCGGCGTCCATCGCGCCGTCCTCGCCGAGCTCGGTCGGCCGGAGCCCGGCCTCGGAAAGTTCGGCGTCGCCTACGGAATCTCCCGGACCGACATCCCGACCGGATCCACCACGACCTCCACCGGGACCGTCGACTTCATCGCCGGTCCCGAAGCCCACTCGAACCACCGGACGCTGGTCCGACTGGAACTCGACGGCGTGAATCGCGACTACGTCGAAGACACCCTCTGGCCCGCCGACGAACCCGGCGTCGGCGTCGCGGTCTTCGAAACCGACGAATACGACGTTCCGGGCATCGACTTCGACCGCGACGTGATGCAGCTCACCTGGAACGCCGCGATCAACGGCTACCCCTGGGTCGGATTCGTCACGCGACTCGCCGAGGACTTCAGCCCCGTCGATCTCTCCGGTCCCGAGACCATGCTCTCGTTCACGGTGGCGGGCGGGGTGCAGGGTCCGGACGACGCACCGTACCTCTACGTCGTGCTGGAGGACGTCCACGACGACGGCGACGGCCTCGGCAACGAAGCCCACCTTCCGATCGACATCGGCGAGATCAACGGACGCGAGCAGCGGGTGACCATTCCACTCGCCCGGTTCCAGGCCGCCAATCCGGCCCTCGACCTCTCGAACCTGATCCACCTCAAGTTCGCCGCGCGTGACGACAACATCGAGGGCGCCCCCTACTGCCAGTCCGGCTCGGTCGCGATCATCGACGTCGAGTTCTTCCGCAACGCGCCCGAACGGTTGACCGCACCGAACTGCTTCTGGACCAACGACGTCCACCGAAGCGATCCCGCGGCGTGGAATCCGCTCTCGGTCCGATTTCTCGACCAGCCCGTGTCCGCCTTCAAGTACTTCCACGGCATCTTCGGAACCAACCCCGACGAAGCCTGGAACGTGATCGGCAACTGCGGCGTGATCCGGGGGAACGGCCTGACGCCGCACGTCACGATGGAGTTCTGGCCGGACGGCGGCGGCAATCCTCTCGACACCATGCTCGCAGGGGGCTACGACGTCTTTCTCGACCGACTCTTCACGGGCCTCCGCGACCTCGGCGGCCGCGTGGAGATCACGCCTTTCCACGAGTCGAACGGCTTCTGGTATCCCTGGTCGAGCAACGGCGAACCCTGGAAGGTCGCGGCCGGCTTCGAACGGATGGCGTCGATCCGCGACGGCGTCGGTGCCCACAACGTCGCCCTCGGCTACTGCCTGATCTCCATGCCCGGAAACGCCGCCTCCCTTCGCGAGGGAATCGCATCGATCTCCAGATCAGCCACCGACTTCATCGGCCTTCAGGGATTCGAGCAGGGCTACGGCTGGGACACCATCACCTTCAACGAACTCTTCGCGATCCCCGCGGATCTCCTTCCCCGGGCGACCGCCCGGCCGTTGATGATCAGCGAGTTCGGATACAACATCGCCGATCCGGCCCAGTACGCCAAGGGCGAGCTGACGACCTGGTCCCTCGCCGACATGCTCACCCAGCGGATGCCGCATCCCCTTTCGACCTTCCACTACTTCAACGTGGCGAAGGAGGAGGAAGGCGTCTGGAAGGACTTCCGGATCATCGACGAGGCGAGCGGCGAATTCCTCGCCGAGGTCGGCCCCTGGATCGATGGCATCCGGGATCTCGCCGCCGCGGACGGAATCCGAACCGAGGAGCTCGGCCAGAACGCCTACGAAACGGGGCTGCGACGTCACGCCCGAACCGGTTACCGGGTCGGTGGCGTCGAAGGCCTGACGATGCGGACCCCGGTCACCCGAGAATCAACCGTTCCGCGCCCGAGAGCATCGGCACCACCAGCCCCCCGGCGATGAACGCGAGCATCGCGGCGATCGCGAGGACCAGCAGGACCTCGGTCACGAGGATCAACGGAACCCGTCCGGGGCCGCAACCGATCAGGTGCATGGTCTCGATCTCGACGCTTCGCATGCGGATCGAGAGTGCGACGACCACGCCCACGAGCAGCAAGGTCGCGAACCCGACCACCGCCAGCACCCCCATCAGGATCCGCCGGACCCGGAAGACCTCGACCAGCAGGCGATCGACGATCGTCGCGGCGTCGACGAGTTGAAGCGGAAGCCGCCCGACGTCCGCCCGGCCGAGCAGGATCGTCCCGGCCTTCGCGTCGTTTGGAATCACGATCGCCGCGGTGACGGGAAGCTCGCCCGGCGGTGCGTGGAAATGGAAGCTCGCTCGGTTGTCGTCGGTGATCTCCACGAACTCGCGGACCTTGGCGCTCGCGATGATGGCGTCGTCCTCGGTCCGGCCCATCACCAGCTCGGCGTCGTCGGCCGCTTCGAGATCATCGTGGCCGTGGGCGAGCCCACGCACGATCCACGCGGTCGCGAGCCCGGTGAACACCGCGTCATCGTCGGGCCCGTCGCTTTCGCCCAGCACCCCGACCACCTCCATGCGGAGCGGATACGCCCCCGCGAGATCGAAGAACTCCCGGGGTTCGGTGGTGATGCGGTCGCCGACCTCGACACCCTCGCGGGCGGCGACCGCCGCGCCGACCACGCACTCGCCGGCCGCGGCATGCGACCGACCCGTGACGCACTCGAGCCCGCGGAAGTCGAGGTAACCGGGGTCCGATCCGACCAGCGGCACGTCCAGCACCCGGTCCCCGAGAACCAGTGGAAGCACTCGGGCGAGTTCGCCTTCGACCAGGGTCTCGATCTCGTCGGTTCGAAGTTCACGATCCGGCGGCGACCGGAAGTAGAGCGCCGAGAGCACCAGATCGATCGGTGCGCCGGGGGCGCCGGCGACCAGCGGCGTCGCCTCGCCGCGGGCTCGCAGCGCGCGTTCCCCCGCCTGCACGAGGTTCTCCACCCCGATTGGCAGGAACCCGACGATGAACAACGCCGCGATCAGCAGGGCCGATCGCTGACGGTGATGCAGCAGGTGGCGACGGGCGAGGAACATCGAGTGCCGGATCGCGTTCACGAGGGCACCTCCGTCCCGAGATCGATCACGCGGTCGAAGGCGTCGAGCAGGTCGTGATCGTGGGTCACGGCGAGCAGGGCCGCGTCCCGATCCCGCGCGGCGCCGAGCAGGGCCTCCAGGATGACCCGCTTGTTCGAGGGATCGAGGTTGCCGGTGGGTTCGTCGGCGAGGACCAGTCCGGGATCGGTGGCGAGGGCCCGGGCGATCGCGGTCCGCTGACGTTCACCATGACTGAGCCGATCGATCGGCCGGCGTCGAAGGTGCCCGATCCCGAGACGCTCCAGCAGGTCGACGACCCGCGATCGCGCCGCGGCATCCGCGCGAAGGCCGCCGAGCCGGAACGGAAGCATCGCGTTCTCCTCGACGTCGAGGTGGTCGAGCAGGCGGAAGTCCTGGAATACGAATCCGATCGAGCGGAGTCGAAGCGCCCGCATCGCCGCCTCGCCGAGCCCGGCCACGTCCACGCCGTCGAGTCGGACGGTGCCGGTCCGAGGCCGAAGCGTCCCCGCGGCGAGTCGCAGCAGCGTCGACTTGCCACAGCCGCTGGGCCCGATCACCGCGACGGTCTCGCCGCGATCGACCGAGAGTCCTCCGAGGCGGAAGGAGAATCCTTCACCTTCCCCCCGGGCGGCGGGATAGTCGAACTGGACGTCGTCGATGGCAAGCACGCGAGTAGGATACACCGTCACAACGGAGCACCAGATGCATCGATTCCAATTTCGCCCGACGACCCTCCAGCATCGCCTCACCCGATCGATCGCCACGATCCTGCTCGCGACCGGCCTCGGTCTCGCCGGCTGCGACGCGGGCGGGGACGAAACGGACACCCGCGCCCCCGACGATCCGAGATCGGTCGCCGTCTCGAACCATCCGCTCGCGTTCTTCGCCGCCCGGATCGGTGGCGACCGCGTGGACGTCCGATGGCTGGTGCCCGACGGCGTGGACCCCGCCGCCTGGTCGCCGAACGGAAGCGACCTCGCCGCGATGCAGTCCGCCGACCTGATCCTGCTCAACGGCGCGACCTACGAACCCTGGCGGTCGACCGCGAGCCTTCCCCGAGAACGGGTGGTCGACACCACCGCGGCGATCCGGAACGTGCTCATCGAGACCGAGGAGGGCCCGGTCCACGCCCACGGACCCGACGGTGAGCACACGCATCGGGGCACCGCCTCCACGACCTGGCTCGACCCGGAGCTCGCCATCGCCCAGTCGGCCGCGATCGAAAAGGCCCTGGCCGAACTCATGCCCGCCCATCAGGATCTGTTCCGCTCGAACCGAGGCGTCCTGATCCGCGAACTGCAGGAACGAGCCGCCGCGATCGAGCAGGCGGTCAACACCGAACCCGACCGACCCGTGATCTTCAGCCGCCCGGTCTACCAGTACCTCGCCCGGCGTTTCCGGATGAACGGCGAGACCCTCGACTGGGACGGTCTGACGCCGCCGGATGCCGACGCCCTCGCGTTGCTCGATGAGACGCTCGAACGCCATCCGGCCGCCTGGATGATCTGGCCCGAAGCACCGGCGGAACCGATCGTCGAAGCCCTCGAGGAACGCGGCGTGACGTGCGTGGTCGTTCCGATCGCGGGCAAGCCGCCCGCCGACGGCGATCTCCTGACCGCGATGGACGAGGGCGCGATCGCGCTGCGTCGGGTCTACGACTTCGACTGACCGATCGGACGCCCGATCACCGCGACGGTCCGTCGCCCCAGGCGGAGTCCGTGGACCTCGACGATGCCCGTGCCCGCCGGGCCCGCCAGCACCGCGAGACGCCGCGTCCAGTCGTCGGCGTCGACCGCCCCGCCACGCGTCCGAACCACCACCTGCTTCGGCGTCGGCATCGACGTCCGGATCGCGTCGGCGACGGTCTCCGGCCGCGGTGCGACGACCGCGTCGATCGAGATCGCCCGGAACCAGTCGTCCCGACCGTCCGCGACCGCCTGTTCGACCCGCGCCAGGTCGACCACCGCGAGCCCCAGCCCCACCGCGGGTTCCACGTCGACGCCCTCGAGTCCGAGATGCTCCTGAAGCACGTGCGATCCGAGTCCGACGCGTTCGACCGCTGGATGGAATTCCAACAAGGCGCCTTCGAGTTCGATCGCCCCCGACCGCAGCACCGCCGGCTCGCCTTCGATGGTCCGACCGGACGGCAGATCGACGGCCTCCACCGATGCCGACCGGGCGAGCCGGCCGGTCCACACGATCGCCTGCACCAGTCGCCCCGACTCCGCGACGACCGACACCGACTGACGGTCGTGGAGCATGGGGGGTGGCATCGGCAGGCCCGGCCCCAGCTTGATCGCGGCCCCCTCGGCTTCGGCGACGATCCGGCGGATCGCGTCGATGCCGGGCACCAGATCCTCGAGCCGCCACGACCGACGACCGCTCGACTCGTCTCGACGCGCCGGATCCAGATGGACCAGCGGACGATCGATCGACACCGCTTCGACGTCGTCCACGGCCGTCTCGATGCCTGCGTTGTACGACGCCATGAACGCCCGGACCGGATCGCGATCGACCCCGAGGCACGGCCCGCGCCTTGCCAGCGCCATCGCATCACCGCCGATGCCACAGCAGAGATCGAGCACCGGCTCGGATCCGAATCGCGTCGCCTTCCACGATGCCACCGTGCCGCTGGTCGCCTGTTCGACGCCACCTCGATCGAGCAGCAGTCGCGTCGAGTCCTCGAACTTCGCCACCCCCCGGCGGCGGGCTCCAGCGAGTTCGAGCGCCTCGGGGATCGGACCGTCGGGATGAT
Source organism: Phycisphaerales bacterium (assembly GCA_029248335.1). Classification (GTDB taxonomy): domain Bacteria; phylum Planctomycetota; class Phycisphaerae; order Phycisphaerales; family SM1A02; genus UBA12014. Next base: position 6,925 of record JAQWJM010000047.1, read on the forward strand.
CCCGACGAAGCCTCGTCACCGCGGACGGCGTCACGCCCGCCGCCTCGACCTCCGCGGCGGCGGCGAGCAGCGGACCCGCCGCGGGATCCGCAAGCGTTCGCCAGGCGTCGAGACGGTGATCGGTCATCCGCGGATGCTACCAGTCCCGGGTCCGTCGATTTCAAGACCGCGTGGAACCAGCGAGGATACGGACGTCCTGCAACGGCGTTAGCATCTCGCTCCAACCCAGACGGCTCGCGACGACCGCGATCCCCCGAACCCCACGATTCCGACGACCTCGCCAATTCCTGGAGCGCCCCCACCATGCCCGACCTTCGATCCGCCGACGTGATGCGTGCGTCCGGAACCTTCGCCATCGCCGAGGGCGTCTTCCTCGTGCTCGGCGGTGCGATGCTGATCATCGCCCCGTTCGCCTCGGTGGTGCTGCTCACCCAGTTCACCGGCGCGTTCCTGCTGCTGGCCGGCATCGTCGGAACCATCCGGGCCGCCGGAAGCCCCTCGGGACAGCATGGCAGCGGCGCCGGAATCTTCGGACCGATCATCGCCGCGCTCGCGGGCTTCATCCTGCTTCTCGATCCGACGCTCTCCGCCGCCTTCCTCGCCAAGGTCCTCGGCGCGATCCTCCTGATCACCGGCGCGATGCAGATCGCGGCGGCGTGCGGAATGCGGGGACGCGACCAGTGGACCCTCATGCTCGGGGGCGGGATCCTCACCCTGGTGCTCGGACTCCTGGTCTTCATGATGCCCGGCGTGGCGATCCTCGTCTTCGCGGTGTTCACCGGCGTGCAGCTGCTCTTCCTCGGCGTCATGATGATTCGAGGCGGCAGCGAGATCCGGCGGGTCACCCCCCGCGCCTGACCCGCGACGAACTCCGGAGCCATCATGTCCGTCCGTGATTTCCTGCGACATCACTACCGGCACTTCAACGCCGCGACGCTCGTCGACGCCGCGGAGGGCTACTGCGACCACCTCGCCTCCGACGGCCGCATGATGGTGACGCTCGCCGGTGCGATGAGCACCGCCGAACTCGGCGTGTCCCTCGCCCGCATGATCCGCGAGGACAAGGTGCATGCGATCTGCTGCACCGGGGCGAACCTCGAAGAGGACGTCTTCAACCTCATCGCCCACGACCACTACGAGCGGATTCCCGACTGGCGGGCGCTGACCGCGGCCGACGAAAAGGCCCTCCTCGACCGGCACCTCAACCGCGTGACCGACACCTGCATCCCCGAAGAGGAGGCCTTCCGGAGGATCGAAGGCCTGCTGGTCGAGGAATGGCGCCGACTCAGTGCGAGCGGGGAACGCGACTTTCCGCATCGGATCCTCTACCGGCTGATCCGCGAGGGACGACTCGACGAGTTCCACCAGATCGATCCGAACGACTCCTGGATGGTGGCCGCGGCGGAGAAGGACCTTCCGATGTTCGTTCCGGGCTGGGAGGACTCCACCACCGGCAACGTGTTCGCCGCCCATTGCATCGCGGGCGACGTGGCCGATCCCACCCTGATCAAGGGCGGGATCGAATACATGATCGAACTCGCGGCGTGGTACACCGAATTCACCCGGGAGCGATCGCTCGGCTTCTTCCAGGTCGGTGGCGGCATCGCCGGCGACTTCCCGATCTGCGTGGTTCCGATGCTGCATCAGGACCTCGGTCGGGGGAACGTGCCGCTCTGGGGCTACTTCTGCCAGATCGGCGATTCGACGACCAGCTACGGGAGCTACTCCGGTGCGGTCCCCAACGAGAAGATCACCTGGGGCAAGCTCGCCGCGGACACCCCGAAGTTCATGATCGAATCCGACGCGACCATCGTCGCCCCGCTCGTCTTCCAGTACGTCCTCGAATCCTGATCACCCGGACGGACGACGGAAGACCGCACGGAACCGACGATTCGGCGGGTCCTCGTCGTCGATGAAGTCCTCCCACGATTCAAGCACCAGGCCGGCGGCCTCGAAGGCGGCGCATTCAACGCGACTGATCGGCCAGGGCGGACCCTCGAGATCGACGTCGACCTCGTCATCGCGGCCCCGCATCACCGCGAGGAGCACACCCCCCGGGGCGACGCAGTCGGCGACCGGCCGGAAACCCGCCGCCCGGTCCGGCAGCGGGATCGCCTGCAGGGTGTACACCTCCAGCACCAGGTCGAACCGGTCGCGGTGATAGTGCGTCGGCAGTCGGAAGAGATCCCGGACCTCGTAGCGGACCGGGGAGTCCGGGTGCTTCCGCCGGCATCCGTCGATCGCCGACGTCGACACGTCGAACGCGGTCACGTCGAAGCCGAGCGCGGCGAGCGCTTCGGCGTCGTCTCCGAAGCCGCACCCGAGCACCAGGGCGCGACCACCGGTCGGAATCCCGGGAAGCTTCATCCCCGCCACGAAGTGCCGGTTCGGTTCGTCGTCCGCCCAGGGAACGAGCTCGGTCCGCCCGTCCGCGTCGCGGTACAGCGCTTCGAACCAGTCGCACGGTGCGCCGCGGGCCCGGGCGGCGCGCACGAGTCCGTCGATCTTCGTTCGCAACGCGTCTTGATTCATGGTTCGATCGTATCCGACGACCCGTTCAGGTTCCGCGAGCCGCGAGAATCTCCGCGAGCACCCGGTGCACAAGTTTGGCGGCGAGGAAGTCGCAGGCCCAGTGGGCCGGATGCGGCAGCAGCTCGACGACGTCGAAACCGATCACGTTGCGTCGGGCCGCGAGACGAGCGACGAAGGCGTTCACGGTGCGCCAGTCGAGTCCACCGGGCTCGGGCGTTCCGGTGGCCGGCATGATCCCCGGATCGAAGGCGTCGAGGTCGATCGTCAGGTACACGTCTTCGGGAACGAGATCGATCGCCCGGTCCATCCACGCGTCATCGGCCGCCTCGAGGATCTCATGGGCCGGGAACACCCGGTCGAGGTCCATGGTGTCGTGTTCGCTTCGGTCGATCGCGCGGATCCCGACCTGGACGATGTCTGCGACCTCGCGGGCCCGGGCCATGACGCAGGCGTGATTGAACGGCGACCCGTGGTAGGACTCGCGGGTGTCGCCGTGGGCATCGATCTGCACGACCCCGAGTCGGTCGCCCCCCGATCGAACCGCCGCCGCGGCGGCGCGAATCGCTCCGATCGAAACCGAATGCTCCCCGCCGATCACGATCGGAACGGCCCCCTGCCCGATCACGGTCGCCACCACCTCCTCCACGACGTCGGCGAGATCGGCGGGATCCCCCTCGTGAAGCACCGGCGGTCCGGTGAGGATGCCCGATCGACACGGCTCGCTCGAGGTCTCGAGATCGAAGAGTTCGACCTCCGCGCTGGCGGCGAGGAGCGCCGCCGGACCGCGATCGGCGCCCTTCTGCCAGGTGCTGGTCGCGTCGTAGGGCACCGGAACGATCACCGCCACAGGCCGGCTCGTCGGAGGATCGAGTCCGAGGAACGTCGGTTCTCCATCATCATCCGGCCGAAGTTCGTTGGGTTCGTTCTCCACCGTGGACGGTCCTCGTGGCTCGAAGGATGGTGTTTCCCGGACGGGACACAATGGTACTTCCGCGGGCCCGGCCGGGATCCTCGCGCGGAACCCCCGGGGCTCGACGAGGCCCGGTCGGGTAGATTCCGTCGATGGACGCACCACATCCGAGACCGACCGTGAGCCAGGCGACCTGGGCCATCATCGCCACGAGCATCGCGGCGACGCTGGCGGGCCTCGCCGCGCTCTACTTCGTGTACGCCGATCGGGCGGGCGAGACGATGGTCGCGTGGCTCAGCGGGCAGACCACCTGGCTCGGAGTGACCTTCGAAGGACCGTGGACCGTCATCCTTCCCGCGGCGGGCGTCGCGGTCACCATGCCGGTGATCGTGTGGACGCAGCGGCGGTTCTTCCCCGGCACCGAGGGGACCGGAATCCCGCAGGCGATCGCCGCCATCGAGCTCGGTGACCGACCGGAACGAAGACTCATGCTCTCCTTTCGCATCGCGATCGGAAAGATGCTGCTCCTCACCCTCGCCCTCGTGTCCGGAATCACCGTGGGCCGCGAAGGTCCCTCCGTGCACGTCGCCGCGTGCTGCATGCACCTGAGCGCCCGATTCTGCAAGGTCGAACGCTGGCTCATCCAACGCGGACTCATCCTCGCGGGCTCGGCCGCCGGGATCGCCGCCGCGTTCAACACCCCCGTCGCCGGCGTCGTGTTCTGTTTCGAGGAGGTGGGCCGGACGTTCGACAAGAAGAGCGTGCCCGCGATCATCAGGACCGTCGCGATCGCCTGTGCGATCGGGGTCGCGGTGCTCGGCGACTATCGTTTCTACGGATCGAGCAACGCGGACGCCGCCCTGCCGCTCGCGATCGAGACCGACCTGCGGACCTGGCTGCTCGAGATGCGGCAGTGGTTCGCGATCCCGGTGGCCGGCGTGATCGGCGGATTCCTCGGAGGCTGGTTCGGACGCGGCGTGGTCGCGGGGAGTCGACGCATCGCGCCGTCGCTGGTCAGCCGCCCCTGGCGCACCGGCATCGCACTCGGTCTCGCCCTCGCGGTGATCGGCCTTCTCTCGAACGGCTCGAGCTACGGCGGCGGTCACTCGCAGGCGGAGCGGATGCTGGTGACCGCGGCGGAGACCGGCGTCCCGATCGCGGGATGGGGCGACCCGCTCGCGAAGGCGGCGGCGAGTTTCGTGAGCCTGATCAGCGCCATCCCCGGAGGCCTCTTCGATCCCAGCCTGGCGGTCGGCGCCGGCCTCGGCCAGGTGACTCACGGATTCCTCGAGGCCACGATCGCCCCCGGCATCGGGCTGCCCGAACTCATGCTCATCTTCATGGCCGCCTACTTCGCAGGCGTCGTCCAGAGCCCGATCACCGTGTTCACGATCCTCTTCGAGATGACCGGGGCGTACGGCATGCTCCTGCCGCTGATGTTCGCCGCCATGATCGGCGCGATCATCGCGGGTCGGATCTGCGAACCATCGATCTACGAGGCGCTGGCGAAATCGTTCCTCGAAGCGAAGGGGATCACCCCGTCCGGGACGAAGCCCGCCGCGGATCCCTGATCACCGCCCCGGCTCACTCCGAGGATTCCTCGAGATAGGTGTACCCATCGAGGCCCGCCTTGAAGGCGTTGACCATCTCCCGGCTCTCCCGCGCGGTCATCGAGCCTCGATGCACCGAACGTTCGCACTCCATGCGAATCGACCTGGTCAGCGCGGTCGCGTCGTACTGCATGTAACCCAGCACCTCACGGACGGTGTCCCCCTCCACGATCTCCTCGATCCACCATCTGCCCGAGTCGTCGACCCGGACGTGGGCGACGTGGGTGTCGCCGAAGAGGTTGTGGAGATCACCGAGCGTCTCCTGATAGGCGCCGACCAGGAACGCGCCGAGGAGATAACGCGCCCCCGCCTGCAGCTCGTGCAACGGAAGCCATCGCTTCACGTGCTCGCGGTCGATGAAGCGATCGACCTTGCCGTCGGAATCGCAGGTGAGATCGGCGAGCGTGCCTCGTCGCGTCGGCGTCTCGTCGAGGCGGTGGATCGGCATGATCGGGAACACCTGCTCGATCGCCCAGCAGTCCGGAAGCGACTGGAAGACCGAGAGGTTGCAGAAGTAGACGTCGGTGAGCAGGTCGTCGAGTTCGGCGAGTTCCTCGGGAACTGGATCCAGCGAGCTCGTGAGTTCGCGGGCCCGGAGCGCGAGGGTCCAGAAGATCCGTTCGACCTCGGCCCGATGCTCGAGCGACATGTACCCGAGGGTGAACAGCGTGAGGGCCTCGGCCCGGGCGCTCTCCGCGTCGTGCCAGCACTCCAGCAGGTTCTCCGCGTCGATCCGCCGCCACGCGTCGAAGAGATCGACGAGCGGGCGGGCGGGTTCCTCGCCGTCCCGCCCTCGAAGACCCTCGAGGTCCTCGGGGATTCGATGCGGTTCGAAGCGATTCGCACCAAGCACGTCGAAGATCAGGACGCTCTGCTGCGCGACCATCGCCCGACCGCTCTCGGTCACGATGGTCGGATGCGGCACGTCCCGGTCGTCGCAGATCGACTGGATCCGGTGGACCACCGTCGAGGCGTACTCCTCCAGCGAGTAGTTCCGGCTGAACGCGGAATTGGACTGGCTGCCGTCGTAGTCGACGCCGAGTCCGCCCCCGACGTCGATGAATTCCACGATGGCTCCGAGCCGGTGGAGCTCGGTGTGGATCCGGGTCAGTTCGCCCACCCCCGCCGCGACCTGCCGGATGTCGTGCATCTGGCTTCCCATGTGGCAGTGGAGCAGCTGCAGACAGTCGAGCATGCCGTGATCCCGGAGAAGATCGACGGCCCGCAGCACCTCGGCGAGGGTCAGGCCGAACTTGGCCTTGACGCCGCTCGAACTCGCCCATCGGCCCGCCCCCTCGACGTTGAGATTCACGCGGATGCCGATGCGGGGACGCACGTCGAGCCGCGTTGCGTGTCGAAGCACGAGTTCCAGTTCACCGAGGTTCTCGATCACCGGGACGATCGTCCGCCCGAGCTTCGCCGCGAGCATCGCGAACTCGACGTAGCGATCCTCCTTGAAGCCGTTGCAGACCACCAGCCGATCCGGCTGCTCGACGGTCATCGCGAGCACCGCGAGGAGTTCAGGCTTCGAGCCCACCTCGAATCCGAATCCCATCTCCCCGCTGATCCGACCGACGTCCTCCACCACGCTTCGCTGCTGGTTCACCTTGACCGGGTACACGCCGCGATACGCCCCGCCGTAGCCGTGCTGTTCGATCGCGCCGTCGAAGGCGCGACGCAGGTCCCCGAGGACCGTCTCGAGCACGTCACCGAAGTGAAGCAGCACCGGGGTGGAGAACCCCCGCTCTCGAACGCCGTCGACGATCTCGAGCAGATCGACCTCGCGTCCGGATCGGCGGTCCGGTCGCACCGCCACGGTGCCGTTCGAATTGATCGAGAAGAAACCGTCCGCCCACGAGTCGACGGCGAAGCGCGCCGCGTTCTCCGCCACCGTCGCGGGAATCGCGGCGGCGGCGGTCGGCTCCGAAGTGTTGATCGACGACGACTTGGACACCTTCGTTCTCCAGTGCCTCGGATCGAGGCGGCGAAGTCTACCGCCCGGGACGACCGTTCAGCCGTCCGGGGACCCCTCGTCCCGGAGGCTGCGGGAGATGGAGGCCTCGTGGACGGGCATGCTCGTCCGGTCGAGGTGGTCCTTCGCCGCGTGGAACGCATCGGCATCCACGGATCGGGGATCCGCCCGGGCCTGCGTGATCAGGTCCCGGACCGCGGCCAGGCCGGACTCGACCGACGCCACCACGTCGGGCTCGACCTCCTCGCGCACGCGATCGAGGGCCTCGGTGATCCATTTCACGTCGAGGGCCGCGTTCACCGCGAGATCGACGATCCGGTGGACTCGCATGTCGTCGCGGGCGTGCGTCACGGAGTCCGCTTCGATCCGGTCCACCTCCTCGCGGGTGAGACCGTTGCTGGGCACGACCTGCACCCGGGCTCGCCGACCGCTTCGCCGCTCGACCGCGTCGACGCCGAGCACGCCGTTGGCGTCGACGTTGAATGCGACCTCGATCTGTGGAATGCCGGCGGGCATCGGCGGCAGTCCACGGAGTTCGAATCGGGCGAGGCTCCGGCAGTCCGCGACCATCTCCCGCTCGCCCTGCAGGACGTGCAGGCCGACGTTCAGCTGCCCGTCCACGCTCGTGGAGAACATCTCGACCGACCGGGTCGGGACCATGGTGTTCCGCGACACCAGTTTCGCGACCGCGCCACCAGCGGTCTCGAGTCCGAGACTCAGCGGAATGACGTCGAGCAGCAGCGCATCGCGCCGGGTGCCGGCGAGGATCGAACCCTGCACCGCCGCGCCGAGCGCGATCACGCGATCCGGATCGAGGGCCACGTAGGCGGGCCGGTCGAACCAGACCTCGACGGCTTCCCGGATCATCGGCATCCGCGTGGATCCGCCGACCAGCACCACCCGGTCGATCGATGCCCGCTCGAGCCCCGCGTCCTTGAGGGCCCGCCCGCAGGCGTCCAGCGTGCGATCGACCAGCGGCTTCGCCGCCGCCTCGAAGTCGGCCCGCTCGATCGTCCGATCGAGATCGGGCACCACGCCGCCGCCGTCGAGCCGGATCCGCGTCGCCGCCGCGTCGCTCAATGCGATCTTGGCTCGAGCGCCGACCGCTCGGAGCACCGCGAGCCGGCGGGCTCGAAGGTCGGGGTCGGACTCGGCCATCGCTTCCTCGTGAAGATCCCCGAGCAGGACGCGATCGAAGTCGTCGCCGCCGAGATGGGTGTCGCCCGCGGTGGCGAGGACCCGGAAGATCGCTTCTCCCTCGGCCGAGGAAGGGTCCGCCGGCATGACCTCGAGCACCGTGACGTCGAAGGTTCCGCCGCCGAGGTCGTAGACGACGATCGTCTCCGCATCGCCACGTCCACCGATTCCGTAGGCGAGCGCCGCGGCGGTCGGTTCGTTCAGGATTCGCACCACGTCGATGCCGGCGATCCGTCCGGCATCACGGGTCGCCTGTCGCTGGGCGTCATCGAAGTACGCGGGGACCGTGACCACCGCCCGGCGAACCGGAACGCCGAGGGCTTCGGACGCGAGATCACGCAGATGGGCCAGCAGATCCGCGGAGATCTCCTCGGGGCTTCGGACGCGCCCGTCGATCTCCACACCCGCGAGCCCGCGAGCGTTCGCGACCACCCGATACGGCGACGCCTCCGCATCGGCACGGCGGTCATCGAATCGACGGCCCATGTACCGCTTGACGCTGAAGACCGTTCGCGTCGCATGATCCTCGAGCCCGGCCGCAGCCTCCCGGCCGACCGCTTCCACGACGTCGCCCCGGTACCGAAGCACCGAGGGCACGAGACCGGCCTCGGACCGAGCCGGGCCCGCGTCCGATCCCCGATCGAGACCACGATCAGGACCAGGATCAAGACCAGCATCGAGCTCGAGAATCCTCGGGCCGGCCGCGTCGGCGAAGGCGACGAGTGAATTGGTGGTGCCGAGATCGATCCCGACGATCGGATCGTCCGGAACGCTGGCCTGGTCGGCCTCGGCCGCGACCGTTGATTTCGAGGATGGGGATTCGCCGGGCATTCCGGGCAGTGTACGAATCCGGCGGAGGCCGGGCTCGTCTTTCACCCCCGACGGACTCCGGTTTTCGGTCGATCTCGAACCAGAACGAGCACGCCGGCGGTTCAGCCCGTTTCAATCCGCCGCCGGCTCCCGCCCGAGGCGATGCGACTCGAACGGACTCCACCGGGAATTCGCGAGGCTGCGATCCGGCCCACCCGGTCCGCCCCGATCTTCATCAGGTCGCGGGAAGCCGGATCGCAGCCTGGCGGTTGCGTTCGATCAGTCGCCGTCGATCAGCGATTGGACGTTCGCATCGATCTCATCGATCTCATCCAACGCGCCCGAATCGACGACGCCCGTGAGCATGGTCGGTCCGGCCAGCCGGTTCGCGAGCGTTGCGAGTCGATTCCGGATTCGCGTCCGGCTCGCCTCGATTTCTGCGATGAGACTCGGGTCGGGTGGACATTCTGGGGTTGTTTCCCCGATTCGATCGAGAGCAGGGATCGAGGTCGGGACTGCAGAGTTGCTGGAGTTTCTTGACACCGCGATACTTCCAATTGTTGATGGTGGTTACGGTCACACCGAGCGCTACTGCTGCCTGCTCATAGCTCAACCCTCGGCACACGATCATTCGAACTGCCGCCTGCTCATTGTCCGTCAGGTTCCGCAGGGCTGTCGCGAGCATCCCTGCGTGGACCCGGGCCATGCCCGAGCTCCCAACACCCGCTTCCGCGCGTCGACCGGCTCGTCCGCCAAGCCGATCTCCATCGTCCGCGGCGAGCCGACGTGCATCCTGCCGGCCGGCCGCCTCGAGCGTTCGTCGCGAACGCTGCTCCTGGTGATACCCCTTGCGGACGAGGTTCTCACCGATCCGGAAGAGATAACTCACGGAGATCTCACGCGTTTCGAGATTTTCGAGACGGAGGAGCCGAAAAAACACCTCCTGCACCACGTCCTCGGCACGCTCGGGCCCCACCAGGCGGCGAATGAACGCTTGAAGCGGCCTGTGATGCTGTTGATAAAGCGAACGGACCATCGCCCTTCGAGCCTCCGGAACCCCGGAAGACCTTGCTGGACCGGTCCTGGCTGGTGTGGCAGGCGTGGCGTCGGCCGACCTCAGGCGTGCTCGTGGCCCGTTCAGAGACGCTTCACAGTTCAAGACGAGTGGTTCGCTGTTCATGTCGGACGTGGTCCTTCCCGAATCATCGGTGACGACCTGAGTCGCCTTGCTGGCCCCTCGAGCGAGAAGGCTCGACCGACACCGGATCCGTGGCGGCGACTGTACGCCTGCATTCAACGAGGTCTCGTTGAACCTGCCCTTTTTCGGGTGAATCGATGCACGGGGCCGCCCGCCTGATCCATACAACCCGCACAGACGACCTTTCAAGCACCCAGATGTGCCCTCCAGGCGTCATAAAGAGGGTTCTGGGTGATTCTGCCGCCTTGAGCCAGACGTGCGAAGTCTCCACGAGCAGGCCTCGGAGCCTCGCCGCAGGGGCATGACGGCACCACACGGCAGCCCGCCGCCCGACCGCCATCGGTCATCCCGCGGTCTTGTCGGCCTGCGGAAGCCCGTCGAGCACGCCTTGGAACCGCTGGGCGGCGATCGCCTCCAGGGCCTCCAACAGTTCGGTCGCTTCCTTTCCGAAGGTCCGACCATCCGCCTTGACCTCGAAGGTCCGGTGGACCCCCTTCAGCCGGAGGTCGACCTCGAGCAATCGAGGCCCGTCCGAAGATGCCGGTGGCGTGAAATCCGCGTCAAGCCAGCCGATGTCCTCGATCACCTTGGTGAGCGTGTGTCGGACATCCTTGGGGAACGGCAGCTCGATCGGGGTCTCGCCTTCGTGGGCCTGCCGGCCGCCGCCGAAGAAGAAACGACCGTCCGCTCGCCACTTGTAGAGGGCGTACCGTTGGTCATCACCATCGGCATCGAGCACGATGAGCTTGATCGCCTGCTGATTGGTCTCGCTGGGTGCGAAGGCGGCGCTTCCTGGACCGGCGCAGCCGACGAGGATCATTCCCGCGAGGAGCAGCATGCCTCGTTCCCAAAGCATGGCCCCCCGTGCGGAGTGGAACCTGATGACGTTCGTGGTTCGAATCACGTGTCTCCCTTCACGGGATCTCGATATCGAGCCCAGGGGTCCGGGCCGAAGTCGTAGCGTTCGGGAAAATCGATGGAGTCGTCCGGCGGATCGTCGAACGCCCAGGCGAGGGCGGCGAGGCGACGAATCGCCGATCGCATCCGGGCGTCCTCGAGTGCCGCGGCCTCGGCCGGCGTGGTGTCCGCTGGAATCTCGAACCGGCGGACGATCGCCCAGTCGCGTCCGCCGCGTTGCAGTGCGAGGATCTGGATCACCTCGTCGTCGTCCGGCGCGAGCAGTCCGAGGTTGCCGTCGTAGTCACCGACCGTCGGATCACCGAATCCGAGATCATCGAGTCCCCGCCAGAGGTCCTCGAGCTGGGATCGGTAGAGGTGCCGGGCCACCCCGGGTCGGTCATCGACCTCGAGGTTCGCCCCGACGTCGGCTCGAAGCACGCCGTCCGGCAGGATGATCGCCCGCGCGGGCCGGAACTGGACGGGCCAGTCGCCCGGGTCCCGGCGGATCCGCCGACCGAGATCGTCCCCCACCAGCACCGTGGCATCGATCACCGCGTCCGCTGGAACCGCCCCCTCGGTCGAGGACGGTGGCGAACTGCACGCCGCCGCCACGAGGAACGGAAGGCATGCGGCGACCAGACGAGGAAGAAACGTCGATCGAGATCTCGAACCGGAAAGCGACATGCACGGAAAGTAGCAGGCCCGTTCGAGGCCCGCCGGGATCCTCGACGGGGTACCCTCCTCGGATCATGCGAACGAGCATCAACTGGCTGAACGACTATCTCGACCCCCCGCTGGACGCGGCCACCCAGGCCGACCTCCTCACCGCGGCCGGATTCCCCTTCGACGGGGAGGACGTCGCCGAGAACGGCGAGCCGTGGCAGGAGATCGAGACCACGAGCAACCGGGGCGACTGCCTCTGCCATCTCGGCCTCGCCCGGGAGGCGGCGCTGCTCGGTGGCTCGAGCCTGAAGGCACCCCGGTCGGACCTTCCGTCCGGCGGCCCGCCGGTCGCCGACGTCGTCGAGATCCGGAATCTCGATCCCGACCGCTGCCCGCTCTACACCGCGCGGGTGATCCGCGGGGTGAAGGTCGGCCCGAGTCCCGACTGGTTGCAGCGACGCCTCGTCGCGATCGGACTCGTCCCGCGGAACAACCTCGTCGACGCCACGAACTTCGTGCTCTTCGAATACGGCCAGCCCACCCACGTCTTCGACCTCTCGACCGTGCGCGGCGATCGAATCGAGATCCGGCCGGCTCGCGACGCCGAGCCCTTCCTGCCGATCGGCGAGGACGCGAAACCGCTCGAACTCACGAGCGACGACCTGGTGATCGCGGACGCGGAGCGAGCGATCGCGATGGCGGGCGTGAAGGGCGGCGCGGAGACCGCGGTCTCCGAATCGACCACCGACATCCTCGTCGAGGCGGCGACCTTCGATCCCGTCTCCGTCCGGAACACGGCCCGCCGCCATCGCACCGCCAGTGATTCCTCCTATCGCTTCGAACGCGGCGTGCATCCCGCCGAGATCGCCGCGGCCTCCGATCGCCTCGTGGCGCTGATCCTCGAACTCGCGGGCGGCGAACTCTGCGACGGCGTCGTCGCCGACGGCCGCCCGATCCCCGAACCCCGGGTGGTCGCCATGCGACCCGCCCGGTGTCGCGCGGTGCTCGGGATCGAGATCTCCGACGAGGAGATCCACCGACTCTTCGTGGGCCTCGGATTCGACCCGCGAGTCGACGGCGACCGGATCGAATGCACGGTTCCGCCCCGGCGGATCGACCTCGAACGCGAGGCGGATCTCGTCGAGGAGATCGCCCGCACCCACGGTCTCGACGCCCTGCCGGTCGCGGAGACGATCCGCATCCGGGCGGTTCCGCCGCGGCCCACGGACGAGGGGCTCGGCGCGATCCGCGACACCCTCGTCGGTCTCGGCTTCCATGAGACGGTCACCCACACCCTGATCGCCGCCGATGCGGCGAACGCGTTCCTCGCCACCGACCGCGGCGTGCTCGAGGTCGAGGACGACCGCGCGGGCGGCGAGCCCGTGCTTCGTCCGAGCCTCGTCCCCAGCCTGCTCCGGGTCGCGGCGCACAACCACGACCTCGGCACCACCGAAGTGCGACTGTTCGAGACCGCCTCGGTCTTCGACCAGCACGAAGGCGTGCACCGGGAACGCCGGCTCCTCGGACTGGTCGTCGACCCGCCCGCCGGCGTCGACGCCCGGGACACCACCGCTGAAGGACAGGCGGCGTTCGCGTTTCTCCGCACCGTGGTGGATCGCATCGCGAGAATCGTCGGCACCGACCGGGTCCACGTCGATCCCGAGACCGCCTTCGCGGGCTGCGAAGCCTCCGCCGCCATCCACTTCGACGGACGACTCGTCGGTTCGATCGGCGTGGTGGACGCGAAGACCGCCGCCCGCTTCGGCCACGACCGGGCCGTGGTCGCCGCGGAGATCGAACTGGCCCCCGGAGGGATCGCCGAGTCACTCGCGGCCTGGCCGCCCGAGAGCGTGGCGGAGACGCTGCCCGCGTTCCCCGCCATCGACCGCGACCTCACCGTCCTGGTCGAGGAGCAGGTGCGGTGGGCCGACCTCGAGGCGGCGATCGACACGAACCGTCCCGCATCGCTCGAAGCGATCGAATTCGTCACCGTGTTCCGCGGGCGCAACCTTCCGACCGGCCGGAAGGCGGTCACCCTGCGACTGCGATTCCGCGTGACGGATCGAACGCTCCGACACGATGAGATCGATCCGGAGATCGCGACGATCACCGCCGCCCTCGCCGCCGGGGTCGGGGGCGAGATCCGCCAATGACCGAATCGCCCGCCCACTTCGCCGATGCGACCCTTGGGGCGTTCACCGAGGCGCTGGCCTCGCGCCGATCCGTTCCCGGCGGCGGCGCCGCGGCGGGCTCGATGCTCGCCCATGCCGCCGGCCTCGCGGAGATGGTGATCGCGTTCAGCCACGGCAAGAAGAAGTTCGCGGCGTTCGAGTCGACCCTCGCCGAAGCGGCGGGACGCCTTCAAAGGATCCGCGAGACCGCCCTCGAACTCGCCGACGAGGACGCCCGCGCCTTTGAAACGCTCGCGAGTCTCTGGCCGCTCGCGGCCGACGACCCTCGACGGATCGAGGCATGGCCGACGGCGGTCGAGGGTGCGATCGAGGCGCCGCACCGACTGGTCATGAACGCGGCGGAGACCGTCGACCTCGCGGCTCGACTGGTCGGTCGCTCCAGCCGACTGCTTCGAAGCGATCTCGCGATCGCCGGTCGCCTCGCGGCGGTCGCGGCCGAGGCGGGCTGCTGGAACGTCGAGATGAATCTCGATTCGCTTCGCGGGCTCGACCAGGGCGCCGCCCGCGCTCTGACGATCGAGAACGAGGTCCGTGCGGCCATCGACCGCGCCGTGGCCACCGCCGGTCGAATCGACGAAGCGTGTCGCCTCGGTGGCGACCAGCCGATCACCGAGTGACGCACGCCTCCGAGGACGACGCCATGGCGGATTCCCGAGACCGGATCGAGATCGACGGCCTGCATCAGACCGGCGACGCCCCGCGAAAGGCGACGCCCGCTTCCGGCAGCCGGTTCATCATGGTCTGGTTCAAGTGCTGCCGCCGGTACGGACGTCTGACCCGGAACGCCGCCGAAACCCGATACGAGGGCCGGTGCCCTCGATGCGGCGGACGCGTCTCCGCCGGCATCGGAACCGAGGGCACCAACCGCAGGATGTTCGAAGCCCGCTGAACTTCGATCTCGTCGATCTCGTCGATCTCGTCGATCTCGTCGATCTCGTGGATCGCGTGGATCTCGTGGGTCTCGTGGGTCGACCGTCGCATCACCACCTCGGATAGGGTGTCCGCCGATGGAACTCCTCGTCCTCTTCGGCGTCGCCGCCCTCATCACGATCACGCTCATGGTCATGGCGACCATGCGGGAGGCCCTTCGTCCGCGTCGACGAACCACCGGCTGGGCGCTGGCCCGCGGCATGCCCTCCGATCCCGGCGAGGTCGACGCCCCCTTCTCCGAATGGACGCTCGATCGCCCGGGCGATGTCCGGCTTCCGGTGTGGGACGTCCCCGGCCTTCGGACCGACGGGCCGGTGCTGGTCCTCGTCCACGGATGGGGCCGCTCCCGGTTGACCTGGCTCCCCCACCTCGAAGACTGGCGCCGACGCGGTTGCCGCATCGTGATGATCGACCTCCGAGGCCACGGCGACGCCGAACCCGACGGCGCCGGTCTCGGCGACGTCGACGTCGACGACCTGACCGCGCTCCTGTCGCGCCTCGACGCCCCGGCGGAGACCCCCCTGGTGGTGGTGGGCCGGAGTCTCGGCGCAACCGTCTCGATCCTCGCCGCCGCCGAGTCCGACCGAATCGACGGCGTCGTCGCGGTCGCCCCCTACGAGACGCTGCGGGTGCCGCTCCGGCAACGACTCTGGTTGCGTGGGCTTCCCGCCACGCCGATCGCCTGGCTCGCGGTGCAGGGGCTCCGACTGATCGGGCGACGCCCACGCTCCACGCAGGCCGCCGCGCTGCGGACCACGGTTCCGACGCTGGTCGTCCTCGGTGATCAGGATCCCATCAGTCCCGTCGCCGACGGCGTCGCGATCGGCGACGCGGCCCCGGGCGGACGCGTCGAGGTCGTCCGCGGTGCGGGTCATGGAAACCACTGGGCCCTCGAACCCGCCCGACTCGACGCCGCCGTCGATGCACTGATCGAGTCGTGCGAACGCACACCGGTCACCGCCCCCGCGCCATCATGAAAACGACGCCCCGCCGGGAGGCGGAGCGCCGATGTTCGTTCATCCTGACTCGTCTCGAGCGGCGAATCAGCCGCCGACGTTGACCGGCGGAAGGAACCACTGCCGGTAGACCCAGCCCGCGTCGTCCGCGGAGAAGCTCCAGACCGTGGGTCCGACGTATCGAGAAAGCTCGCGGGGCGTCATGGTCTCCGCGAGGTCGGCGAGGCCGTCCATCATCTCGCCGCCGTCGAAGGGCATCTCCGGGGCGAACTCGTCCTGCTCGCCCAGCATGTCCATCATGCCATCGAGGTTCTCGCGGGCCGCGGCGTACTGCTCGACGGTGTCGACGTAGCCCCAGCCGACCACGTCGCCCTTGGGCATGCGGGCGATCGCGTCGTTGAATCGGCCGAAGTCCGCGATCGGCTGGTCGGCGGCATCGGCGTTGAGGCCACGAACGACCTGCTTCACACCGTCCGCTTCGCCGAGCAGGAGCCAGTTGCCCGCGATGCAGGCACTGGGGCCGTCGTCCGGACCGGTCCAGAGCGTCTCGCCGAGGAAGTCCCGAGGCTCCATCTCCATGCCGGGTCCGAACATCGCCAGCATGTTCTGGACCTTGCCGGGCGCGGAGGTCGGGATGAGGATCGTGTTCCCGGTCTTCAAGGTCATGACGTGCATCGCGGGTCCGAGCGACTCGAACGCCGGCGACAGCATCGGCCCGAACTGCTCGAGCATCATGTCCGCTTCCTCGCCGCCCATCGGGATGGCGGCGGAGATCTGGTTCGCGAGCGGCATGAGGCCGGCGAAGTCGACGTTCATCCGACCGTAGCCGATCGCGTCTTCGCCGATGACCTTCGGCGGCCGCGATCCGAGGCCGTCCTGATTCCGCATCAGTCCGAGCAGGCCGGTCTTGTCACCGGGCATGAGGATGGAAGCGGTCAACACCATCGAAGCGGTGCTCGAATCCTCGGGAATCTCGACGCCGAAGCCATAGCCGCGGACGTCACCGAACATCTCGCCGATCATGGGCTGGACCATGCCGAGGGGGCCCATGAACATCGGTGCGAGGAGGTCCTGGAGCGGACCGGTCCGCAGCAGGACGTAGGCCTCGGGGTCACCGAGCTGTCGCATCGAGGTCCGCCAGTCGTCGGTGCCCGCGAGCACCTTCGCGTCGTCGCCGTCGAAGATCGCGAGGGCGTCGTCGATCGCGAGAAGATCGTTCGCCATCAGCATCCGGCCGCCGTCCTTGACCACGTACATCGTGTCGAGGTCGGGCGCCATCTCGGAGGGATCCCCGAACATCATCATCATGTCGTCCATATCGCCGAAGTCGTCGGCCGGGTCGTCGTCCTCCGAGATCTGCTCGAGGATCATGACCTCGCGGCCACGGATCTCCTTGGAGTCGAGATCGATCGTGTCGGACTTCCGCCAGCTCTCCATCAGCGATTCCATCATCCGGCCGTTGGCGTCGACCTCATCGCCCCAGTCCCCGTATCCGAGAACGAACGCGCGGGACTGGCCGGTCTCCTCGTCGAGGTCGGTGTAGACCGCGAAGCCGAGGTTCGTGGGCCACTTCATGCCGTCGAGATCCATTCCGTCGGCCGCGAGTCCGGAGGACGCGTCCTTGAGGATCTCACCGAAGGCCTCCGCGATCGAGTCCTGGACCGCATCGGTCCGCCAGAGCGCCCCGAGCGGGTTGTTCTCGAATCGGGAGCACATCTCGCCGGTTCCGTCGCCGCCGATGACGAAGATCGTGCCTTCGGGCGCGAGGTCGGCGATCGTGAAGTCGTCCGCGGCGTGGACGAGCGACGCCCCCGCGGGGATCAACATGGTGGCGAGGAGCAGGCTGGTGGGACGTCGACGGTTCATGGCTGGCTTCCGGTGTGGATGGCGAAGGGGTCGATGGTGGTGATCCGCCCGATGCTTCTGGTTGGGCGGGCGAGGGTGGCTGTTTCGGTGCGATCAGGATCCGGCGGTGTCGTCGTCGAGGATCGCGGGCCCCCCCGGGAGTCGTCGCGTGGGGGGCTCGTGGTAGATGTGACCGCTGTTCGGGTTGGAGCGATCGTACGTGAACGCTTCGCGATTCCGGACGAAGTCCTTCACGTAGCGGGCCGGGATCGCGAATCCGAGGGCCTCGCCGCCGACGATCCCCATGTTGGTGATGCCGATGACCTCGCCGCGGGTGTTGAAGAGCGGGCCCCCGCTGTTTCCGGGATTGATCGGGGTGTCGGTCTGCACGTAGGTGAGGCCGCTGAAGTTCCGCTGGGTCGTGGAGATGACGCCCTGGGTCAGGGTTCGTTCGAGACCGAGCGGATTGCCGATCGCGAACACCGGCTGTCCGATGTCGAGTTTCTCCGCGCCCTGGACCGGCGCGAACAGGAACGGCTCGTCCTTGGGGTTGGTGATGCGGATCAGCGCGAGGTCGAGGTGGTTGTTGACCGCGACGAGTTCGACGTCGTCGATGTCGGTGCGCTTCAGTGTCCCGTCCGATTGCAGGAACCAGACCGTCGCCCGCAACGCCGTCTCCTTCTGGACGACGTGGGCGTTGGTGATGGCGTAGCCCTCGGGCGAGATGATCACGCCGGATCCGAGACCGCTCGGCGTCGACACCTTGATCACCGCGGGCCCGAGGATCTTCGCGTGCTCCTTGGGACTCAGTTCGATCGGGTCGACCGCGACGGAGAACAGCGTGCCGGAGTCCACCGAACGGATCTCCTTGCCGCCACCCGAGACGATCTCCTCGACCTGGTCGAGGTCGAAACTGACCACGGTCGGCCCCACGTCGATCCACACCGAGCGGTCGTCTCGTTTGACGATCGAACCCCGGACCTCGCCGCCGTCCTTGAGACGCACGACGTCGGCGCGGTCCGTGACCGGGATCGCCGTGGCGGGCCGGGCGGACGCGATGGGTCCGAGGCACGCGAGCGTGAGGACCAGAAACATGGACGAAACGATCTTGCTGGGCATCCGAGGACTCCTTGGTCTGGACGGGTACTATAAACGGCTTGAGGGCGACCATCCGGAATTTCCAGTGTTCCGGCGACGCCCTCGGGTGTCGACCTCCGTGCTCCCCTCCCTCCCGAGGCCCTTGATCCATGATTCGGATGATCCGCATGACTCGCTCGATTCGCTCGACTCGAACCCCCTCCCTCGCCGTGCTCGCGATCCTCGCGGCAACGCCGATCCAGATCACCGCGACGGCCCAGGACGCGGAGACCGCCGCCCACTTCGGTTTCGACGCCCTCGAAGTCGTCCCGGTGGGCCCGAACGCCGGCCCGCTCCTCTCGACCGACCTCGACGCGGACGGACTCGAAGACCTCCTCGTCGTGAACAATCACAAGAGCCGGATCGAGTTCCTTCGCCAGCGTGCGGACGCCGTGCCCGGTGAACCCGAGGCGCCGCGGCGGGCGAACGAGCTCCCCGAGCACTGGCGGTTCGAGCGGATCGAGATCCCCGTCAACTTCGAGGTCGGGGCGATCCGGACCGTCGACGTCGATGGTGACGGCATGCTCGACATCGTGGCGGGCGGCCGCCCCAATTCGATTCACGTCTACCGGCAGACCTCACCGGGCGAATTCGAACTGCTCCGCAAGAACCGGGTCCGCGGACTCGGCGTCTCGCGGGACGGCCTGCTGGTCGAAGACCTCGTCGGAACCGACGGTCCGCTGGAGGTCGTCGGCCTCGTGGGCGGTCAGATCAAGATCTGGCCGCTCGAACGGAACGGCCGACTGGCCCCGCCGAAGGATCTCA
This sequence comes from Phycisphaerales bacterium, assembly GCA_029248335.1. Taxonomy (GTDB): domain Bacteria; phylum Planctomycetota; class Phycisphaerae; order Phycisphaerales; family SM1A02; genus UBA12014. The sequence continues at coordinate 26,542 of JAQWJM010000047.1, forward strand.
ATGCCGGCGACGACCGGATCATCGCGATCTTCGCGGAGGACTTCGACGGCAACGGGCTGCTCGATCTCGCCGGCATCGCCGCCGACGACGAGGCCCCGGTCCGGATCTGGCTCGCGTCCCGCGTCGACGCGGAGAAGGACTTCGGTCCGCAGCTCCGATTCGAGATGCCGCCGATCGCGGAAGCCGAGGGCGTGATGCTGCCCGGCCAGGATGCCGCCCGGCTCGCGGTGATCGAACGACCGACCAAGCGACTCGTGGTTCATGAATTCCGGATGGACGACGAGGAGGGTGGCGAGCCGTCCTTCGAGGTCCACGGGTTCACCGACCCGGGCGAACGCAAGCGAGACGTCGTCGTCGCCGACCTCGACGGCGACGACCTGCTCGACGTCCTCGCCACCGACCGGGCGGAGAACGCGATCGCGACCTGGATGCAGATCCCCGGACGGGGGCTCGGCGGCAGCCGGACCTCCCCGAGCTTCGCCGCGCCGGACGCGGTCGAAGCCGGCGACATCGACGGTGACGGCACCGCCGAGGTCTTCGTGCTGAGCGAGGAGGAGGGCGTGGTGGGCATGGCGTCGGTCGGCCCCGACGGCATCGGCTTCCCCGAGGCCCTTCGTCTGCCCGCGGGCGACGTTCCCGTGGCGATGAAGCTGGTCGAACTCGAGGACGGCCCCGCCCTCGCGGTGATCGCCTCGAAGGACAAGCGTTTCTCCCTCGACCTGCTCGCCCTCGACGGCGGGGAGACCGAGGTCATCGAACTCGGCCGCGCCACCCGGGGGCCGGACACGGTGCTCGACGTCGACGCCGATCAGGACGGACGAACCGACCTGCTGGTCTTCACCGCCGACAAGCCGATGATGATGCTTCGCGCCGGCGACGACGGGTTCACCCTCGTCGAGAAGGACGACATGCCGCAGTTCGGACTGGTCAGCGCCGCGGGCGCCGGGAACACCGGCCGCTTCGACATCGACGGCGACGGCACCGAAGAGCTCCTCGTCGCGGACCGCAACTTCATCCGCGGCCTGCGTTACGACGACGAGAAGGGCTGGACGGTCGTGTCGCAGCTCAACGCCGATCGAGACGCCAAGCTGGTGTCGGTGGCGATCCTCGGCGACCGGATCGTCGCCGCCGACCGCGAAGGCCGACGCCTGCTGGTCTTCGAACGGGCCGGTACCGGCTGGGCGGTCACCGACGAGATCGCGATTCGCGGCATCGATCCGGTGCGGATCGAACGCGGCGGCTTCGGTGGCACCAGCGAGGATGACGATCTGCTGCTGGTCGGAAACGACGCGTTCGCGGTGGTCCGACTCGACGGTGATCGACCGCGTCTGGTCGAGACCGGCTCGTGGCGTCCGGACGACAACCGCAAGGTCCCCCACGAAGTCGGACTCGGCGACCTCAACGACGACGGCCGGCTCGACCTCGTCTCCCTCGACGCCGGGACCCAGATGGCCGACATCCTGAGCTTCAGTGATCGAGGCCGACTCCATCCGATGACCGGCTTCACGATCTTCGAGACCAAGATGTTCAGTGGCGGCGAACCGCGGGAGTTCGAGCCGCGGCAGGTGCTCGTGGCCGACGTGACCGGAGACGGTGCCGACGACATGGTGCTCGTCGCCCACGACCGGATCCTGGTGTATCCGCAGTCGGTCGTCGAACCATGAACGCACCGACGCCATCGAGCCCGACGCCGGGGCCGCGCGGCGAAACAAACGTGATCTTCGCCCCTTTCGCCTTGATTCGGCGACGCGGCGCGGGAATGCTCAGAGCATGACTTCGATCGATCGCAGGTCCTTTCTTCGGATGGCAGCCGCCACGACCGGTGGTTTCGTGGGACTCCGGGACGCAGTGGCGGCGAACCTGCTCGGGTTCGCGGACGCGGCCCGCGGCTACGGCGACCTCGTCGAGGATCCCGCCGGCATCCTCGACCTCCCGGCCGGGTTCTCGTATCGCACCATCTCTCGATGGGGCGAGGAGATGGACGACGGCCTGCTGGTCCCCCACGAACACGACGGCATGGCGGCCTTCGACGGCGGTCCGGGCCGGACGATCCTCGTCCGCAACCACGAGATCGGGGTCGACGCCGATCTCGGGTGGGGCGCCTTCGGCCCGAACCTCGAGCGCCTCGGCCTGGTCGATCGATCGAAGTTCTTCGACCCCGGCAGCGGCGATCGCCCGGTCCTCGGCGGAACGACCACGATCGTCTACGACCAGAAGTCCGGCACCGTCGAAAAGCACTTCCTGAGCCTTGCCGGAACCGGACGGAACTGTGCGGGCGGACCGACACCGTGGAAGAGCTGGATCACCTGCGAGGAGTGGACGCAGAAGGCGGACGTCGCCTGCGCGGAGGACCATGGCTGGTGCTTCGAGGTCCCCGCCACCGATCAGGTCGGACTCGCCGAGCCACGGCCGCTTCGCGGACTGGGGCGATTCCATCACGAGGCGATCGCGGTGGCACCGGACGGCCGATGCGTCTATCTCACCGAAGATCGGAACGACGGCCTGCTCTACCGATTCGTCCCGGATCATCCGGGTCGACTCGCCGAAGGCGGACGCCTCCAGGCCCTCGCGGTCCGGGGTCGCCCTTCGGTCGACCTTCGAAACTGGATCGATCCCGCGACCGAGGTTCCCACCGCCGTCGCCGATCAGCGGCTTCCGGTCGAGTGGATCGATCTCGATCGGCCCGAGAGTCCCGACGACGACCTGCGGTTCCGCGGCTTCGACGCTGGCGCCGCCCGGTTCGCCAGAGGCGAGGGCATGTGGACCGGTCGCGACGAGATCCTCTTCGCCTGCACCAGCGGTGGCGTCGCCCGCATCGGTCAGATCTGGAAGTACCGGCCTTCACCCGCCGAGGGTCTTGCGGGCGAACGAGACGCCCCGGGAACGCTCGAGTTGTCGATCGAGGCGACCGAAGGCGGCGTCATCGAGAACGCGGACAACCTCACCATCGCTCCCTGGGGGGATGTCATCGTCTGCGAGGACGGGCCGTCGGGGAACGGACTCGTCCGGGTGAC
>JAQWJM010000049.1:0-19223 GCA_029248335.1 Phycisphaerales bacterium
TCAGGCGACGCCCGACGCGGTGGCGTGCGCCGATGCGGCGTCGGCCGCTTCGGTGATCCGACTCGGATCCTTGCCGCCCGCCTGAGCGCTGTCGGGACGTCCACCGCCGCCGCCGCCGCAGGCCTGCGCCGCCGCCTTGACCCATGCGCCGGCCTTGAGTCCGGTCGCGATGAGCGGCTCGGGAACCTTCGCCACGATCACGACCTTGCCGGCCTCCTCGTCCGCGGAGAGCAGCAGCACTGCGGAATCCGGTCTGGCGGCGCGAATCGCATCCATGGCGGCCAGCAACGCATCCTTGTCCGCGTGCTCGAGCTGCGCGACGATCGCGGGCCCGGCTTCGGTCTCCGCGATGCGGCGTGCCGCTTCGACCACGCTTCCACGGTTCTCGGCCGCCGCCGCCTTGCGTGCGGTCTTCGCCCGCGCTCGCAGGGCTTCGATTCGACCACCCAACGCATGCCGATCGACCACGGAGATGGTCGCGGCCTCGTGATCACGAACGAGGTCGTCGAGACCATCGGCCGCCTCGCTGGATTCGATGGCGTCGAGGCGATCCGCGAGCCCGGCGGCGGTGGCGCGGGCTTCGACCGCGGCCTCTCCGGCGAGCGCGGTCACACGTCGGATGCCGGCGGCGAGGCCCTGCTCCGAAACGAGCACGAAGTCCTTCGCGTCGCGGGTGTTCGACAGGTGCGTTCCGCCGCAGAACTCGACCGATCGACCGAGCCATCCGGCATCGTCGGGGGACTCGAGCAGATCGATCACGGTGGGTCCCACCGAGACCATCCGCACCGGATCGGGATAGCGTTCGCCGAAGACGGCGCGGACCGAGTTGACGCGCTGGGCGAGATCGAGCGGGGCCTCGCCGACGTGGACCTCGAGCGCCTCGGTGATCGCCTCGCCGACGCGGCGTTCGATCCTGGCGAGGGCTTCGGGGTCGAGCGGGCCGGTCGCGGCGTAGTCGAATCGGAGTCGGTCCGGCGCGACGAGCGACCCGCGCTGGTCGCTGTCGGGGCCGGCGACCTCGCGGAGCGCGAGGTTCAGAAGATGCGTCGTCGTGTGATGGGCGCGGATGCCCTCGCGTCGATGGACGTCGATCGCGACCTCGCACTCGTCGCCCGCGGCGATCGATCCGTGGGTCACGCGGCCGACGTGCAGGACGTGATCGCCGACGCGGCGGGCGTCCTCGATCTCGACCACCCCGGCGTGGTCGTGTCCGGCGCTGCTGCCCCGGCTCACGTGGAGTTCGCCCCGGTCGCCGATCTGTCCGCCCTGTTCGCCGTAGAAGCAGGTCCGATCGAGGATCACCGCGATCCGCTGGCCGACTTCGGCGTGCTCGGTGAGATGGCGTCCGTCCCAGATGGCCTTGATCACGCCGGTGGTGGCGTGACCCTGATGCTTGGCGTCGTCGTCGGTGGCCCGGACCTTGAGGAAGTCGAGCTTGCCAAGCACGTCGGGCGGCATCGTGATCACGGTGTCGGCGACTTCGCCGCCGCCGCGGCTCCGGGCCCGCGCCTCCTCCATGAGCGCCTCGTAGGCCTCCACGTCGACCCGCATCCCGCGTTCCTCGGCCATCACCGACGTGAGATCGATCGGGAAGCCGTAGGTGTCGTGGAGCTTGAACGCGTCGAGGCCGGTGACCGTGCCGTCCGTCGCGCGGCCCGCCGCTTCGGCGAACAGCTGGAGTCCGCGATCGAGGGTGCGACGGAACGTCACCTCCTCCTGCTTGATCGTCTCCTGAACCTTCGGCATCCGCGTCTTCATCTCGGGGAAGACCTCACCGAGGCTCTCGACGACCGCGGGGACGATCGCGTCGAGGAAGGGACGCTCGATGCCGAGCGTCTGTCGACCATGTCGCACCGCGCGGCGGAGGATCCGCCGCAGGACGTAGCCGCGACCGTCGGAACCGGGGGTCGCGCCGTCGGAGAGCGCCGCGACGAGACACCGCGCGTGATCCGCGATCACGCGATAGGCCATGTCGATCGGATCCTCGAGATCGCCGCCGTAGGGCCGGGCACCGCTCACGTCGGAGATCCGCTGGAAGATCCCGGTGAAGAGATCGGTGTCGTAGTTGCTTCGGCGATCCTGCAGGACGGAGACGATCCGCTCGAAGCCCATGCCGGTGTCGACGTGACGGGCCGGAAGCTGCTTGAGTCCGCCGCCCGTTTCGCGGTTGTACTGGATGAACACGAGGTTCCAGACCTCGAGCACGTCGGGGTCGTCCTGGTTCACGAGCGACGCGGCGTCGCGTCCACCGATGCGATCGACGTGGAGTTCCGAACACGGTCCGCAGGGACCGGTCTCACCCATCTCCCAGAAGTTGTCCTTCGCGTTGCCGGGGATCACCTGCGCCGCGGGCAGGTATCGAAGCCAGAGATCACGCGACTCGTGATCGGGCTCGAGCCCCTGCGCGGGGTCGCCTTCGAACCAGGTCGCGTAGAGACGGTCGGGGGCGATCTCGAAGACCTCGGTGAGCAGCGTCCACGCCCACTCGATGGCTTCGGCCTTGAAGTAGTCGCCGAACGACCAGTTGCCGAGCATCTCGAAGAAGGTGTGGTGATAGGTGTCCCGGCCCACGTCCTCGAGGTCGTTGTGCTTCCCACCGGCGCGGATGCATTTCTGCGTGTCGACGGCCCGGGTGTAGCCCCGCGTGCCCTGGCCGAGGAACACGTCCTTGAACTGGTTCATGCCCGCGTTGGTGAACAGCAGCGTCGGATCCTCGTGCGGAACGACGGGGCTCGAGGGAACCACCTCGTGGCCGAGACGACCTTCGAAGTACTCGATGAAACGGCGGCGGATCTCGGCGGCGGTCGGCGAGGACATGGGAGCTTCCAGGGGCGGTGGGGATGGACGGAGGAGGGACAGTATGCCTTGTCGGTGGCCGGACTTCACGCGTCGTCGGGTCCTCCGGAACGGGACCTGCTACCGTTCGCTCGCCCGGGCCGAACGACGTGCGGATGTCGCCGTCCGAGCGGTCGGGACCAAACAGAGGAATCACGATGTCGAATCGACGCCCCTATGTCGGTGGAAACTGGAAGATGCACGGCGAACTCGCCGCCGCGGTCGAACTGACCGAAGGCGTCGCGGCGGCGATCGGCGACGCCGTGCAAGCGGTCGATGTGACGTTGTTTCCGCCTTTTCCGTACCTTCAGGCGGTCGGGCATGCACTGCGACAGGCCGGGATCGGGCTCGGTGGACAGGACTGTTCGCCGCACCTGGAAGGGGCCCACACCGGCCAGACCAGTCCGGCGATGATTGCCGATCTGGGTGGTTCCGTGGCCCTGATCGGGCATTCCGAACGTCGAAACGAGCTTGGGGAACCAGATGCCCTGATCGCCGCCAAGACCCGGGCCGCCCTCGCGGCGTCGCTCCAGCCCGTGGTCTGCGTGGGGGAGACGATGGGCGAACGAGAGGCTGGAAACGCCCTTCAGGTGGTCGAGAGGCAGGTTCGAGCGGCCCTCGAGGGGCTGACGAGCGACCAGGTGGGTACCGCGGTCGTCGCCTATGAGCCGGTCTGGGCCATCGGGACCGGGATCACCGCGACCCCCGACGATGCCCAGTCCGCCCATTCAATGATCCGATCCCTGCTCGGGGAACTGTATGATGCTGAACTCGCCGATTCGGTTCGAATCATCTACGGCGGATCGGTGAAGGCCGCGAATGCCGCGGAGCTCTTCTCGGCCCCCGACGTGGATGGGGGCCTGATCGGTGGAGCGAGCCTCAAGGTGGACGAGTTCGCCTCGATCTGCCGGGCCGCCGTCTCGGCCTGAGTCGCAACGCCGCGGCTCGATTCGCACCTCGACATCACACGCTTCCGCGTGATGTCCCGTTCTGGAAACTGACCGTGTCCACCTGGATCGTCGTCCTCACCATGCTCTTCATCGTCGTCTCGGCGGCGCTGGTTCTCATCATCCTCGTCCAGCGGCCACAGGGCGGCGGACTGGCCGGCGCCTTCGGTGGTGCGGGTGGAAGCGGCGCCGACACCGCCTTCGGTGGTCGGACCGGTGACGCGCTCACCGTCGCGACCGTCGCCGGCTTCGTCATCTACATCGTGCTCGCGGTCGCCTTGAACATCATGGACAACCCGGCCGTGGCGACGACCACGGAACCGACGCCTCCCGCGTCCACCGCACCGGCGACGCCCGCGACCGTACCCGCGACGCCTGTTTCCACGACGCCTCCGCCCGCGGCGGGCGCCGCGCCCGCGACCACGCCGGCCGCACCCGTCAGCACTTCCAACACCGATCCGACCCCGGCCACGCCGGCCGAAGCCCCCGCCGGGGGCTGAGTCCGGGCGACGAACCGGGGCGAACCCACGAGAGCCGTGACATGATTCGATCGATGACCGGTTTCGGGGCTTCCCATCGAGAGGTCGACGGTTCGAGGTTCTCCGTCGAGATCCGCTCGGTCAACAACAAGTTCCTCAAGACCACCGTTCGCCTTCCGGACGAGCTCTCCTCGCTGGAGACCGAACTCGAGACGAAGATCGGCCGGCGGCTCAACCGCGGCAGCGTGATCGTCACGGTCCGCTGGGTCGAAGGCGGCGCCGCGATCGCGGCGCGGATCGACACCGCGGCGGCGAGGGCGTCGATCGAACAACTGGTGAACGGCATGCCGGAGTCGATCCGGGATCGCTGCACGATCGATCTGGCGACCATGCTCACGGTCCCCGGAATCGTCGGCGGCGACGACTCCGAAGCGGCGGTCGGCATCGCGAAACCGGTGCTTCTCGAACTGCTCGACGAAGCCTGCGACCGTCTGATCGAGATGCGGGAACGCGAGGGTGCCGGTCTGCTCGGGGAACTCGATTCCTTCGGCACGCGGATGCGGGAACGTCTGGAAACCGTCTCGGAACGCGCTCCCCGGGTCGTCGAGCTCTATCGGGATCGACTCCACCAGCGGGTCGAGTCGCTGCTCGCGGAGGTCGGGGCGAGTCTCGACCAGAGCGACCTCGTCCGCGAAGTCGCCATCTTCGCGGAACGAAGCGACATCGCCGAGGAGATCACGCGGCTCGACGGTCACCTCGGCCAGTTCTTCGATCTGATCGGCGGAGAGGACGGCGAGCCGGTCGGACGCACGCTGGACTTCCTCACCCAGGAGATGCTCCGGGAGGCGAACACCATCGCCAGCAAGTCCGCGGACTCGGAGATCACGCGATCCGTCGTGGAGGTCAAGGGCCTCATCGACCGGATCAAGGAACAGGCGGCGAACGTCGAGTGAGTACGTCGCCCCGCTTCAGCGACGGCGACGGCGACGGGGGCGAGACGCTGGCCGACGGAACCGCGGTCGGACTTCCGGGGTCGCATGGTGAACGAAGCCGCTTCGAGCCGGGCGAACTGCGCCGGGTGCTCGACGCGTTCCCGCTCGAAGGCATCCGGGAGATCCGTGAGTTTCCAGCCGGATCGCGGCAGGCGCCGAAGGTTCGGATCGTCGCCGAGGAGGGCGAGTTTCTCCTGAAGCGAAGGACGATCCGTCCCGACCTCGTCGAACGGGCCACCTTCAATCACCGTCTGCAGCTCCATCTCGAGCGGCGGGGGGTGCCGGTGGCGGCACTGGTCGGAACGCGTGAAGGGAACGGTTCGATCCTGCTCGACGGTGGGCAGGTCTACGAACTCTTCCACTGGGTCGACGGCCGGCGGATGGTGAAGGTGGAGTCCGAAGCGATCAACGCGGGGCGGATCCTCGGGCGACTGCATCTGGAGGCGCGTGATCTGGAGTGGTCCGACCCGCCGCCGATGCCCGGATTTCACGCGGCGGATCAGGTCGAGACGGCCTTCGAGCGCGTGACCGAGGCGGTGGTCGCCGCGGATGCGGACGTCGACCGCGTCGAACTTCGAAACGTCGTGGAGCGTCTCGCCGAAATTCGGCACCGGGCGATGGAACAGGTGGAGGCGGGGGGTTGGTCGAGTCTTCCCGTGCAGCCGATCCACGGTGACTGGCATCCCGGGAACGTGCTCTTCACGCCGGAGAAGCCGACCCGGACCAGGCCCGGAACCGTCCGTGCCATCGTCGACTTCGACGCGTCGCGAGTCGAACCGCGGCTGGTCGATCTGGCGAACGGCCTGCTGCACTTCGCGATGCGAAGCGATCGAGACGCCTCGCCCGCGGACTGGCCTCCGTCGCTCTCGCCACGCCGCATGATGGCGTTCACCCGTGGCTGGCGTGCGGTGGTGGGTGACGTCGTCGAGGCGGAAGCGGTGATCCTTCCCGCGCTGATGTTGGAGTGTCTGGTCGCCGAGAGCGTCGTCCCGGTGGCGAAGACCGGCCGGTTCGCGGTCGTTCCCGGTCTGCCCTTCCTCGCCATGGTGGTTCGCAAGGCCGCCTGGATCGAGGAGGCCGCGGCCCCGATCCGCGAACTCCTCGTCCGTTGATCCGATTCCTCGTCGTCGGGTCGCCCTTCCTCCGGACCGATTCGCTCGAATGGACGACGGGGGCTATCGTGCTTTCATGGCCCGCGTCCTCCGAATCCTCGCGTTCCCGTTGGTCGTGACGGTGGCCCTCGGGTCGTTCACGACGACGCTTCGAACGGCCGTGGCACAGGATGCCAAGGCGAAACAACCAGCCCGCCGGGTCCCCGTCGACCTGCCGCGGCCGGGGGTGCCGAGGCAGGTGGAGTCGATCCGCGCCCGACTCCTGGACGATGATCAGGCGGCCCGACTGGCGCTCGGCGTGGATCCCGAGCAGCTCCGGATCGCCGCCGTTCCGAAACACGTCCGCGTCGTCGTCGACCGACTCGCCGCCGACGGCTTCGACGAACGGGAACGGGCGTCCGCCGATCTGCGGGAGATGTCGATCACGAACGACGTGCTGATGGCCGTCCTCGAACAGGACGGTCTCGACGAGGAGCAGCGGAATCGACTGCTTCGAGTGCTCCGCTGGCGGGTGCTCTACCGACCGCGAGGCGCGGTGGGCATCCGCATGGAACCATCCGGCACCGCGATCTCGGTCCGGGGCGTTCTGGTCACCGAAGTCATCACGGGTCTTCCGGCCGAGAAGGTGCTTCGGGTCGGCGACGTGATCCTGAGGATCGACGGGCAACGGATCACCACCAGTGCGGACCTGATCGGCCGGGTGCAGCGGTTGCAGCCGGGTGACCCGATCCGAATGGGCGTGATCAGGCCGGTTCCGGCGGACACGCCCGACGGTCCCGGAATCCTCCGGTTCGAGGGCGATCGCGTCTTCGAAGAGGTGGACGTGGAGTTTCCGCTCGGATCCTACGACAAGCTGGGCAACGATCCCTCGGCGTCCGCGATGGGGAATCCCGAGACGATGCGACGTCGTGGGCGGGTCGAGGCGATCTGGGCCCGCTGGGGGTCGAGCCCGCGTTCGGTCGGCATCCCGAAGGCATTGGACGAAGACGTCCGCGACGGGCCGCCCGCGAAGTCACCTTCGCAGCCGTGAGGTTCGCCTGAGCACGAGGACCGCGATCAAAACGAGGACGTCGGAATCAGCTCTTCGCGCCGAGCGGGTTGTGGAAGTGCTTGTTCTGCACCGGAATGACGGCTTCGAGGACGTGCTCGAGCACTTCCGCCGGTGAACCGATCGCCGAGACGTCGGTCACGATCGCGTCCGAGTAGTGGGCGAGGACGGGACTCGTCTCCCGCTCGTAGACGTCGAAGCGGCGACGGATCACGCGTTCATCCGCGTCGTCGAGCCGGTTCTCCTTGATCGCCCGCTTCTTCATTCGTTCGACCATCGCGTCGAGGTCGGGGCAGACCAGGTGGACGATCTGCAGGACGTCGATGTACGGCTCGAGGGCCTTGGCCTGGCCGAGACTTCGAGGAATGCCGTCGAGGACGAGCAGGTCGACCCGGGGCTTGTAGAGGCTGAGCACCGTCTGGGCGTGCATGTTCTGCCGCCACATCTCGACGGTGAGCTCGTCGGGGACCAGTTCGCCCTTGGAGGAAAACTCGAGGAACTGACGACCGAGGTCGCTGGTGGTGTCGAGGGATCGGAAGACGTCGCCGCAGGCGAGATGGAAGAATCCGGGAATCTGTCCCAGGATCTTGCCCTGCGTGCCTTTTCCGGCACCGGGGGCACCGAAGAGCAGAACGGTCTTGAATCGATCGGGCATGGGTCGCGGGCCTCCCTCGGCTGCGTGTGGTCGACTTCGGGAGTATCGGACAAATCCGGCCCGGACGAAAGTCGAATCGACGGGAACCTTGGTTCCGTCCTCCGAGTTCCGGGATCCACGATCTCGACACTTCTTCCACGGAACCCGGTCCGACTTGGCGTCCCCGGGTGTTCCCCGTAGGGTCGGTGGGTCGTCGACGCCGTCGGCAAGTCCTTTTTCCCGGAGCCGTGGCATGCAGGGCATCGTTTCGAAGTGGAAATGGCGATCCCCGTCCGCTGCGGAGGCATCCGCGGGAGGCACCCCGGGCCCGCTCGCGGATCGCGTCCTGCGGGGCCGGGGGATCGAGGATCCGGTCGCTTTTCTCGATGACGGATACGGCCGAGTCGTTCCGCCCGAGGGGCTTGGCGGAGCGGTGGAGGCCGGTCAACGGCTCTCGGAGGCGATCGCCGCCGGTCGCCGGATCGTGATTCATGGTGATTACGACTTCGACGGCATCGCGGCCTCGGCGATTCTCGCGCGATCCCTCCGCCTGCTCTCCTCCAAAGCCGAGGTGCGGGTGGTGCTCCCGGACCGCTATCAAGGGGGATACGGGCTCTCGGTCGAAGGACTTCGACGAATCCGGGAGGAGGGTGCGGACCTGGTGGTCGCCGTCGACTGCGGCATCACCGCGATCGAAGCGATCGAGGCCGCGCGGGCGGATGGTCTCGAAGTGATGGTGCTCGATCACCACACCTTCGTCCGCGACGAACAGGGCGGTCTCGTGCTCCCGCCGGCCAGTGTGGTGGTGCACCCCGGATTGCCGGTCGAGGACTCGGAGTGCGTCGGAACCGACCATCTCTGTGGTGCGGCGGTCGCCTTCAAGGTGGTCTGGGCGACGGCGCGAGCTCACTTCGGATCCGATCGGGTACCCGCGGTGATGAAGCGCGAACTGGTCGAGGCGACGATCCTCGCCGGCCTGGGAACCATCGCGGACGTCATGCCGCTGGTGGAGGAGAACCGCGCGCTCGCGGCGCTCGCACTTCGAGGCCTGCCGAATTCGGGCATCTCCGGACTTCGGGCCCTGCTGATCGAGTCGGGTCACGGCCTGCAGGACGGCCCGGTGCACGAGGAGACGGTGCAGTTCCAGTTGGCGCCGAGGATCAACGCGCTCGGGCGTTTCGGCTCCGCGATGCCGGCGATCGAGCTGCTCACCCTGCCGGAGGACGGGGAGGCGACGTCCGCCCGTGCCGCCGCGCTGGCGGCCGAGATCTCCGCGACGAATCTCGAGCGACGCTCGGCGGAACGCGCCATCGTCGAAGAGGCGACCGCGCGGGCCGAAGCCGAAGGGCAGACCGCGGACGATCATCCGGTGATCGTGCTCGGCGACCCGAACTGGAAACGAGGACTGGTCGGTCCCGCCGCGGCGAAGCTCGTCGACCGCTTCGCGCGACCGGTGATCCTCTTCGAAGCATGCGAGGACGGAATCGCCCGTGGCTCCGCCCGGAGCATCCACGGGTATTCGATTCACGACGGCCTCGCCGCCGCGGCCCCGCTCCTGGAGTCGTTCGGTGGCCATGCCGCCGCGGCCGGCTGTGCCGTCCGAACCGCTCGGCTCGACGAACTTCGGGCGGCGTTGGTCGATCATGCTCGCACCGAGATCGCGGCCGTCGACCTCACACCGGTCGTCGAGATCGACTGCCGGGCGATCATCGAGGAGATGGACGAGGTCGAGGACGTGCAGGGCGTTCGAGAACTCGCGCCGTTCGGTCCGGGGCATCCGCGACCGAGCGTGCTCGTGGAGACCGTGCGTCCGATCGAGACCCGATGGGTGGGGCAGGATCAGGGCACGCTGCAACTTCGATTCGCCGGCGCCGGCGCAAGGAGCGTCAAGGCGGTGTGGTTCGGTGCGGGGCGGCATCGGGACGCGATCGAGTCGGCGATCCGGGGTGGTGCGATCGACATCGTCGCGACGCCGGATCTCAACCGCTGGCGCGGGCGGGTGGAGCCCAACCTGATGATCCAGGACCTCCGCGCCTCGGTCTGAGCAGCTCTTTCGAGCGGTGTCCTCACGAAGGTCTTCGCGCGAGCTCCGGTCCGAACGCGGATCGCCTCAGATCACCACGTCGGCACCCGCGGCCGGCTCGGGAAGCGTCAGGCCCCGAAGATCGCCGGGTTCGAGTGCGGTGGCCGCGGTGATCTCGATCCGGGCGTCGACCGTGCCGTCCTCGCGGCGCGGCACCTTCACGCCGGCCGCTTCGAGCCAGCGGGCCGCCCGCTCGGTCTGCAGGATCCCGCTGCTGGTCGCGGAGTCCGCGCCTTCGGCGTTCTTGATCGGTGCGAATTCCTCGGCCCGGTCGGTCTCGAGCACCAGGCCGCGGCCGACGAAGGCGAGGGCGTCGAAGACGAACATCTCGAACTTCGTCGCGTTCGGCGCGTCGGGTTCGATGCGGCCGTCCGTCTCCGGATCCCAGTGGGGGACCTTCTTGCGGGCCCGATGGAACGGCATGGTTCGATCGCCGTTCTCCGCGGAGACGCGTCGCACGAAGTCCAGTCCGAGCATGTGGATCGCGATCGAGCCCGCGATGAAGCGAAGGCCGCCGTCGGCATCCGTGTCCGCCGCGAGCGATTCGGGAAGGTCGCTGTATTCGATGACCACGGTCCGGCCGTCGACTTCGCAGAAGACGCCGACCTTCTCGCCGGCCGAGACCTTCGGCACCATCTTGCTCGACATCTCGCCGGAGCTGGAAGGATGCGTCGCGTGAAGTCCGACGAACAGGGGATCGACCACCTGCACCGTCGGGTTGTCGACCTGGAAGTAGGAGAGGTGACGGATGCCTCGGGCCGCCGCGTGATCGAGGGCGCCGCTGCGGTGGAGGGCCCGGAGGGATCCGCCGTGGCCGTCGGGACTGACCGCGAGCACGCCCGGCGCCTCGAGGAGCAGTCGGCCGTCGTCGTCGACCGCGGGCATCACGCCCTGCGGGAAGAACAGCATCGATTCGGGGCGCCGTCCGAAGTGGTTGTTGTCCTGGAAGAAGGCCCGGGTCGCCGCATCGTTGAGCGGACTGGTCATGACGTACCAGGGCGTCTCCACGCCGTACTTCGCATCCACCGCATTGAGCTGTTCGGCGAAGAGCCGGAAGAGGGGTTTCCCGGTCACCGGTGTCGCGGGGAAGGTCCCCTTCGGGCCGTTCCAGCCGAGTCGGGTGCCCTGGCCGCCCGCCACCGTGAACGCGGCCACCTGACCGTCACGGATGATCGCTTCGCCGGCGGCTCGGAAGTCCGCTTCGCCCTCTGGATTCCGAGGAACGAAGGGGGCGGGCTCGATCGAGCCGGTCGGCGTGTCGAGACCGGGCTCCGACTTCGCGAGACGTTCGATCTCGTCGAAGTCGATCGACTCCACCTGTTCGATGAACGATTCGAGTCCCGCCTCGTCGAGCCGGTCGAGGCCGGCGACGAGGTGGCTCTGTCCATGCGACTCGAGACGTGCCACGATGGCGTCGAGGCGTTCGGTGATCGGCGCGCTCTGCATGCTTTGCGGTTCCGTTTGGCGAAAAGAGGTTCAGGCGTCGGGGGCTCGAGGTTCCTCGGGCTCGGTCCAGCCCTCGGACTCGTGCCGGACGATCTTCCCCGTCTCGAGGTAGATGACCTGCTCGCAGACGTTGGTGCAGTGGTCGGCGATCCGCTCGAGTGACTTGGTGACCGCGAGGATCCGGAACGCGCCGTCGACCGCGAGCGTGCCGTCGCTCACCCGGGCCTGCGCGTCCCGGAGGATCTCCACCTTGAACCGGTCGACGGTGTCGTCGAAGTCGAGCACGCGGCGGGCGAGCACCGGATCGCTCTTGCTCAGCGCGCGGTTCGCGTCACGGATCATCCCGAGCACGCTGTTCGCCATGACGCGGTAGGTGTCGGGGAGGTTGCTCGTCTTCCTTCGCGGGTCGAGGGTCGCCTCCGCGATCGTGACGGCGCAGTCCCCGATGCGTTCGAATTCGTTGTTGACCTTGACGATGGTGAGCACCGAGCGGATCGAATGCGGGTCGCGCTGGCCGAGGGCGAGCAGCGGAATGCACTGCTTCTCGATCTCGATGTCGACGGTGTCCACCATCGCCTCGATCTCCACGACCTCCTCGGCCTTGGTCCGATCGTGGTCGAAGTAGCAGTCGACCGCCTTGGTGGCCTGCTCGAGGACGCGGACGCCCTGTCGGGAGATCTCCATGCGGAGATCTTCGAGTCTGATCTGGAATGCGTTGCTGGCGTCGCTCAAGCTGGGATCCTCGTTGACGGAGTATACGCCTCCATCCGCCCCATGCCCGGAACCGGCGGGTAGCATTCGGGCATGATCGAACTCGGCGTGAACATCGACCATGTCGCGACCGTCCGTCAGGCCCGACGGACCTGGGAGCCCGACCCGACCTGGGCCGCGGTCGAGGCGCATCTGGGTGGTGCCGCGGGAATCACGATCCACCTCCGGGAGGATCGACGCCACATTCAGGACGACGACGTCAGGCGACTGAACGAACTCGTGCAGATCAAGCTCAATCTCGAGATGGCCGCGACCGACGAGATGGTCGCGATCGCCACCGAGGTGCGGCCGGAAGTCGTGATGCTGGTGCCCGAAGGCCGTCATGAGATCACCACCGAGGGCGGGCTCGACGTCGCGGCCGCTCGAACGCGACTGAGCGGGGTCGTGACCCGGCTCCGCGATCAGGGGATTCCGGTCTCCGCCTTCATCGACCCCGATCCCGTCCAGGTCGACGCCGCCGCCGCGTGCGGTTTCTCGATCTGCGAGGTCCATACCGGTCCCTACGCCCATGCCTTCCACGATCATGGCCGGTCGGCGGAATCACCGCCGGTGGTGGAGGAGCTCGCCGCGGTCGCCCGCGCAGGAGAGGCCATCGTGGCCGCAGGCATGCGTTTCAACGCCGGGCACGCCCTGAACTATGCGAACGTCCAGGCGATCGCCGCCCTTCCGGGGATCCGGGAATTGCACATCGGGCACTCGATCGTGAGCCGATCGATCTTCATCGGCCTCCGCGAGGCGGTCCGCGAGATGCGCAATCTGATCAACGAAGCCGCGTCCTGAGGGGTCCGTCCTTCGGGCCTCCGGGTGGGTCGCCGGGGCCGGGATCGTTGAAACCGCCCGGAAACCTCGAAACACCCTGGGAGATCCGGTCGCTTCATCGATTGTCATGGCGACCCCCGCGACGCTGGTAGGATCGCGGCCGACGCAGGACGCGTTCGATGGAGGATCACGATGTCCGACCCCAGGCCCGGCGACTTCGCGGGCGTACACACCGCACTCGTCACCCCGTTCACCGCGGATGCCTCCGCGGTGGATCTTCAGGCCCTCGAGGCCCAGGTGCTCTTCCAGGCGTCGGGAGGGGTCGCCGGCGTCGTGCCCTGCGGAACCACCGGAGAGACGCCGACGCTCACCGCGGAGGAGCGTCGCGCCGTCATCGGATGCGTGGCCGCGACCGCGGGGCCGCTCGGACTCTCGGTCGTCGTCGGTGCCGGATCCAACTCGACGGTCTCCGCGATCGAGTTCTCGGTGGAGGCCGCGGACCTCGGTGCGACGGCGACGCTTCAGGTCACGCCGTACTACAACCGCCCCTCGCAGGAGGGACTCTTCCGTCACTTCTCCGCGCTCGCCGATTCCGCCCGGGTCCCGATCGTCCTCTACGACGTGCCGGGTCGAGCCGGCGTCGGACTCGCCGTCGACACCGTGGTGCGGCTCGCGAATCACGAACGGATCGTCGCCATCAAGGTCGCCAACGGATCGGTCGGATACGTCAGCGAACTGATCCAGCGCTGCGATCTCGCGATCCTCTCGGGTGACGACCCGCTCACCCTGCCGATGCAGTCGGTGGGTGCGATCGGCGCCGTGAGCGTGGCGGGCAACATCGTTCCGGGCGAAGTCGTCCGACAGGTCGCCGCGGCGAACCGCGGTGATTTCGCAGCGGCCCGCGCCATTCACGAGCGTCTCTTCGCCTTGTCGAACGGGCTCCTCGGGCTGGATGGAAATCCCGTGCCGGTCAAGGCCGCGATGGCGCTTCTCGGTCGCGACACCGGCGTCGTTCGACCGCCGCTCGCGGGGGCTTCCGATGCGGTTCGTCGAAGCCTTCTCGATCTGCTTGGATCGGCCGGCGTCGAAGGGCCGGCCGGCGGCGTGGCCGCATCCCGATCGGCGGGTGCCCGATGAGCGACGTGAACGATCAACGCTACGAGCCGACCGGGCTTCCGTACCGGATCGCGGTGCTGTGCTACCTCTGGACCGAGGACGACCGGCTTCTGATGCTCCATCGCCGGAAGCATCCGAATCCCGACATGTACTCCCCGATCGGCGGCAAGATGGAGATCTCCCTCGGGGAGACCCCGCACGAGTGCGCCCGCCGGGAGATCCACGAGGAGGCGGGGATCGAGATCCCCGACGAGGACATCCGGATGTTCGCGATGGTGGCGGAGAAGGCCTACCAGGACGAGATGCACTGGCTGCTCTTCTGCTTCGAAGTGACCAGGCGCATCGATCCCGCCGAACTTCCCCGCTCCGAATTCGACGAGGGAACGCTGGAATGGGTGCCGGTGGACGAGGTCGAACGACTCCGGATTCCGGAGACCGATCGCAAGGTCCTCTGGCCGCTGCTCAAGCCGCGGCGGCACGCCGGCGGATTCCTCATGGTCGAGATCGACTGCAGCGGCGACGATCTCGTGTCGAGGATCGTCGAGGACACCCGGCCGCTCGGCTGAACGCCGGTCGGTCCGCGGACTCAGGAGATCCCGGCGACCGAGGCCGCTTCGTCGGCGATGGCCGCCGCCGCCTCGTCGGTGGGGGCCTCCGCGATGAGACGGATGATCGGTTCGGTGTTGCTGGGTCGCACGTGGACCCACGCGTCGCCGACATCGACGCGCACGCCGTCGACGTCGTCGACCCGGCCTTCCGGCCAGTGCTTCGCGACCTTCCTGAGGATCTTCGGAACGGCGGACTTTCCGCCCACCGAGGAGAGATCCCACTTCCGCTTGATCATCGAGTACTTCGGGAGTTCGTCGACCACGGCGGCGAGGGTGCGACCGTCGTCGGCGAGCAGCTCGAGCACGATCGCCATCGCCGAGAGGGAGTCCCGGATGAAGCAGACTTCGGGCACGATCACGCCGCCGTTGCCTTCGCCGCCGATCCGACCCTCGTGGGCGCGGATGCCCTGCACGACGTTCGCCTCACCGACCGCGGTTCGAATCACGCGTCCGCCCTCGAAGCCGGCGCAGACGTCGTCGATCATCCGGCTGGTGGACAGGTTGGCGGCGACGGGGCCGCCTCCGTGTCGTTGCATCATCCGCAGGGCGGCGAGGACGAGGGTTCGTTCCTCGCCGATGTAGCGACCTGCGCCATCGACGATCGCGAGTCGGTCGGCATCCGGATCCTGCGCGAAACCGATCACCGCGTTTCCGTCCGCGGCGACGGCGGAGGCGAGTTCGGTCAGATTCGCCTCGGTCGGCTCCGGCGTGTGCGGGAAGATGCCCGTGGGTTCGCCGTGGAGATGGACGAGGTCGCAGCCGAGGGCCTCGAGAAGCATCCGACCGGCCGGACCGCCGGAGGCGGCCACCGAATCGAGGAACACCCGGAACCGCTTCGAGCGGATCAGCTCGACGTCGACGATCGAAAGCACCTTGTCGACGTGGATCCGTGAGCCGTCGTCGCGGTGCTGGATCCGTCCGCAGTCCGCGCCGGCCATCCGATCGAGTCGACTGCCTTCGAAACGGGCGATGATCTCCTCCGCCACCGGTCCCGGAGGCGCCAGGCCGTCGGCGTCGAGACACTTGATGCCGTTCCATTCGATCGGATTGTGACTCGCGGTCACGTTGATTCCGCCGTCGCATTCGAGTTCGCGGATCATCACGCCGACGGTGGGGGTGGTGCTCACGCCGAGCAGCGTCACTTCGCAACCGACCCCGGCGAGACCGGCCGCGGCCGCCGAAGCGAGGCAGGATCCCGATCGCCGGCCGTCGTGGCCGACCACCAGACGCGGCGGACGGTCCTCGACCGTCTCTCGGAGGAGCGAGCCGAATGCGCCGGCGTACCGGGCGACGATCTCGGGCGTCATGGTGGCGCCGACGATTCCGCGGGCGCCGGAGATGGAGAGCATGAGGGGGGCGTCGGGCACGGTGACTCCTGCAGTCGGGGGGGTACGGCGAACGAACGATCTCATCCGTCTCGATCGGGTCGAAGGACCATTGTCCTATACTCGAAACATGTTCGAACTCGAAGTATCGCATCGATTCTCCGCGGCACACGCGGTCACCGTGGGAGGCGTCCGGGAGGAGCTCCACGGGCACGACTGGCGGGTCACCGTGACCGTTCGAGGGCCTCGGCTGGACGAGGAGGATCTGCTCGTCGATTTCCACCTGGTGGAGGCGTCGCTCAAGGACGTCGTGGCGCCCTTTTCGGGGCGGACGATCAACGGCGTTCCCCCCTTCGACCGGCTGCATCCGACCGCCGAGCGAATCGCGGAGCACGTCGCGTCCGGGCTCGGCCCGAACATCCCGGCGGCGTGCGAAATCGCCTCCGTCGCGGTCGAAGAGGCCCCTGGCTGCATCGCCCGGTGGTTTCCGCCGACGGCGTGATCGGCCCGGCCCCTCGTTAGAATGGGACGCTCCCGAGGCCGAGGCCGTTCGGGCCAGGATTCCCACCCCCAGAACGAGCGAAGGCACGGTGAGCCCCGATGACCGAAACCGATCCCCAGTCCACCGAAAAGGAGCTTTCGCGGATCGGGAGCGGCGTCCCGGATCCGGGTGAGGTCGGCTTGGACGATCCGGGTCGGTTTCTCAACCGGGACATCCAGTGGCTTGAATTCAACCGTCGGGTCCTCTTCCAGGCGATCGACCCGCGGACGCCGCTGCTCGAGCGCGTCCGGTTCCTCGCGATCACCTCCCGGAACCTCGACGAGTTCTTCATGAAGCGGATCGGGGGACTGAAGCGACGTCGCGATCTCCGACTCGGCGCCCAGCACTTCGAGACCCTTCCGCCCGAGCGACAGCTCGACGAACTGCGTGGCGTCGTGGTCGACCTCATGGAACTCCAGCGGCGATGTTTCCGGCACGACGTGCTCCCCACGCTCGTCGAGACCGGCATCGAACTCCTCGGCTGGGACGATCTCACCGAGGACGAGAAGACGGACGCGGAGTCCTGGTACCGGGCGAACATCTTCCCGATCCTCACGCCGCTCGCGGTCGATCCCGGGCATCGATTCCCCTTCATCTCGAATCTCAGCGTCTCGGTCGGCGTGATGCTTCGCCGGGCGGGGGAGACCGAGGAGCTGTTCGCCCGTGTGAAGGTGCCCGAGGTTCCCCGGCGTCTCTACGACCTCGGTGACGGAAGACGATTCGTTCCCGTGCAGGAACTCATCGAGCACAACCTCGACGATCTCTTCCCCGGCATGGAGATCCTCCGAATCCTCTCGTTCCGCGTGACCAGGAACGCCGACGTCGAGGAGGAGAGCGAGGATGCCGAGGACCTCCTCGAGCACATCCAGCAGCAGCTTCGCGAGCGACGTTTCGCCAGCGTCGTCCGACTCGAGGTCGGTGCGAATCCCGATCCCCGCGTGCTCAAGCTGGTGCTCGACGAACTGGATCTCGATGAGATGGACGTCTACGAGACGGACCAGCTCCTCGACTACGGAATCCTCGACGACATCGCCGACCTCGACGTTCCCGAACTCCGATTCCAGCCGTGGCGACCCGTGGTGCCCCGGGGTCTCGAAGGCGATTCCTCGGATCTGCTCGCGGCGATCCGCAGCGGCGACATGATCGTCCACATGCCCTACGAATCCTTCGACGCCACCGTCGAACGCTTCGTCGAGCAGGCGGCGGCGGACCCGCGGGTCCTCTGCATCAAGCAGACCCTCTACCGGACGTCCGGCGACAGCCCGTTCATCCCCTCGCTGATCAAGGCGGCGGAGAGCGGAAAGCAGGTCGCGGTGCTCGTCGAACTCCGGGCCCGCTTCGACGAGGCCCGGAACATCCACTGGGCCGGGAAGCTCGAGGATGCCGGCGTGCACGTCGCCTACGGCGTGGTCGGTCTCAAGACGCACACCAAGACGGTGCTCGTGGTTCGGCAGGAGGCGGGGGGCATCCGCTGCTACGCCTACCTCGGAACCGGGAACTTCAACTCGAAGACCGCCGGTCTCTACGAGGACGTCGGGCTCTTCACGGCGGATCCCGCGATCACCGAGGACCTGGTCACCCTGTTCAACTACATGACCGGGCGAAGTCGGCAGCGGGAGTACAACAAGCTTCTCGTCGCGCCCACCACGATGAAGTCGATCTTCCTCGACTACATCGAACGGGAGGTCATGGTCAGCACGCCGGAACGCCCGGGTCGGATCATCTGCAAGATGAACCAGCTCGAGGATCGCGAGGTCTCCGACGCGCTCTACCGGGCGTCGCAGGCGGGGGTCCAGATCGACTGCATCGTCCGTGGCTTCTGCTGCCTCCGGGCGGGCGTGCCGGGCCTGAGCGAGAACATCCGGATCCATTCGATCATCGGACGATTCCTGGAACACAGCCGGATCTTCTGGTTCTCCGGGGGTCGCGAGGATCCGCTCGACGGCGATTTCGTCATCGGCAGCGCGGACTGGATGTACCGGAATCTCCACAACCGGGTCGAGGCGGCGACGCCGGTGGAGAATCGGGGGCTGCGGGCGAGACTCTGGGAGATCCTGATGATCAACCTCGACGATCACCGGCAGTCCTGGCAGATGCGATCCGACGGCACCTACGCCTTGCCGGACATCTCCGACCTCGCCGAGGATGATTCGCGCATGGAGGGGACGCACGCCCGTCTGATGCGACTGACGCGGGAACGCACCGAATCGGACGGCTGACGCGTCTCGTTCAGAAGGCCTCGAGTCTCGGCATCGCGCTTCCCACCAGCCTGACCGGGCGGGCGCGATCGCCCTCGATCTGGAGATCGATCATGTCGTCGGGTTCGACGGTGAGATCGATGGTGGCTCGGTACAGACGCCGTCCCTGCTCGTAGTTGAGGGTGAAGGGGGACTGCACGACGCCGGCATCGTCGGTGGTGCCGATCACGCCGTCGAGCATCTCGACCGGGGTGTTGCCTTCGACCGAGTACAGCAGGGTCTCGTCGTTCCGGTTCCAGGTGATGGTGACGATCTCGCCGTTCTGGGTT
>JAQWJM010000056.1:0-45479 GCA_029248335.1 Phycisphaerales bacterium
GTCCTGATGTCGGTCATCGCCTTCCCGCTCGGCGAAACCGCACCGGCGATGGTCGGCGAGCGATACGCGGATGCGCAGACCGGCATGGTCACCATGTGGTACATCTTCGTGGTGCAGTGGCCGATCGCGTTGATGACCTCCGTGGTGTCCGGCATCGCGGCGTCGCTGGTCGCCGGTCGCGACGCCCGGGAGTCGGCGATCAAAACGCTGGCGATCATCTTCATCGCGATCGGTCTCTTCTCCGCGGTGCTCACGTTCGTCGCCGATCTGCGCGGCGACGGGTCGGAGGTGACCATGGCGGAGGCGACCGGCGAGGACATCGTCGAAGGCGAGATCGCCGGGCAGGTCGCCCGGGCGGAAGCACGAGGCGAGACCGGTGCGGTCGCGGTGGAGACCGCGGCGAAGCAGCCGCTCTGGAACGTGATCTCGCTTCCCTTCGTGGTCGGGCTCGGCATCGTGCTCGGCGGCGGGCTGCTTTCGGGCGGTCCCGCCGGACGAGAGAACGCCGGGCTCGGAAGCGGCGGCGGATCCTGACGGCATGACGATGTCGCGTTCAGGAATCGAGGAACGTCTGCACGGAATGTTCCGGCGAGTCTGCGTCACGGGTGGCGCCGGGTTCATCGGTTCCCATCTCGTCGACGGACTGCGACGAGCCGGCGTCAAGGTCGTGGTGCTCGATGATCTCTCCACCGGCCGAATCGAGAACCTCGCTCACCACACGGACGGCGTCGAGTTCGTCGAGGGATCGATCGAGGACGCCACCGCCCGGGAGGACGCGGTCGCGGGCTGCGACCTGGTGATGCATCTCGCGAGCAGGGTCTCGGTGACCGAGAGTGTCGCGGAGCCGGCGCTCTACCATCGCGTGGTCGCGGAAGGCACTCGCGACATGCTCGAGTCCGCCGCTTCCGCCGGCGCGGGGCGACTGGTGCTCGCGGGAAGCTGCAGCGTCTACGGGGATGCGCCGCCGCCGATCGCGGAGACCGCCACAACGGCACCGGCGTCGCCGTACGCCGAGGCGAAGCTCCTGGCGGAATCCCACTGTCGATCCTTCGCGGAAGCCGGTCGGATCGCGACGATCTGCCCGCGGTTCTTCAACGTGTACGGACCTCGGCAACGGGCCGATTCCCCGTACTCGGGCGTGATCGCGATCTTCGCGGCCCGCGCAGCCGGGGGGGAGACGCCGGTGATCTTCGGTGACGGACGGCAGACCCGTGACTTCATCCACGTCGAGGACGTGGTCCGCGGCCTGATGCTGGCGGCGATGGCGACCGACACCGGCGGAGGCGACGCGGTGAACTTCGGAACCGGTCGAGGCACGGATCTCCTCGAACTCGCCGAGTCGCTTCACGCGGGAACGCCGAGATTCGAGGCGGCGCGGGACGGCGAAGTCCGACACAGCGTCGCGGACCCCGGACTGGCGGCCGCGGTGCTCGGCTTCGAGACGGAGATCGATCTGGCGGCGGGACTCGCGAGCCTCGGCCATCGTCCGACGTCCTGAGGTCGGTTCAGTCCTCGATCTCTTCCAGCAGGTCCCGCTCGATCTCGACGGACGCGCCGCGTCCGAGGATCTCCACGTGGAGGACGAGGCACGTGCGTCGTGCCTCCTCGACCACCACGCCTTCGACGCCGAGCAGCGGTCCCTTGGTCACCCGGGCCCGCGCACCGATCGCGAGGCTCGGAAAATCCTCGACCTCGTAGCCACCCTCGAGGGCCCGGTGGATCGCCTCGAGTTCGATCTGCAACCGGTCCTGGTCGTTCACTTCGATGAAGCTCGAGACCCGCTTGGTCGCGATCGCATCGTAGGCGTCCTGCTTCTCCCCCTTGAGGAAGACGTAGCTCGAGAACAGCGGGACTTCGGAACGATGCTTCCGGCCTCGGGTGACCGTCACGCGTTCGACGAGGGGAAGATCGTGCTCGATACCCGCGGCGGCGAGGAACTTCGCGACCGCCTTCTCCTGTCTGGCGCGGACGTGGAGCACCATCCAGCGGCGATCGACGGGGGTGTGGACGGAGGGTGTGGAAGGCGAATCCGGCATGACCGGAGAGTCTACGCGTCCGTCGGCGTCCGGTGAAGCACCACGAGGGTCTGATCGTCCTCCCGGGGGCGGTCGCCCTCGAATTCGAGGACCGCCCGTTCGATCCGGTCGAGGGTGCATCGCGCATCGCCCGGACACCGCAGCATCGCCTCTTCGATCCCTTCGGGGCCCAGCATGGTCCCGTCCGGAGCGCGGGCCTCGAGGATGCCGTCGCTGAAGAGGACGAGGGTCTCGTCGGGCTCGATCACGATCTCGGCCGCCTCGAATTCCACGGTCTCGAGAATCCCCAGCGGGGGGCCTCCGACCCGGTCGAGCCCCTGGATCCGAGGTTCGTCCCGGTCACCCGCGGTCCGGAGCAACGCCGGTGGATGCCCGGCCCGGATGTAGCGGAACGTTCCGGTCGCGGGATCGAGGATCGCGAGGATCGCGGTGACGAAGTCGCCGGTCGTCTGCCATCGCGTCAGGTATTCGTTGATCCGTCGGCCCATGCACCCTGGATCGAGATCGACGCAATCCGCGGAATGGAAGACCGCGTGCGTCATGGCCGCCATCACCGCCGCGGCGGGCCCGTGCCCGGAGGCATCGGCCACCAGGATCGCGATCCGGTCGTCTTCGAGGCGCCGGACCGTCCAGAGGTCGCCGCCCGCGACGCCACTGGTCTCGAAGCGTCCGGCGAGCGACCAGCCGGGAATCTCCGGGACCGATCGCGGCATGAACGAACGATGGATCTCCGCGATGCGGTCGACTTCGCGATGCATCGCGTCGTTCGCCGCCCGGACCTCCTCCTTCGCCCGAAGCTGACGGACCGTGCCGCCCATGAGATTCGAGCGGAGGGTGCGTTCCGCAAGCTCCTCGATCGACATCCCCTCGGCGTCCTCCTTGAAGTAGACGACCCAGTTCCGAGCCTGCCCGTCGTCGAGAAGCGGAATCGCGATCGCGGACCTGAACCGTCGAAGCGACGTCCCGAGCACGGGATCGTCGACAACCTCCAGATCGCGGTGCAGCGAGACTTCGCCGTTTCGAACCAGGTCCGACAGGAACCCCGTCTCGTGGATCGGGATGTCGTGTCGGCCGCTCCAGGTGTCGACCGGACGCTCGAGTCCCTCGAGGTCGTCCACCGCGAGTCGGGTGATGCGGTACCGACCGGGTTCGAGATCGCGGGTCGAGAGCGAGATCAGGCCGTCGACAGGCACCGCGAAGAACGGATCGCGACGGACCAGGGGCATGACGTCTTCCGGGCGCGTCACGCGGCTCAGCGCCGAAAGCGTGTCGATGAGATCCGTCAGGCGTGGCTCCGAACGGAGATCGACGGATCGGCTTCGCCACTTCATCGAGGTCGTGTCCGGGGAATCCGGGGTTGGAATCAAGGTGGGCTCCGTCGCTTGCGTCCGGGGATGTCGTCGTATCGGAGAGAGTAGGCTGTCCATCGAACGCCGTGTCGTTCGATCTCCGGTCCTCCGCCTTCGATCCAGGAGTATTCGATGAAACGTGATCTGATGTTGCAAGGCCTCGAGGAGGCGATTCGCATGGCCGAGAAGGGATGGTCCGAAGGCGGCATTCCGATCGGTTCCGCCCTGATGACCGAGTCCGGAGAGATCGTTTCGAGCGGTCACAACGAACGCGTCCAGACCGGTGATCCGACCGCGCACGCCGAGATGGTGTGTCTTCGCAAGGCGGGTCGGCGTCGGGACTGGTCGGAGCTCACCCTGGTCTCCACCCTGAGCCCCTGTTCGATGTGCACTGGAACCGCGGTGCTCTACAAGGTGCGACGGGTGGTCATCGGCGAGAACGGCACCTTCATGGGCGCCGAACACTGGCTGGAGGAATCGGGGATCGAGGCCCACGTCCTTCACGACCCGAGGTGCATCGCCCTGATGGAACGGCTGCAACGTGAGAAGCCCGATCTCTGGGCCGAGGACATCGGCGAGTGAGTGATCGCCGCAAGACTCGACTTCCGTGAAAGAGAAGAGGCCCCGCGATCGCTCGCGGGGCCTCTTCGTTCAAATTCGGAAACTCGACTTCACCGATCTCAGCGGCGTCGTCCGGCACCGGCGGCCGCCGGGAACGAACTGGCGTCGGGGTCGATCCTGCTGTTGGCGGGATGGGCCGACTGCGGCTCGATCGGGGGGTGCGGGTTGGAGCCGCGATCGTACGCCTCGTGGATTCGATCCCCGTCGCGGGCGGCTTCCCTCGGATAGATCCCGTGGTGTCGACCCCAGACGTCGTAGTACGGATCGGCGTAGCCGTTGTAGTACGAGCCGTCGTAGTAGTCGTCGTTGTCGTAGCTGTAGCCGTTGTTCTCGTCGCCATATTGATTGTTCGCGTCCTCGGTGAAACCACGGAAGGGGCCGCCCGGAGGGGGGCCGTCCGAGGTCGCGAAGGTGAAGTGGTAGTGATCCCAGTGACGACGGAGCGTCGCCTGCTGGTTCTGGTACTTCTCGATGTTGGCCTGACGCTGGGCCGGCGTGATGCCGCCCTGCTCGGACTGGCGATCGGTCTCTCGCTTCGCGGGCGTGTGGTTCGCCATTCGCTTCTTGGTCGCTTCCGCGGCGAACTTCTCGTAGTCGTTCATCCCCTTGATGGAGCGGATGAAGTCGGTTCGCTGCTGAACCTGCTGGTGGAGCTTGTTGACGACCGACCACTGGTCCTTCGTCATGACCTTCTGGGCGTTGACTTCGCGTCCGAGCAGGTCCTGGTCATCGGTCGACGGCTTCGCCGCGCCGCGGCTGCCCTGCTGCTTCACCGCTTCGGAGTAGGCCTGTTGGAAGCTCAGTGCGTGGAAGGTCGTGGGGTTGTCGGACGACCACTTCACTTCGTCGTTCGTCTTGCCGGACTGCTTGAGAAAGGCGTTCATCTGCTGAAGGCGGATCTCGGCGCTCTTGCGCATGGGGCCGATGGTGTCGGTCATGGTGTCGAGGGCGTCGAGCTCGGTCTGCAGCTGGGCCAGTGATTCGCTGGACTGGGCGTACGAGACCGTCGGCGTCGTGACCGCGGCGGCGCCGAAGGCGATCGCGACGGCAAGGACGGAACGAGTGAGGGATCGGATCATCGGGACAGGCTCCTTGAGGCTGGAAAAGCGTCATGTTACCCGTTCCGCCTCGCTTCGCGTCCGCCCCCGGCCGACGGTCCGGAGCCGACGCCGAGGTCGGATGGATCGACGCAAGTCCCTGCGATCATTGACCTTGAGCGGATCGCTCGTTGGGTGTGGTCGATCGTGCGGGAGGGGAGGCGGGGGTCGTCGCTGCGGCGGATGCAGGACGACGCCCCGCTTCGTGGGCGGGGCGTCGTCGTGTTTCACGCTCGATGAGTCGGTTCGGGGCGGTCTTCGGCTCAGTACCGATGCTCGCCGGGAAGTTCGGCGGGCACGCCGCCCGCATCGTCGTCGCCGAAGTCCCCATCGAGATCCTCGGCGGCATTGCTCGCATCGAGGCCGTCTTCGAGTCGCTTCATCCGATGCCAGTCCTCGAGGGTGATGAGGACTTCGCGGGCGACCGACCCCTTGTGATCGCTCAGGATTCCGGCAAGCCCCATCTGGTCGACCAACCGGCTCGCACGGCTGTAGCCGATCGCCATCCGCCGCTGCAGCAGGGACACCGAACCACGGCCGGTCTCGATCATGATCTCGACCGCCTGATCGAAGAGCGGATCGCGTTCGCCGCCTTCGCCTCCCGCGTCTGCGTCCCCGCCGCTGCTCGGCGCCTTCACCTGCAACAGGCTGCGTTCGAAGGTCGGGCCCGCCACGGTCTTGAGGAACTTCGCGACCTGTCGGGTCTCGCGATCGGTGACCAGCGTCCCCTGGCCGCGTCGGATCTCCGTGCTGTCGGGCGTGACGATCATCATGTCGCCCATGCCGAGGAGAAGTTCGGCGCCCTTATGATCCAGGACGATCCGACTGTCCATGCCGCTGGCGACCTTGAACGAGACGCGGCAGGGCATGTTGCTCTTGATCAGTCCGGTGACCACGTTCGCCTGCGGTCGCTGGGTGGCGAGGATGAGGTGCATGCCGACGGCCCGGGCCTTCTGGGCGATGCGGACGATCGAATGCTCGACCTCCTTGTTGGTCATCATCAGGTCGGCGAGTTCGTCGATGACGAAGACCATGTAGGGGAGCTTCTTGGGAAGCTTCGCCCATTCCACGTCGTTCGATGGCTCGAAGGCCTCGCGGAGTTCCTCTTCGGTGAGATCGTTGTACCCGCGGATGTCGCGGACGCCGGCCTCGCGAAGGAGTTCGTATCGCTCTTCCATCTTCCCGACCGCCCATTCGAGGATCGCCGCGGCCTTGCCCATCTCCGTGATCACGGGGCACATGAGGTGGGGGATGTCGGAGAACTGACTCATCTCGACCATCTTGGGGTCGACGAGGCAGAGCTTGAGTTCATCGGGCCGCTTGGTGTAGAGCCACGACATGATGATCGTGTTCATGCACACGCTCTTGCCGCTGCCGGTCGTGCCCGCGATGAGCATGTGCGGCATCTTGGCGAGGTCCGCGACGAGGGGATCGCCCGCGGAGTCCTTTCCGAGGAACATCGGCAGCATCATCTCGCGGGAGCGGCCGCTCGACATGAGTTCCTTGAGTCGGACCTTCTCCTTCTTGGTGTTGGGCACCTCGATGCCCACGGTGCTCTTGCCCGCCATGTTGGGGATGATGCGGATGTTCTGGGCCTGCAGGGCGCGGGCGATGTCGCTGGAGATCGCGTTGAGTCGGGCCACCCGGGTCCCGGGGGCGAGCAGGATCGCGTACAGCGTGACCACCGGACCGCTCTCGATGCCGGCGACTTCCGCGTCGATCTGAAAGGTCCGCAGCGCCTCTTCGAGAATGCCCGCCTGTTCTCGAACCGTCGTCTCCATCGAGGCGGAATAGTCGCCTTCGGGATCCTCGAGCTGATCGAGGGTGGGGAACTTGTAGCCCTCGAAGTTCTCCTCGCGGGGGATGTCCTCGTCCCGCACCACTTCGGTCGAGGCGGCCGCCATGCGGACCGGAAGCTTTTCGATCTTTCGTCGAAGTTCCTCGGCGGAGGCGCGCGGCGCGGGTGTCTCGTCGACCAGCGCCTCTTCCTCTTCCTCTTCCTCTTCCTCTTCCTCTTCTTCCTCTTCTTCTTCTTCTTCTTCTTCTTCTTCCTCCTCTTCCTCGCCTTCGGCGTCATCGCCGTACCAGGCGTCCTCGTCGTCTTCTTCCTCCTCTTCTTCCTCTTCGTTCCTCGCTTCGTCGTTGAGCCACGCCTCGACCATTTCGGGGGGGACGCCGGCGGGCTGGAGGGTCGATCGGCGGGCCGCGAATCGTTCCGTCAGGTTTCCAATGCCGCGGAACGGGGCGCTGATCGCGGCCCGAACGGGATCGAGGTCGATCCCACGTGCCGCTTCGAGCGACCGGACCATCGCCGCGGGGACTCGCAGCAGCAGTTCGTCGGCCGCGACGAGCAGCCCGAGCAGGAGGCCTGTGAGAAGAATCAGTGATGCCCCGACGGGGCCGAATCGGGTCGCCAGCGCGATGTCGAGTTCCGCCGGCACGAGTCCTGCTTCAAGACCGGGAATCGCGCCGGCCTGGGGCCACATCGAGACGATCCAGGCATCATGGAGGCCACCGACCATGACGGCGGCGAGGAGTGTGCCGAGCGTCCGAACCAGTGGATGCGTGATCTGATATCCGCGGACGATCGTGACCAGCGCGACTGCCGCCATCCCCAGCACCAGCCACGCACCCCAGCCGAGGGTCACGTATGACCACCAGGCGATCAGGCTCCCGACGATTCCGGCCGGATTCGAGGCAGGCTCGGCGTGTCGAGCGACGGAGGTCGACGGCCAGTCGGCGATGTCGAATCCGGCGAGCGACACCGCCACGAAGACCCAGGCGGCGGCGGCGAGGAGCCAGAGGATCCGCCGGAGCAGATTCGGCTCGGTCGCCTCCGCAGTCGCCTTGGCGCGGCGGCCGGTCGATCGAGTGCTGGGACGGGTTCGTGACGGCGACTTCTTGCGTGGCATGACCCCCTTTCATCGGCCCTCCTGCGATTCGGGCCGCATGTTTCGAGATCCGTCTCCCGGCCGCGTGGACGTTCAGGGCACTGTTTCATGCAATAAATAGTCCGATAAATAAAAGAAAGGGGCTTGACGATATCCATGGGCCGGATTCGAGGTGAGATGGTCGTGGTTTGCAGGCTCTTGGAGTGGGGCGGGAATCCTGCGACGCACCGATCGTGATCGCACCTTGACCGAAGGCTCCGGATATCCTCCCCGCCCATGCGATTCAGGCTCATCGATCAAGTGCTCGAGCGGACCGACACCCGGATCATCGCCGTGAAGAACGTCACGAGCGCCGAGGAGTACCTCGGCGACCACTTCCCGACGTTCCCGGTGCTCCCCGGCGTGTTCATGCTTGAGGCGCTCGTCCAGGCGGGACGGAGGCTGCTCGGCGACGACGGTCGCCGTTTCGTGCTCGGCGGGGTGAAGGCCCTCCGGTACGGAACCTTCGTCAAGCCCGGGGAGACGCTGCGCCTGCAGGTCGACCTGCTGAAGCGGCTCGACGGAGACGTCGTGTCGTTCAAGGGGGCCGGGGTCGTCATTTCTCCCGGAGAGGGAGTCGACGGCGGCGACACCGCGGTGTCCGGTCGCTTTACAATGCGTCCAATCAGAATCGCGGTGCCCGAGGCCGCGGCGATCGCCGGCGATGGATCGCCGGCACGTTGAATCAGACGACCACGGTCCGCTCGGCGGACCGGTTCGTGAAAGCCCGATCGGTCCCGGCTCCTGAAGCCGTTCGGACCGGCAAGGAGACGACCATGGCGGTCATCAGTCGCGACGAGATTTTCGAGAAGATGAAGGATGTGCTCGAGAACGCGCTCGGCGCGGACTCGGACGAGATCACGATGGACGCCACCTTGATCGGCGATCTCGGCGCGGAGTCCATCGACTTCCTCGACATCAGTTTCAAGCTGGAGCAGGAGTTCTCGATCAAGATCGATCAGGGGGAGCTCTTCCCCGAGAACCTCATGTCCGACGACACCCTCGTGGTGGACGGCAAGCTGACCGACAAGGCGATGGAGGTTCTTCGCGAGAAGATGCCCCACGTCGACTTCTCGAAGCTCGATGAGCAGCGGTCGGTCGACCAGCTCTCCGAGGTCTTCACGGTCGGCAGTCTCGTCGACTTCATCGAACGCAAGACCGCGGCCTGATCCGCGACGACGTTTCCTCACCGAGGAGTCCCGCCCGTGCGGTGGATGTGGATCGACACCATCACGTCGTTCGAGGAGGGGAGCCGCATGCATGCGGTCAAGAACCTCTCCCTCGCCGAGGAGCACCTTCACGACCATTTCGATGGCAGTGACGGGCTGGAGCCCTGCGCGGTGATGCCGGGGAGCCTGATCGTCGAGGGCATGGCCCAGACGGCCGGAATCCTCGTCGGTTCCGTCAACCGGTTCCGGGAGAAGGTCGTGCTCGCCAAGATCTCGAAGGTCGAGATCGACGAGGACGCGGTCCCCGGGCAGTGCCTTCGCTACGAAGCGGAGATCGAACGGATGGACGACGTCGGGGCGAGCACCACGGGTGTCGTTCGCCGGCTCGATCACACCGAGGGCGAATGGCACGAGATCGGGCGGATCGACCTGATCTTCAGCCACATCGACAACAACGCGGGGGGTCGCGAATTCCCGGAGGAGAACTTCGTGTTCAGCGACAACTTCAAGCAGATCCTCGTCGCCGCCGGGCTCGATCGCCTGATCGACCAGTGAGTCGCGGCCCGCTTCCAGCATCCTGATCGCCCGGGATCCTCCCGGATCCGAGTCCACTCCCGTCATGTCGCCGTCGGCGAGCTTCGGGATTCCCCTTCAACCACCCCCCGATTCCAAGGATCAAGCCATGCCGAGACTCTCCCCGATCGAACCCGCCGCCGCCGAAGGCGCCGCCGCTGCCGTGCTCGCCAACGCGCCGATCAACATCTTCAAGGGCATGGCCAACAATCCCGTGATGATGGAGGGGCTGATGGCGATGGCCGGCGCGATCGGGAAGAGCGGCGCGATCTCGCCACTCGAGGCCGAGGCGGTCATGCTCCGGGTCTCCGAACGCAACGGCTGCGGCTACTGCCTCGCGGCCCACACCAAGATCGCGTCCGGCGCCGGCGCAGACGCTGCGAAGGCCGAGTCGTTCCGGCGTGGCGAAGGCACCAACGATCGGGAGCGGGCGCTCCTTCGATTCGCCGACGCGGTGACCGAGAAGAACGGCTGGATCGAGGATTCCGAACTCGAGGCGTTTCGCGCGGCCGGGTTCGACGATGCCGCGGTGATCGAGGTGATCGCCGCGATCGCGTGGATGACCTTCACGAATCTCTTCAATCACGTCAATCAGACCGAGATCGATTTTCCGCCGGTGGTGATGCCCGTCCAGGCCTGACGGTCGTCCGTCCCCGATCGGCGCGCGGAAGTGGCCCCGAACGGGGAGGCAGACCGTTGCGGGGCCGATCCAGGGCACTTCCGGTGGACTGCTCCCCGCCCTGATCCGAACCGTGGAGCGATCCACTTCGGATGAAGGCCGGAGCGGCCCAGGCGTTCGTGGCGTTGGCCGTCGAACACCGAGAAGAGTCTCGATTCCTCGAATCGCAGGACAAGCTCGGGCATCGAAACGGGCGCGGATTCCGCGCCATGGGATCGGTTTCTCCCATCTGGAGGGTTTCTCGTGCCGGTACAATCCGCATCGTGAGCAAGACCCCGACCAACGACGGCCATGCCCGGCACCTCGCCATCTACACGGGCTCGTTCGATCCCATCACGCTGGGCCACCTCGACGTGCTTCGACGGGCCCGCACGATGTTCGACGAGATCGTCGTCGCGATCGGGCGGAATCCCGAGAAGGCACCCTTGTTCGTCATGGAGGAGCGGTCCGAGATGGTTCGGAACGCGATCGCCGCGGACGAGGCCGAAGGTGCCGCGGTGCGGGTCGAGACCTACGAAGGCCTGACCGTCGATTTCGCCCGCCGGGTCGGCGCTTGCGCGATCATCCGCGGCATCCGAAACTCGACCGACCTCGCGAACGAGTCGCAGCTCGCCATCACGAATCGGAAGATCGCGGGGATCGAGACGGTCTTCATCGTCTCGGGCGAGGAATACGCCTATACCTCGAGCAGTCTCATCCGCCAGATGGCGGCGCTCGGCGCGTCGATCGAGCAGCTCGCGACCTTCGTTCCGCCGGTGGTGTTCGACGCCATCCGCGACAAGCAGCGCGATCCGGCGCATCCACTCGGCGCGTTCGGCCGGGACCCGCTCGTCGATTGATCGTGCACCCCGCCGAGGCGGGACAGGAACCCACAGACCATGTCAGTTGAAGTCCGGATCATCTCGATCGGCGCGCTCGCCAGTCACCCGCTTCGAAACGAGGCGGGCAACCGCCGCCCCGGTCACGCGACCACCACGCTGCTCACCGAGGGGGATCGCCGGATCCTGATCGACCCGAGCCTGCCTCCCGATCACCTGCGGCAGCGCCTCGACGAGCGGACGGGACTGGGACCGGAAGCGATCACCGACATCTTCCTCACCGATCTCCGGCCGGATCGTCGACGCGGTCTCGAACTTTTTCCCGAGGCGCAGTGGCTGGTGGGGGAGGTCGAACGAGACGCCTACCGCGCGGCCCTGCGGGAGAAGATGATCGAACTCGACGACGTCGACGAGCTCGATCGGGACACCGAGCGACTCCTCGAGGAGGAGGAGCGGATCGTGACGCGGTTCGGGGCGGCCCCGGACCAGATCATGGACGGCGTGGACCTCTTTCCGCTTCCCGGCGTCACGCCGGGGCTCTGCGGACTTCTGCTTCCGCTTCCCAAGGTGACGATCCTGCTGTGCGGGGACGCGGTCGCCACGCTCGAGCACCTGGAACAGGGCGCCGTCCTGCCGCACGTCGCGGATCTGGAGAAGGCGACCGAGAGTTTCCGCGAGGCGGTCGAGATCGCGGACATGCTCGTCCTTGGTCGGGACAACATCGTCCCGAACCCCGTCCGTCCGATGGGGCTCGGATGATTTTCGGGTCGGATTTCGCATCGCCGGGCGAAGCATCTAGACTATCGGCATGAGCTCCCGCGTCGACGAACCACCGCAGCCGTCGTCCCCACCCGGACTCCCCGAACGGATCACCCTCCGCGATCTGCGTCGCTGGCGACGCGACGACGTGGTGTTTCCGTGTCTCACCGCCTACGACGCGACCATGGCGCGGTGGCTGGCCAGGGCGGGCGTTCCGGTGATGCTGGTGGGCGACTCCGCCGCGGAGGTCGTCCTCGGTCTTCCGAGCACCACGCACGCGCCGCTCGAATTCCTCCTGCAGATCACGGCGGCGGTGCGGCGCGGCGCCCCCAACGCCTTCGTCGTCGGCGACATGCCGTTCATGAGCTATCACCTCGACGAGCATGAAGCGGTCGCGAATGCGGCCCGATTCATGGTCGAGGGCAACGCGGACGCGGTGAAACTCGAGGCGGACGCTCGGTTCGCCTCGGTCTTCGAGCGTCTCTCCCGGGCCGGGGTTCCCGCGATCGCCCATGTGGGCTGCCTTCCTCAGCAGGTGCACCTCCATGGCGGCTACAAGGTCGCGGGACGCACCGCCGAATCCGCCCGACGCGTGGTGGAGGACGCCCGGACCCTCGTGGCGGCCGGTGCCGTCGCGGTGCTCGCCGAGGCGACGACCGCCGAGACGGCCGCGAAGGTGGTCGAAGCGGTGGATGTGCCGGTGATCGGATGCGGGGCGGGACCGGCCTGTCACGGCCAGATCGTGGTGACGCAGGACATCCTCGGACTCAGCGACTGGCAGCCCAGTTTCGCGGGCAAGGAGGGCCGGATCGGCCCCTCCGTCCAGGTCGTCGTGGAACAGTGGTGTGAGAAGGTCCGCCGCCGGGAACTCGATCACGAGTACGAGATGCTGGACGGCGAGGCGAATCGGCTCGAGGATTGACCCGGGTTCGGAGTCCGCCGGACCGTTTCGGGGCTCATCGGGATGAACCTGCCTCCGGCGGGCCTTTTTTCGCGAATCCGTCGAGGGTTTCGCCGGTTGACGAACCAGACCGCTTCCGTTTTCCGAAGAAGACAGGGCGAGGCCCTTCGGCTTCCGAGTCGGCAACCCCGTTGGAGCAGCAGCGACCATGAATCGAATCACGCATGTCGGACCCGCCATCGTGGTCGCCACGACGATCGTGGCAGCGCTCTTCGCAGGGCCCGCCGCGATCCGGGGCGTGGTCACCGCGAGCACCCGCGCCGACATCGCGAAGGCATCGGCCCGCCTCGAGGACGGCAACGTGCTCGAGGCGATCTCGCAGGCGCAGCGCGACATCGCCACGGTGGTGGAGCCGTCGGTGGTCCACGTGTCGAGTCAGGGCACCGTCGGAAACGGCTCGCGATTCGGTCAGTTCGCCTCGACCGGTTCCGGTTGGATCTGGGACGAGGCCGGACACGTGGTGACCAACGCGCACGTCGTCGAAGCGGCCGACGAGATCGAGATCCAGCTCCATGACGGCGAGGTGCGAACCGCGGAGGTCCTCGGACTCGATCTTCG
The DNA here is from genome assembly GCA_029248335.1 of Phycisphaerales bacterium. Lineage (GTDB taxonomy): Bacteria > Planctomycetota > Phycisphaerae > Phycisphaerales > SM1A02 > UBA12014. The sequence continues at coordinate 13,551 of JAQWJM010000056.1, forward strand.
AAGCGACATCGCGGTGGTCAAGATCGCGTCGGGCAACCTGATTCCCGCCCGTCGTGGTGAGAGCCGGGGCGTGCGGCAGGGCGACATCGCGTTCGCATTCGGTTCGCCCTTCGACTTTCGATTCTCGATGTCGAGCGGCATCGTCTCCGGCCTCGGCCGGGCGGCGGGGCTCGACGACATCGACTACGAGAACTTCATCCAGGTCGACGCGGCGATCAACCCCGGCAACTCCGGCGGCCCGCTGACCGACGCCCAGGGGCGCGTGATCGGCATGAACACCGCGATCGCGACCGGCCGCGGCAACACCATCGGACAGGGACAGTTCGCGGGCATCGGCCTCGCGATTCCCATGTCGCAGATCACCGCGGTCGTGGAACAGGTCATCGAGACCGGGGAGGTCCAGAAGGGCTTCCTCGGCGTCGGGCTCGCCGCGACCACCTCGATGGACCTCGAACGGGCCGCCGCGTTCGGCGGCCGGGCCGCCGTCTTCCGCCCCTATGCCGAAGCGATCATGGAGGAGTACGAGGGCGACGGCGTCGCGGTCACCGCGGTCGAGCAGGGGTATCCGGCGGAGGTCGCGGGGATCAAGGTCGGCGACGTCATCGAGCAGGTGGACGGTCGTCGGGTCCGCGGGCTCGAACAGCTGAAGTCGATGATCTCCTCCGGACGACCCGGCGAGGTCGTCGTGCTCGATGTCTGGCGGACCGATCTCGAATCCGGCGAGTCCGGCAGGCGGTTGATCGAGGTCGTCCTCGGTCGGCTCGATCCGATCATGTCGAGCCTCGCCGCCCAACGGCTTCGGGACCTCGGTCTGGTCGAGCTCGCGACCTCGACTCCCGATCGGGCCCAGGACGCAGGTGTGGAATTCCAGTCCGGAGTCATCGTGCTGGATTCCGATCCCCGGAGCCAGATCGGGCAGGTCTTCCCCAGAGGCTCGATCCTGCTCGAGGCCGGCGGTCGTCCGATCGCTTCGTACGACGAGCTGCTCGCCCGGTTGGACAGGCTTCTCGTCCGGCTCTCCCGGCGTCAGGGATCGATCCCGATCGTCGGGGTTCGACCGGACGGTGAGCGGGTCGCCCTCGATCTCGGGTCCTGAGACCCGTCCCGTGTCGAAATCACCCTGATCCGCAGCCCCAGTCACAGGCCCGGAACCGGTAGCATCTGAATCATGTCCCCGTCTCCAAACACGTCCAACGATTCGTCCGCCCGTCCACTGCTCGAGGTCAACGACCTCAAGACCCACTTCCCCGTGAAGCGAGGTCTCTTCCAGCGGACCGTCGACCACGTTCGGGCGGTCGACGGCGTCAGCTTCGACCTCGGGGTCGGTGAGACGCTCGGCCTCGTGGGCGAGTCGGGGTGTGGCAAGACCACCGTCGGCCGGACGATTCTTCGCCTGCTCGAAGCGACGAGTGGTGAGGTGCACTTCGAAGGCAAGCCGGTGTTCAAGCAGTCCGCGACCGAGATGCGGGCGCTTCGCCGCGAGATGCAGATCATCTTCCAGGATCCCGGTGGCTCCCTGAACCCGCGGATGCGGGTCGGCCGACTCGTCGGCGAACCGCTCGTGGTGCACGGCATGGCCAGTGGCGACGAGCTGCGGCATCGGGTGGAGCAGCTGCTCGAACGATGCGGACTCTGGAAGCAGGCCGCGGACCGGTATCCGCACGAATTCAGTGGTGGACAACGGCAGCGGATCGGAATCGCCCGGGCCCTCGCGGTCGAGCCGAGAATGATCGTGTGCGACGAGCCGACCTCCGCGCTCGACGTGTCGATCCAGTCGCAGATCCTCAACCTGCTGGACGATCTCCAGGAGGAATTCGATCTGAGTTACCTCTTCATCAGCCATGACATGGCGGTGGTCCATCACGTCTGTGACCGCATCGCGGTCATGTACAACGGCAAGATCGTCGAGGTCGGCGCCCGCGATCAGGTGATTCACGATCCGCAGCACCCCTACACCAAGGCACTGCTCTCGGCGGTTCCCGAGCCCGATCCCCGCCGGGAACGAGTTCGCGTCGAGTGGGAAGGGATGCGGATGTGACCCAGGAACGCGGCTCGGAATTGGAAACACAGGGAGGGGTCCGGGGACGGATCTTCCTCTTCTGCTTCATCTTCATCTTCGCGGCCAGCGTGGTCGGGACCTGGTTCTTCGGTCTCGACGTGGTCCGCAATGTGAAGGCCCAGGCGATTCGAAGCGACACGGCCCTCCGGACCGTCGGCTACGCCATCCTCGTGGCCACGTCGGACGGCGGCGAGTTTCCGCTGGAAGTCTCCGAGATCCTCGATCGCGAGCTTCCCGCCGTGATTCCCGGCCCACTCGCCGATCCGGACCCGGACCCCGAGTCCGGCTGGCCCGCCACCTTCGAGGAGGCGATGGCCGGCATGGAGCCGGTACCCCTTGCGGATGCCCTGGAGCTCGTCCTGGTCAGTTGGCCGCCGGAGCGGGATCTTCCGCCGGTCCTTTCGGTCGGAGGCCGCCCCAGCGGGATGATCGACGCCAGATCGACGCTGGACGTGGTGAACGGGTGGCTCCGGAACGCCGGCGTCCGCCTCGCGAACTGAGCCGTCGAGCCGCTCGGAGCGTCTTCCGGATGTTGGCGGGATGTCGAAATCGACGCCGACGCTGGCCGGGGCCCGGGCGACCTGCGAGACTGACGGCATGAGCAGCGACACCGACACGCAGGTCACGGGCGACGACACCACCACCAACCAGGGCACCGGGGACGACCGGATCCAGCGCGTCGCGCCGGACGTGGCGTTCAAGGATGTGATGAACGGCGACAGCCGGTGGGAGATCCCGATCCACGAGCACGGCTTCGTGGCGCTCGTGGACTCGATGCCCCGGCTCGTCCCCGAAGGCCAGACCGCGGACAGCGCGATCGTCCAGGCGGCCCGGGTCAGCTACGGCGCCGGCACCAAGAAGGTCAATGAGGACCGCGGACTCATCCGCTACCTGCTGCGGCATCGACACACCACGCCGCTCGAGATGATCGAGTTCAAGTTCCACATCGCGATGCCGATCTTCGTGGCCCGGCAGTGGATCCGGCATCGAACCGCGAACGTGAACGAGTATTCGGCCCGGTACTCGATCATGCCCGATCGTTTCTATCGACCGTCCATCGACAACGTCCGCAAGCAGAGCACGTCCAACCGACAGGGTGGCGACGAGCCGATGGACGTCGGAACCGCCGAGGAGTTCCTCAAGCTGCTCGAGGACTCGGAGGCGTTGTACTCGCGCTATCACGATCTCACCGAGAAGGGCGTCGCCCGCGAGATCGCCCGCGCGGCGCTCCCCGTGAGCGTCTTCACCGAGTGGTACTGGAAGTGCGACCTGCACAACATCCTGCACTTCCTCTCGCTGCGGATGGACAAGCACGCCCAGATCGAGATCCGCGACTACGCCACCGCGATGTACGACCTCATCAAGGGGATCGTGCCGATCACCTGCGAGGCGTTCGAGGACTATCGCTTGAACGCGATGCACCTCACTTCGCTGGAGATCGAGGCGATTCGGAGCGGCACCCCGCTGGACACCACCAACAAGCGTGAAATCGCGGAGTGGGAAGCCAAGCGGGCGGATCTCGGACTGGGCTGATCCGGGCCCGGCGTCGCCGACCGCATGCGCTCGGTGTACGCTTCAGGCATGCCACCACTGGAAACACGTCGTGTCGGAGCCCGTCGATCCATCTCGACGGGCGTCGGCGTTCTGCTGGCCCTCGTCGTCCGGACCGATGCCGTCGTCGCCTCGACCGACGCCGAGGATCCACCGCCGAACATCGTCATCGTCTTCACCGACGATCAGGGTTGGGGCGACCTGTCGTGCTACGGCTCGACCGACATTCCCACGCCCAACATCGATCGACTCGCGGCGGAGGGAATGCGGTTCACCGACTTCTACGTCTCGCAGCCGGTCTGCTCCGCGTCGCGAGCCTCGCTCCTGACCGGTTGCTACCCGAATCGGCTGGGCATCAGCGGCGCCCTGGCCCCCAGTGCTCGCCACGGACTCGATCCGGAGGAGACCACCATCGCGGAGGTCGTGAAGCCGCTCGGATACGCGACCGCGTGTTTCGGCAAGTGGCATCTCGGCCACCACGAGCCGTTCCTTCCGACCCGCCAGGGTTTCGACGAGTACGAGGGGATTCCCTATTCCAACGACATGTGGCCGGGGCATCCGGAGAGTCCGAAGGCCTGGCCGCGACTCCCGTGGTACGGGGCCGACGGGCCGATCGAATTCATCGACGACCTCGACGACCAGCAGATGATCACCCGTCGTCTCACCGATCTCTCCGTGGACTTCGTGCACCGCAACGCGGACCGACCCTTCCTCCTCTACGTGCCGCACTCGATGCCGCACGTCCCGCTCGCGGTGGGGCCGAAGTTCCGCCAGTCCTCGATGTACGGCCCCTACGCGGACGTGATCAAGGAGATCGACTGGTCCGTGGGGGAGATCGTCAAGGCGCTCGAAGCCGAAGGCGTGCTCGACCGGACGATGGTGATCTTCGCCAGCGACAACGGCCCGTGGATCAACTACGGCGATCATGCCGGCACCACCGGGGGGCTTCGCGAGGGGAAGGGGACGACGTTCGAGGGTGGGGTCCGCGTGCCGTTCGTGGTCCGCTACCCACCCGTCGTGCCGCCGGGAACGACCTGTGAGACGCCGTGCATGACGATCGACGTCCTGCCGACGATCGTCGAGATGACCGGCGCGGATCCGCCCGCGCGGAAGATCGACGGCCGAAGCATCCTGCCCCAGTTCCAGGGGACGTCCGGGGCGGCGGCGCCGCACGAGGCACTCTTCTTCTGGTACCGGAAGGACGAACTGCAGGCGATGCGGATGGGACGCTGGAAGCTCCATTTTCCGCACACCTATCGATCGATGGAGGGTCGTCCCGCGGGGAACAACGGACGACCGGCGAAGTACACCTACGGCGTGAAGATCGGGCCGGCCCTCTTCGATCTCGTCGACGATCCGGGCGAACTGAACGACGTCGCCGACCGGCATCCCGAGATCGTCGCTCGGATGACGGCGCTCGCGGCGTCGGCCCGCACCGAACTCGGAGATTCCCTGAACGAGATCGACGGGGCGGAGATCCGCGAGCCGATGCGGGTCGAATGATTCCGTGATCCGCGGCGGCCTGGTGCAGGACGATGAACCACGACTCGACCATCCTCGTGTGTGGAGCCGGTCCGGTCGGACTGACCGCGGCGCTTGAACTCGCGTCTCACGGTCTTCGCCCCCGGATCATCGACTCGAACGACGGGCCCACCGATCTGTCGAAGGCGCTGGTGGTCTGGCGTCGGACCCTGAAGTCGATCGACGGACTCGTTCCGTTCGAGCGTTTCCTCCGGGATCATGTTCCGATGCGATCGGCGCGGATCATGAGTGACGGGCGGGCGATCGCGTCGATCGACCTCACCGAGGAGCGGATCGGCGAGACCGCCTTTCCGACCGGCGTCCTCGTCCCGCAGTCGACGACGGAACGGCTCCTGATCGAGGCGCTCGCGGAACACGACGTCCGAGTGGAGCGTGGCACCCGCCTGCTCGGTCTCGTCCCCGCGACCACCGGTGGGACCGTCCGCATCGAAGGCCCCCGGGGCGTGGAGACGGTCGAGACGGACTGGCTTCTCGCCTGTGACGGTGGTCACTCGACGATCCGGAAGGCACTCGATCTTCCGTTCCCGGGCGCGACGCTCGACCATCGCTGGCTGATCGCCGACGTCGCGATCGAGCAGGCGTCCGATCCATCGCAGATCAGGATCGAGCTCGATCGCGGAGGCGTGGTCGCGGTGTTTCCAGTCGGGGCGGGCCGATGGCGGGTCGTCGCGGATCTCGGGCGTTGCGACGAGGAGGCGTCGGAGCCGACCCTCGCCGACGTCCAGCGCGTGCTCGACACGCGAACCACGCTCGAGTGGACGGCGACCGAGGCGTACTGGCTCGGTCACTTCAGGATCAACGAGCGCCAGATCGAGCGATATCGTCACGGCCGGATGCTGTTCGCCGGGGACGCCGCGCACGTACACAGTCCCGCGGGCGGGCAGGGGATGAACACGGGGATGCAGGACGCGCAGAATCTCGCGTGGAAACTCGCGGTGCACCTCCGGGGCGGTGCCGGCGACCCACTGCTCGACACCTATCACGACGAACGTCATCCGGTGGGACATCAGGTGATCCGGGATTCCGCCCGGATGCTGCGGATGACCATGCTCACCAATCGACTCGCACGAACCGCCCGGAACTCGATCGTTCATCTCGGGATGTCGACGGCGACGGTCCGTCGCCGCTTCCGCGCGATGATTTCGGAGGATGCGATCGATTACCGATCGCATCGACTCGCCGACGGAACGCGGGTCGGTGGCCTCCGGTCCGGCGATCCGCTCCCCGAATTCGAGGTGCTCGTGGGCGGTCGTCCCACGCCCCTGCATCATCTCCTTCGCGGGGCCGCGGCCACGGTGCTCGTGATCGGGCCGGTGATTCCGGCCGGGCTGCCCGGATCCTTCGGTGTGAACGGGCGCGGCCTGACGCTCGGCATCCGTCGTCTGGGGGTGGGTGGTGACGCGGAGGACCCCGGAGGATCCTGCACGGACGCGTTGGGTGGGACGGGGCGGTTGATCCTCGTTCGGCCGGACGGCGTCATCGCGACGATCGTCGACTCGCCGGTTGGCGTGCAGGCCTGGATGGCGTCGGCATTCGGCGATCCGGCCGCGTCCTGATCGACGGTCGGCGGTTCGCGGTCCGAGGGGCGACGCGCGACGACTCGATCAGACTCGATCAGAATCGATCTTCGTCGGGAATCGCCACGGTGCCCAGCAAGGGACTGGTCTCGTCGATCTGCAGCTGGACGATCACCGAGGGGGTCGGTGCCTCGGTTCGGAAGAATCCACCGGCCACCGGCGTCTCGCCCCACTGATCGAAGAAATCACCGAACCAGACTCGTCTGGTCTCGCCCGCGGCGAGGCTGTCGAGCTGGAGCATGTAACGACGGTTCACCCAGACGTCGAGCTCTTCGAACGACTGCGGCGAGGCGTTGACGATGATGAGGTCACCGGCATCGCGAAAGACCTGCACGGCGATCACCGAGCCCTGCCCGAGCTCCTCGGGGTAGGGTCGACCGGCCTGGGAAGGCTCGTACCGGCGTCCGCCACATCCGGCGACCGCGATCGTCAGCAACGCCACCAGAAGCATCGGACCGTGCCGATGTCGACCGGGGGTCCCGCTCGCCGGGGGAGGTTGGGTTCGCATGAAAGCCTGCATCACGGTTGCATGGTAGCGGAGCCCGGTCGATCGCATTCCGACCCGGGAGACCACCGGAGAGGTGCTAGGATCAGGAGATGAGCGTGGGCATGCGACCAGATGGAGTTCCCGAACGCACGTTGTCGCGGCCGATCACCGAGATCGCCGCGACGCACGAGCTGGACCCCCGGATTCCCGGAGCGGTCCCGGGTTTCGATGCGCCGTTCTACCAGGCCGGACTCGCCGGCTACTCCGACGGGGCGATGCGGCTCATCGCCCGTCGCCACGGCTGCCCGTTCTGCGTGACCGAGGCGCTTCTCGACCGCACCCTGGTGAACGGGGGGAAGGGACGTCGCAAGGAGGATCCGGACCTGATCGCGTCCGAGTGCGGGATGGGCGAGATCGAGGACAACCTCGCGGCGGGGCTCGAGGACCATCCGATCGCCGGCCAGATCATGGGATCCGATCCCGAGGAGATGGGACTCGGCACCGAGATCCTCGGGGGTATGGGCTACGAGGTCATCGACGTCAATCTGGCGTGTCCGGTCAAGAAGATCAAGAAGCGGTCGCGGGGTGGTCACTTTCTCGCGCATCCCGAGCCGGCCATCGAGATTCTTCGAGCGGTGCGCGACGCGGCCGGCGACCGAGTCACCACCTTGAAGCTGCGGCGAGCATTCGACGACACGCCCGAGATGGCCGCCAACTTCGAACGGATCTTCGATGCCGCCTACGAACTCGGATACGCCTGGGCGACGGTCCACTGTCGGACGGTCGAGCAGCGGTACGTCGGCCCGGGCCGGTGGGAGTTCCTTCGGGACCTGGTCGATCGGAATCCCGACCGCGTCATCTTCGGCTCCGGTGACGTGTGGACCGTCGAGGACATCTTCTCGATGATCGAACTGACCGGCGTGAGCGGCGTGTCCGTCGCTCGCGGCTGCATCGGCAACCCATGGATCTTCCACCACGCCCGCGAGCTCATGGCGGGTCGGACGCCGACGCCGCCGTCGATCGTGGAACAGGGTCGGACGCTTCGGGATCATTTTCGATACGCGAGCGTGATCCACGGCGAGCGGGTCGCGAGTCGCCAGATGCGGAAGTTCGGGATCAAGTTCGCGGCGATCCACCCCGAAGCGGCGGCGGTGAAGAAGGCGTTCATCGCCGCGGAATCGCTCGACGACTGGTCGGCGGTGATCGACCGTTTCTATGCGGACGATCGTCCCGAAGCCGGGAGCGGCGAAGACGGTCTGGTACCGGAGCGAGTCGTTCGCTGATCGCGGGTTCACCGACGTCATCGGGAACGGCGTCGTTGCAGTCGCGCACGTGACGCACGACTCGATCCAACCGCCTCTCCGAAGAGAAGAAACGCCGCACGACCGACTTGGCCCGAACGTCGGTCGTCGTTCCCGGCGGGAGGATGGCGGCGATGCCGTCTCCGGACGCCGAGCATGGGGTGATCACCCCGATCGAGGTTCCGTGCTCATTCGAGTGCGTCGGTGGGCCGATATCACCACAAGGGGGCGGCGACGCGAAATCGATTACAGGGGATCGATCATGCACGATACGACGACGGCGACCACCGAACTCCTCGACGCGATCCGGATCTTCCTCGATGAGGGGGATCTCGAAGACGCCCGCTTTCTCCGCGACGCGATCCGCGAGTCCGTCGCTTCCGGTGAAGACTGGATCACGTCCGCCGAGTCGACATTGCTCGCGACGTTCTGAATCGAGGGGGGCGGTCGACGCCGCCCCGGCTCGATCATGATGTCGCCGCTCGCGGTGCGACCATCGGATCACGTCGCGTCGATTCAGGGGCGAGCCCGTCCGAACTCGACGACGTGGACCACGCCGGCGGCGGGTCGCCCGTCGCCCGGCGGCATCACGCCGATCGCGAGGCGAAGTCCCGGTGGGTCGAAATCGACGCGTTGCACGCTCCCGCCGATGCCGAGACCGACGAGATCGAGGGTTGGCAGCATGGATTGATCCCCGATGCGGTTGATTCGCACCGCGGCATCCACGCGTCCCGTCGAATCCCGCCGGCCCGGAATGGTGACCGCCAGCATCGTCGGGGCGGACGCCATCCGGGTTCCGAGGCCGGCCTCCGGACCGATCGGTGCCGCGTATTCCCGGCGCGGTCGATCGTGGACGGTGATGACGCCGCTTCGCGGCGCGCCGAACGTCGCCCGCGGGGCCGCGACCACGATGCGATGGTCGCGAAGGACCGCGATCGAATGCCCGGCGCGGTCGAGGCGAGCCGGATCCGGGCGCAGCAGGACTCCTCCTCGTCGGTGCGGATGGTCGGTCGAGAAACGGAAGGCGCCACCGGCTCGATCCACGACGCCGGTCGACGGCGGTGGGATCGGAACATCGAATCCCGGGGCGCCCACCACGATGACGTCCGCGATCGCGACGGCGCTTCCGAACCGGAGTCCGGTCATCGCGATGGCGGGTTCCAGTTCGATCGCCGGTCCGATCCGATCCTGGACGACCCGGAAGCACGCCACCCGGCCTCGATCGAGCACGCCGTTCACATCCGCTCTCGGCCCACCCAGCACGATGAGATCGTCGGCGATCGCCACCGCCTCTCCAAACCGGTCTCCGACGTTCGGCGCGGCGGGCGTCACGCGACCGATCACGGTCCATCTTTCATTCCGTGATCGGAAGACCCATGCGCCGCCCCGTTCGTCGTCCATGCCCGGCGCACCGACGACGAGCAGGGAGTCGTCGACGGCGAGATCCGCGCCGAATTCATCGCCTGGCCGGGATCGGGGGGACTGCAGTCGGGCGGTCTCCCGGTATCCGTCCTCGTCGCGTTCGTGGATCGTCACCATGCCGGCGGCGGGCGGTCCGTCTCGGCGCCCGTCGTTGCCGACGAAGACCTGATCGGCATCGATCGCCACCGCGACCCCGAACCGATCCGCGGAATCGGCGTCGAGCGGTGGATGGATGGTGGTGGAGATCTCGGCGATCCGGATCGCAGGCACCGCCGGCGCCGTCTCGACTCGTTCACTCGAGGAAGACGGCGAGGCGTTGACTGGTGGCGGATCAGCGAGCGTCGTCAGCGAGACGGCGAGAAAGAACAGGAGCGAGCGGTATCGAGCTTCGACCGGGCTCTTGGATCCATGAAGTGGATGCGATTCATGCGATTCATGCGATGCATGCGATGCATGCGATGGATGAGACGCATGCGACGGATGAAAGGCATGAGATGGACGAGATCGACCGGGTCTGACAGATCGAGGCAGTCGATTCGGGATGGCGTTCGTCGCAGGCACGCGTCGATTCCGGGCCCCGACGACGAGCCTAGTCGGGTGATGGAGTCGATCGCGAAGACGCGCTTTTTTTCCTGTGACATCTGTGACATCGGTCACATCGTGGTCGACGCGGCCTACGGATGGGGGAGGGGACGCACCCTGCGACCCCGCTCAACGGAAGGAGACGACCATGCCGGCCACCACCATCAACGTCAGTTCCTGCATCGAACTCGTACTCGCGAATCTTGCGGCGGACGAGGTCGAGGAGGCGGAGACGCTCCGCGGGAAGATCCGTCACGCCGAGCAGACCGGGGAAACCTGGCTGACCACCGCGGAACACGCGTTGCTCGAGTCGTTCTGAGGGGCGAGGCCGCTTCGCCGCGGAGGCGACGAACACGGCGACGAACGAGATGGGATCAGCCGCGTCGACCGCGACGACCGCGTCCCTTGCCCTTGCCGCCCTTCCGATTCCGGCCCTTCGTCCAGCCATCTTCGGTGCCGCGGGTGCCTCGACCGGTGAACTCACGATTCTTCCGTCCCTGGCCTGCGGCGGGGGCGTCCGCCACCACCGGGGCTCGTTCGACGAATCGCACCACGACGAGGTCCAGCTCGCGGGCGGCGGGATCCGCTCGCAGGATCCGGACCGTGACCTGATCGCCGAGGGCGATGCTGGCGCCGCTCCGGGTCGCGATCAACCGACCGGTGCGTCGATCGTGCGACCAGCGTTCCTCCCGGCCGCGATCGTCCCCCGGGGAGGAGAGACTGGCCATGCCGTCGACGAGGTAGCGATCGAGGCTCACGAAGAGGCCGCCGTTCGGGCGGATGTTGGTGACCACGCCGGGCAGTTCGTCGCCGAGATGCTTCTCCTCGAGGAACTGGATGACCAGGAAGGTCCGCAGATCGCGTTCGGCGCTCGCCGCCGCGACCTCCATCTCGGAGCAGTGCATTCCGATCTCGAGCAGCTTGCCTTCGTCGACGACCCGCGAGTCGCCTTCGAGGATCGACCGGAGTCTTCCGCGGGCCTTGCCGCCACCCGCCTTGCGTCCGTTCTCGGTGTGGTCGAGGTACGCGTCGATCGCACGGTGCACCGTCAGGTCGGGATACCGCCGGATCGGGCTGGTGAAGTGGGCGTAGTGATCGCTCGCGAGTGCGAAGTGGCCGATGATCGCGGGGGAGTAGGTCGCCTTGGTGAGCGTGCGGAGGACGGCGAAGTGGATGCCGCGGGAGGTCGGGCTGGACCGGGTCGCGTCGAGCAGCGACTTGATGTCGGTGCGGTCCGGTTCCTCGGGCAGGTTGAAGCCGATCGCCCGGGCGTGTTCGCGGAGGTCCTCGATGTCGTGGAACGTGGGCTCGGGATGGACCCGGCGGAGCAGGGGCAGGTTCAGGTCGGAGAAGACCCGCGCCACCGCCTCGTTGGCCTCCACCATGAACATCTCGATGATGGTGTGGGTGAACGCATCGTCTTCGGGCTGGGCGTCGATGACGTGTCCGTCGTCGTCGAAGACCAGTTCGAACTCCGGAAGTCCGAGGACCAGCATGCCGGCACGGAGTCGGCGTCCGCGAATGGTCTTCGCGAGCCGATCCGCGAGGCGGAGGGCGTCGAGCAGATCGTTCTCGTAGACGGGGTCGGACTTCGAGTGCCGGCGGGCCTCCTTCTGATCACCGTCGATCAGGGCCTGGGCTTCGAGATAGGTGAGTCGCTTGCGGGAGCGGATCAGGGTCCGTGCGAGTCTGGTGTCGAGGACCCGCCCGCGGGAATCGAGGGTGATGAAGGCGCTCTTCGTGAAACGGGGGACGCCCTCCTGGAGCGAGCAGACGCCGTTGGAAAGCGTCTCCGGAATCATCGGGAGCACCCGCCGCGGGAGGTACACGCTGGTTCCCCGCCGCTGCGCCTCGAGATCGATCTCGCTTTCCGCTTCGACGAAGCTCGCGACGTCCGCGATGTGGACGCCGAGTTCCCATTCCCCGGTCGCCTCGTCGAACTCGATGGAGATCGCGTCGTCGAAGTCCTTCGCGTCCGGGGGATCGATCGTGAAGACGAGTCGCCCGGTGAGATCCTCGCGGTCGATCTCGGGATCCGCGGCGTCGTGTTCGAAGGAAGCGGCTGCGGCGCGGGCCTCGTCGAGCAGCGCGTCGGAGAATCCTTCTCGCAGTCCGTAGCTCTCGATCACCGCGCGGGTCTCGACGTCGGGCTCGCCGGAGACGCCGAGCACTTCGGTGATCGCCGCTTCGCCGACGGTGAACTCGTCGGGATGGATCACCAGTTCGAAGACGACCTTGTCATCCGCCTTCGCGTTCTTCGCGTGCGGGTCGCGCACGAGAACGGGGGCCTGCAGCATGCGGCCGTCGGGGTCGATGAACCAGCTCCGACCTCGCTTGACGAGGGTGCCGGCGAACCGCGTCCGGCCGCGTTCGAGGATCTCGACCACGCGTCCCGCAACCGACTTGCGCAGGGCTTCGCCCGCAGGAGCCTTCGACTTCACGGCGCCGCGTCCGCGTTCGCGACGCGATTCACCGCGCCGGAGCACGCGGCATCGGACGCGGTCGCCCGAGATGGCATCGCTGTTGTCGCCGCGGGGGATGAAGAGATCCCCTTCGCGGTGGGGGTGTTCGGGTCGGACGAACGCGAACCCCTTGGGATGGACCTTGATGGTGCCCTCGACCTCGTCACCGTACGCGGGCAGCCGGACGTTCTCGTCGCTGCCGACTTCGACGCGGCCCTGGTCGACGAGGAGATCGACCGCCTGCTCGAAGATGTCGGCGTCCTCGCCGGGGATCTGCATCCGGCGTTCGATCTCGCTGACTGGGGCGGGGCGGTAGTTGTCGTGGGTCAGGTGGGCGAGAATCCGCCCGGAAAAGCGTGATGGCATGTTGGGATGCTACCGGCAGGGTCGTGCGCTCGTCCGAAGAAGGGCCCTGCTTCCGGCAGGGCGATCGGTCACTTCTTCTTGCGAGCGGTGGGGGTTTTCGCGGATTTCGGCCTGGAAGCGGCGGTCTTCTTCTTGGTGACCGCCTTCTTCGTGGTCCTGGCGGGCTTGGCGGCGTCGCCGCCGCCGGTCTTCTGCTTTCGGTCGGCCTTCCGCTGCCGGCGGGCCGCATCGACCAGGTTTCCGACGCCTCGACCTTCGCGGGCCTCGTGGGTGGGCGTCGAGGTGGAGCCGGAGATCTTCTTCTCGGGGGGATCGGCGGACGCGTCGTCCTTGGACGTCTTCGTGGAATCGCCGCTGTCCGAAGCGGCGTCGGTCTTCGAGGTCTCGGAGTCGCTCGACGCGCGGTTCGAGGATTCGGACTCGGATGCGGGGGGGGCGGCGCCGGAACCGCCGACGAGGATCGCGGCGCCCATGCCGATCAGTCGCCGAAGCTTTCGCTTCCGACACTCGGGACAGGTCTTCTCAGGATCGGCGGTGATCGACTGGAAGAGCTCGAAGGCATGCCCGCAGGCGTCACAGACGTAGTCGTAGGTCGGCATGGTGCAGCTCGGCCTCAGGCCGTCGGGGGTTCCGCGACGAGCATCACCTTGGCGGGTCGGAGGACGACGTCACCCATGGCGTACCCCGGTGAGATGCAGATCGCGACGCTTCCGACCTCGTGGGCCTCGTCGCCGGTCTCGAAGGGCTTCACGCCGACCGCTTCGTGCTGCCCGGGTTCGAACGCGGTTCCGGGATCGGCGGTGATGATGGTCACGCCGTTCGATTCGAGCGCTCGCACGATCTCACCCCGGACCATGCCGACGCCGGTCACGACCTGGTCGATCGTGGCGCTGGCACCGACGGACTGCAGGGCGAGGTCGAAATGATCGAGGGCGGGGAGGAGCGACCGGACCACGCCGGAGAGTCCTTCCTTCCGGGCCCGGCCTTCGTTCTCGATCGACCGTCGTTGGAAGTTCCGGAAGTCGGCGAGGGCCCGCATCCGGCCTTCCTCGGCGGCGGTCGCCTGGGCGGCGAGCCGCGCGACCAGCGCGACGACCTCTTCCGGCGTCGCGTCGATCGTCTCGTCGGCGATCCCGAGCTCCACGAGGATGGCCTCGTGCTCGACGGGATCGGTCGCGTCGGGGCCTTCGTTGTCGTTGTCGGGTTCGAGCGTGGTGTCAGGTTCGGTCGTCATGTCGGGCCATTCGGATGATCGGGCGGTGGGGTTCGGAAGTCCCGCCCACCTTCGAAACTCAGGAGAAGGAGTCCTTGATTCTCGTCCAGAGACTCGGTTCCGCGTCGTTGATCTCGAGTTCCTCGGTCTCAGCGTACTTCGAGAGGAGGTTCCGCTGATCCTCGTTGAGCTTTCTCGGGACGACGAGCTGCAGGACGGTCACGAGTTCGCCGCGGTCGCCGCCTCGGAGTCGCGGACATCCATGGCCGGGGATCCGGTGGATCTCGCCGTGCTGGGTGCCCGCCTCGATCTCGAGTTCCACGAGGCCGCCCTCCAGCAGCGGCACCTCGAGGGTCGCACCGAGCGCCGCCTGGGCGAACGCGACCGGCACGACGGTGACGAGGTCGTTTCCGTCCCGCTGGAATCGATCGTGTTCCTCGACGCCCACGACCACGTGGAGGTCGCCCCGGGGGCCGTTTCCTTCGGGAAGATCCTCGGGCCGGGGTGGTTCCCCCTCGCCCTGGACGCGGATCACCTGGCCGTGGGAGATGCCGGCGGGCACCCGGACCTCGAGGGTCCGCTTGACCGAGATCCGTCCGGCGCCGCGGCAGTCGCCGCAGTGATCGGTCACGACTTCGCCGCGGCCTCGACAGTTCGGGCAGGCCACCACCATGCGGAACATGCCGCCGAGGCCCGCCTGTTCCACCTTGCCGACGCCCTCGCAGGTCGGGCACTTGACCGGTCGCGTGCCGGGCTTGGCGCCGTTGCCTTCGCAGGTCTCGCAGACGTCCAGTCGTCGAAATTCGACTTCGCGGGTGGTGCCTTCGAGGACCTCTTCGAGTTCGATCTCGATCTGGGTCTCGAGGTCGTAGCCTCGGACCGGGCCCCGACGGGCGCGACCCCGACCACCGCCGCCACCTCCGAAGATGTCGTTGAACATCGAGAAGATGTCGTCCGGATTCATCCGGTTGAAGTCGTGGCCGGGGGTGCTTCGCAGCCCCTCGTGGCCGAACTGGTCGTAGCGGCCCCGACGATCGGGGTCCGAGAGGACCTCGTACGCCTCGGCGCATTCCTTGAACGACTTCTCGGCCTCTTCGTCCCCCGGATTGCGATCCGGATGGAACTTCATCGCGAGCCGACGATACGACCGCTTGATCTCGTCACCGGAAGCGCTTCGCTCCACGGAGAGGACTTCGTAATAACAGCGGGTGGTGCTCATCCGGATCGTTTCCCGGAGATTGTTGATTCAAGAACGCGGGGAGAGCCGGTCGAAGGACCGGACCCTCCCCGCGTCGCGTGCGGACGAAGGATCAGCTGATCGCCCCCTCGACGGGTGCGGTGTCGTCCTTCAGTTCGGTGAGGGCGACGTCCGTGGTCAGCATGAGCCCCGCGACGCTCGCCGCGTTGGAGAGCGCGGTGGTGGCGACCATGGCGGGATCGATGATCCCGGCCTTCACGAGGTCCTCGTACTTCCCGCTGGACGCGTTGAAGCCGTGACCGCCCTTGCCGTCGCGGATCTTGGAGACCACGAGGTCGCCGTCCACGCCCGCGTTCGCGGCGATGCGGAAGGAAGGTGCTTCGAGGGCTTCGGCCAGGATGTCGAAGCCGAATCGCTCGTCACCCTTGCCCTTGCGACGGTTGTCCTCGATCGCGGAGATCGCTCGAAGGAAGGCGACGCCGCCACCGGGGACGTATCCCTCCTTGGCTGCGGCGCGAGTCGCGGAAAGGGCGTCGTCGACGCGATCCTTCCGCTCCTTCATCTCGAGTTCGGTGGCACCACCGACCGAGAGGATGGCCACGCCACCGGTGAGCTTCGCGAGTCGCTCCTGGAGCTTCTCGCGGTCGTAGTCGCTGGTGGACCGCTCGTACTGGGCCGAGATCTGCGAGGCCCGGCTCGTGATGTCCTTCTTCTTCCCGGCACCCTCGATGAGGGTGGTGTCGTCCTTGGTGACGACGACCTTCCGGGCGGTGCCGAGTTCGGCGAGCTCGATGTCCTCGAGGCTGCGGCCGAGGTCCTCGCTGAAGAAGGTGCCTCCGGTCAGGGTCGCGATGTCGCCGAGCATCGCCTTGCGGCGATCACCGAAGCCGGGGGCCTTCACGGCACAGACTTCGAGCACGCCGCGGAGTCGGTTCACGACGAGGGCCGCGAGGGCCTCGTTGTCGACGTCCTCGGCGATGATGAGGAGCGGCTTGCCCGCACCGGCGATCTTGTTGAGGAGGGGCAGCAGGTCCGCGAGGTTCGAGATCTTCTTCTCGTGGATCAGGATCATCGGCTTCTCGATGATCGCCTCGGCCCGCTTGGGATCGGTCATGAAGTAGGGGCTCAGGTAGCCCTTGTCGAAGTTCATGCCCTCGACGTAGTCGAGCGTGGTGTCGGCGGTCTTGCCTTCCTCGATCTCGACCACGCCTTCGGCGCCGACCTTGTCGATCGCTTCCGCGATCAGGGCGCCGATCTCGGCGTCGTGGTTCGCACTGACGGTCGCGATCTTCTGGAGGTCGGACTTGCCCTTGCACTTCGAGGCGAAGTCGTTGATGGCGTCGCAGGCGATCGAGGCGGCGGCGTTGATGCCCCGCTGGACGGCGACCGCGTTCGCGCCGGAGGCGACGGTGCGGAGACCGCGATCGTAGATCGCCGCGGCGAGCACGGTGGCGGCGGTGGTGCCGTCACCCGCGACGTCGGCGGTCTTCTTCGCGACCTGCTGGACCATCTTGGCGCCCATGTTCTCGAACGGGCCGGGGAGATCGATCTCCTTGGCGACGCTCACGCCGTCCTTGGTGACCGAAGGGCCGCCGTAGGACTTCTCCATCACCACGTTGTGGCCGCTGGGGCCCATGGTGACGGCGACCGCGGACGCGAGCTTGTCGACGCCCTTCTTGAACTCCGCCTGGGCGGAGATGTCGAACTTCATCTGCTTGGTGGTCATCGGGGTGCTTCCCGTGGAATCGTTGGTGTGGAGTGGAGTCGGCTTCGGGGATCACATCCGCAGGACGGATGCGACCGGTCCTCAGCCCTCGATCACGCCGAGGAGTTCGCTTTCACGAACGATGAGATGGGTGGCGTTCTTGATCTCCACCTCGGTGCCGGAGTACTTGCCGTAGACGACGGTGTCGCCCTTCTTGACGCCGGGCTTCACGCGCTCGCCGTTGTCGAGGAGCTTGCCGGGTCCGAGGGACACGACCTTGCCCTGCATGGGCTTCTCCTTGGCGCTCTCCGGGAGGAAGATCCCGGACGCGGTCTTGGTCTCGGCTTCGAGCGGCTTGATGAGGATTCGATCCTCGAGGGGACGGACTGCCATGATGTGTTCTCCAGTTCGATCGTCGCGTGGAAACGCGGTTGTGCTTGGTCTGAAAGTCGTACGTGTGATGCGGGGCGGTCGGCTCAGAAGCCCATGCCGCCCATGCCGGGCATGCCGCCCATGCCACCCATTCCAGGCATGCCGCCCATGCCACCCATTCCGCCCATGCCACCCATGCCGCCCATGGGATCGCCATGGTCGTGATCGTGGTCGTGGCCACCTTCATCCTCGACGGGGACGTCGACGATCGTGCAGTCGGTGGTGAGCAGGAGCGCCGCGACGCTCGCGGCGTTCTGGAGCGCGGTCCGGTCGACCTTGGCGGGCGTGATCACGCCCTGGTCGATCAGGTTGCCGTACTCGAGGGTGAGGGCGTTGAAGCCTTCCTCACGCTTCATCTCGGCGACCTTCGAGACGACCACGGTGCCCTTCTCGCCGGCGTTGTCCGCGATGGTTCGAAGGGGGACCTGAAGGGCCTCGGCCAGGATGTCGACGCCGAACTTCTCCTCGCCGCGGGCCGCCTTGCGGGCCTTGTCGAGGGCGGGCATCGCCCGGATGAAGCTGGAGCCGCCACCGGGGACCACGCCCTCGGCGATCGCGGCGCGAGTCGCGTGAAGCGCGTCCTCGACGCGGGCCTTCTTCTCCTTGAGTTCGGCCTCGCTGCCGGCACCGACGTTGATCTGGGCCACGCCGCCGGCGAGCTTCGCGAGACGCTCCTGGAGCTTCTCCCGGTCGTAGTCGCTGTCGGTGCGGTCGATCTCGGCCCGGATCTGGTCGCATCGGCCTTCGATGTCGGCGGTCGCGCCGGCACCCTCGACCATGACCGTGTTGTCGGCGGTGATCTCCACCTTCTTCACGCGGCCGAGGTGGGCGATCTCGAGCGAGTCGAGTTCCATGCCGAGGTCCTTCATGACCGCGGTCGCGCCGGTGAGGGTCGCGATGTCCTCGAGCATCGACTTGCGACGATCTCCGTAGCCCGGGGCCTTGACGGCACAGACCTGGAGGACGCCGCGGAGCTTGTTGATGACGAGCGTCGAAAGCGCCTCGCCGGTCACGTCCTCGGCGATGATGAGCAACGGCTTCTTGGCCGCCATGACCTTCTCGAGGAAGGGGACGAGCTTGGTGATGCCGTCGATCTTGTCCTCATGGATGAGGACGAGGGGCTTCTCCAGCACGACCTTCATCGCGTCGGCGTCGGTGACGAAGTTGGGGGAGAGGTAGCCGCGGTCGAACTGCATGCCTTCGACGACGTCGATCTCGGTCTCCCGGCCCTTGCCCTCCTCGATCGTGATCACGCCTTCCTTGCCGACCTTCTTGAAGGCCTCGGCCATGATCTTCCCGACGGAAGGATCGTTGTTTCCGGAGATCGTGGCGACCGAGGCGATGCCGCCGGTGACCTGATCGACGGGACGGGCGGAGGAGGTGATCTCCTCGACGACCGCGGTGACGCCGCTCTTGAGGCCGCGGACGAGGGCGTTCGCCTCGACGCCCGCGGTGACCTGCTTCAGGCCGGCCTTGAAGATCGCTTCGGCGAGGACCGTGGCGGTGGTGGTGCCGTCGCCGGCGTCATCGCTGGTCTTGCTCGCGGCTTCGCGGACGAGCCGGGCACCGATGTTCTCGACCTTGTCGCGAAGCTCGATCTCCTCGGCGACGCTGACGCCGTCCTTGGTGACGGTGGGTCCACCCCAGCTCTTGTCGATGACGGCGCTGCGGCCTCGCGGGCCGAGGGTGCTCTTCACCGCGGTGGCGAGCTTCTCGACACCTGAGAGAAGGGACTTCCGGGCGTCCGTATCGAAGGACAATTCCTTCACTGCCATGGCGTCTTCTACTCCTGAAATACGTGCGGGGCGGGGCGTCGGAGAATCCGGGCCGGGCGGGTCCGCAGGGGACTTTGACGGTGATCCCCGGGCCGCACGGGGCGGTGATCGGGGGGCCCGGACGGCAATTCGCCGGGCGACGAGGAGTGAGAACAAGAACCGCGCCAAAAAACGGACCACGACCCTCGGCCGAGCGACTTGGTGACCGAGTCCCGTCAGCGATGCCGGACCTCGGGCATCAGACGGGTTCGACCCCCCTCCGGGGGTTTGAAACGGGAATCTTCGGCGAGGGGTGGGGGATCAGCAGTGATGAAACCGCTCATTCGCCCTTGATCGGATCCGTCCGCCACGCGACATGGAACGAGTGGTCGGTCTCGAGGTCTGCCATGCTGGCAGCCGCCCGGTCAATCTCGTTTCGGCTGCATCCGGCTGGAGACCAGATCCCGGTAGCGATGCTTCTCCCGAAGCAGCGGAAGCGTCGCCCAGAACGAATTCGCCACGAGATAGATCGTGCCGATGAGCACCAACGCGGATGCGGTGAGTCCAAGGATCCGTGCGATCTCGGAATCGCCCATCGGCGACGCCAACATCTCCACGGCGATCGCGAGCAGGAGGGGGGTTCGGGTCTGGATCGCGGTCCCGGCCTGCCGATAGGCCAGGGCTCGCCGTCCCGCCCGGTCCATGACGTCACACAGTCCGAGCACGAGGAGGACCATCACGATCGACCGGAGAATCATCGCGACCGGATCCGGGACGGAGGGCGTGATCACGGTCACCAGAATCGCGGCCGTCCCCCCGAGAAAGATCGCTGCGACGGCCATTCCCGAGGCCATTCCGGGCCATCCGGTCCTTGCCTGCCGGAACAGCAACATCGCCGCGACCAGCCAGGCCAGGCTGAAAGCGGTGACGAACCAGGGTGCGGTCCGCGGAAACGGCGTCGAGAAGTCGAACATCGTCGCCGTGTCCGACACCCAGAACAAGGTGGATCCGAAGGCCCAGATCAGGGTGGCGATGGCGAGAAGTCCGGCCGCGGCGGAGACGAGCCGGGGGTTGGGAAGGGCCGATCCGTCGATGGTCTCGAGGTCGATCGAGGCGTGAAGCGACGCCTCGACCGGAAGTCCGCATTCGGGACAGCGATCCGCGATCGAGCAGCCGATCAAGGTGTAGCGACAGTCCCGACAGGGCAGCTCCGCCACGATTCGCCCACCCTCGGCATCGGATTGTGGAGCAGGATCGGGACGATCCACCATTCGGCCTCCCGGGGCGGATCCCCGCCACAGGGTCGATGCTCGAAAGGCCCTTGTCAACAGAATTCGAGACCGGGCGTGAAGCCTCGATCGGGGATCTCCTTCGCGTCTCGACTCGTATACTCGACGACCCATGCAGGACTCTCTGAACAAGTTGCGTGAGTCGATCGCCTCCGTCTACATGGGCAACGCCCGGGTGGTCGACCGGCTCGTGGCCTGCCTTCTCGCCCGTGGCCACGTCCTCGTCGAGGACGTGCCGGGGGTCGGCAAGACGGTTCTCGCGAACGCGCTCGCCCGTTCCATCCACGCCGATTTCGCCCGGATCCAGTGCACCCCGGACCTGCTCCCCACCGACATCACGGGGGCGGCGGTCCTGAACCGGCAGCGCGACGACTTCGAGTTCCGCAAGGGGCCGATCTTCGCCAACATCGTGCTGGCGGACGAGGTCAACCGAACCACGCCCCGCACGCAGTCCGCGATGCTCGAGGCGATGAGCGAGGGGCAGGTGTCCGCCGAAGGCGCGATGCACCCGCTGCCGGATCCGTTCATGGTGATCGCCACCCAGAACCCCTACGAGTTCGAAGGCACCTACTTCCTGCCCGAGAACCAGCTCGATCGATTCCTGATGCGGATCAACCTCGGGTATCCCGCGCCGGACGACGAAGTCCGGATCCTCGACGTGCAGCCGGCCCGGACCACGTTGAAGGCGTTGGATCCGGTGCTCACCCGCGAGGAGGTGCTGGCCCTGCAGGCCGCCACCGACGCGGTTCGGCTCGACCGCAGTCTCGCCGACTACATCATCGCGCTCGCGACCGCGACCCGGGAGGACGGTGACCTCCGGGTCGGCCTGAGCCCGAGAGGATCGCTCGCGATCGCGCAGGCCGCTCGCGCCACCGCGGTGCTCGCCGGTCGCGACCACTGCATCCCCGAAGACGTCGTCGAGAACGTGCTTCCGGTCTGCGCCCACCGCGTGGTCAGCAAGACCGCGATGCACGAAGGCGACACCATCACCGCCCGCCGCATCATGCAGCGGATCCTCGAAACCGTCCCGAGCCCGGTGTGATCGCGCGATGAAGGCGGTCGTCCTACTCTCCGGCGGTCTCGATTCCGCCACCGTCCTCGCCTGGGCGAGGGCCGAAGGTCGCGAGTGCTTCGCGCTCTCCTTCGACTACGGCCAGCGGCACCGCGTCGAACTGGAGCGCGCCGCGGAACTCGCCGAATCACTCGGCGCTCGCGAACACCGGGTGCTCTCGATCGATCTGCGGGCGTTCGGCGGGTCTGCGCTCACCGACGACATCGCGGTGCCGAAGGATCGGGTCGACGGTCACGGCCGGACCGCCGGCGATCCCGCGGAGGCGTCGATCCCCATCACCTACGTGCCCGCTCGGAACACGATCTTCCTCAGTTTCGCGATGGCCTACGCGGAGGTCCGGGCCGCGGAGGAGATCTGGCTCGGGATCAACGCGATCGACTACTCGGGGTACCCGGACTGTCGGCCCGAGTACCTCGCCGCGTTCCAGCGGATGTCGGATCTCGCGACCAAGGCGGGCGTGGAAGGGCACGGACCGCGGTTCGTCTCGCCGCTCGCCGAGCTCGGCAAGATCGACATCGTCCGGAAGGCCCGCGCGCTCGACGTGCCGATCGAGCGGACGTTCAGCTGCTACGACCCCGACGAAGGTGGAACGCCCTGCGGACGATGCGATTCCTGCATCCTCCGCGGGACCGCGATCGCCGAAGCCTGATCCGCGTTCGCATCACCCTGATGGAGCCGCGTCGTCCCGATGACGAGGAACCGCCCCGCGGAAGCGATGCTTCCACGGGGCGGTGTTCTTTCCGGGTTCGAGGCTCGAACGGATCTTCCGTCGGAATCACTCGCAGTCGAGCGGAAGGAGATCCGGGAGGGGCCACTCCGGGCACGCCCCCCAGTTCGCGAACAGCACGCCGAGGTCTCCCGCACCGACCTCCGGGGAGGAGAAGTCGAGGGTGAAGCACTGGCCTTCCTCGCCCCAGTTCTCGAGCAGCATCCCGAGGTCGCGTGCATTGACCTCTCCGTCGCGATTGAAGTCGCCGGGGCAGGTCTCGCACCACGGTACTTCGTCCGCGAGGGGCGGCGCGTAGTACTGGTTCGGGTTCAGGACCTTCACCAGGAACATCGGCTGGTCGGTGGCGTGGATCAATTCGCTGATGGCACCGAACCTTCCGCTCAGATCACCCGGAACGAAATCCGGCGCGTCCGGCTCGAACTCGGTCCAGTTGAGCGTCAGTCCGAGGCCGCTGAAGGGGAATCCCAGCGGCGTCGTCCTGGCGTCCAGCTCTTCGTTGTCGGGTCGGCTCCCTTGATCGGTCCAACTGTTGATCTTCCACTGCGCAAGCCAATCCTCGAAGCCCGCGGTCCCCAGGAAGGGAACCGGAGCCGTGGTGCAGCCGCCCGGTGCGCAGGGATCCTCAGGGCAGCCGAAGCCGGGCGTCGCGTAGCCGACGAAGTTCTCGGTGGCCTTCAGATAGGAGTCGTACAGCGGTTCGCCGGGATGTGGAGGACGGTAGGTGCCGGCGGCGTCGTCCCAGATCGGTCGTCCGTCGTCGGTGGGGTGGTCCCGGGTCGTCGCCCGAAGCGATGGATTGAAGGACGGACGAATGAATGTATCGCGATCGGCGACGAACACGAACAGCTCCTGTTCCCACCATTGCGCGACCGCGGGCTGCACGCAGTCGGCCGCGCCCGGAATGATCTCGTAGGGGTCATCGAGGGACTCGGTCGGATCGGTCGCGAACATGAACGGCATTCCGACGCCGGTCACGCCGCTGGAATTCGCGAGCACGCAGGCGTCGGCCGGCCCGTCCGGTCCGTTGGGGTTGAGACACGTCGTGCGTCCGAGGACGTTGCGGATGTAGTTCAACGGGGTTCCGGCGGCGAAGATGAAGCCTTCGGGGGTCCTGCCGGTCACCTGGTGCGCGGCCATCCAGTTGTTGAACGTCCCATCCTCGGAGTTGACGAAGTAGGGACGGAAGACCACCTCGTCGACGCCCGCGAAGGGTGCGACGGGCAGGTAGTCGCCCGCGAGGGGACCCAGCCCCGAGAGTCCATCGATGGTGGCGAAGGTGCTCGGCGAATTGGTGCTGAGCGTCACCACGAGCACGGGATTGGCGATGTGGTGCGGCATGACTTCGCCCGTGTCCGGGTCGACCGACTGGATGGTGATCCCATCCGTTTCTCCAAAGGTCACCAGCTTGTCCCACACCGAGTCGTCCTGCTCGGTGACGATCGCCCTCGGCGCGCCGAGATTGCGCCCGAGCGGGTTGCGGCCGTCAAGGAGGAACGTGGACGCGTTGTACTGCTTCACCCAGTCGGGGAGATCACGGGAGGATCCGGTGGGTGGGAAGGTGACGGGATTGACGACGGCACCGAGATCGCATGGTTCGTCGCCGGCGGCGAAGGTCGCGGCCGTGAGCGAAGTCAGGATCAGGCCGGCGCCCAGAAGGACGACGGTGGGCTTGCGACGTGGATGGTCCATGGTCTTCTTTCTCCTTGAAAACGGGTTGTTTTCATCGTCGACGAGGTCGACGACGTGGAACGGGGGCGCGCCGGAGGATGGTCGAGAAATCGCGCGGGGACCGCGCAGGGTCCGCCCAGAGGATCGTACCGGGTCGTTGCTCGGGAGCAAGATCATTCCGGGCGCGACGCACGGCGTGGGCATCGCATCGGACCGCCTCGCGGCGTCTCCGCTCAGATATCGAGGTTCTTGACCTCGAGGGCATGCGCCTCGATGTAGTTGCGACGTGCCTCGACGTTCTCGCCCATGAGGGTCGCGAAGAGCGTGTCGGCCTCGCTCGCGGCGTCCCAGCTGACCCGTAGCAGGGTGCGCTTCTCGGGATCCATCGTGGTCTCCCAGAGCTGCTCCGCTTCCATTTCGCCCAGGCCCTTGAACCGCTTCACTTCGCTGCCTCTGCGGCCGACGTCCTGCATGGTCGAGATGATCGCCGGGATGTTCACCGCTTCGACGATCTCCTCGGGCGGATCCTTCTTCGGGGTCGCGACCAGCCAGCCGTAGCGGGTGGGCAGTCGTTCGCCGGTGACGGCCTCCTCCTGCACGAGCGCCCAGTCGTCGATCGACACGCCGGTCTCGGCGAGCTCGACGATGATCCGGTCGATCTCCCGGTTCTCGTGGAGTTCCCACACCGTGGCGACCCGCGTGGGGTCGGGACCGGGAACGATTTCAGGATCGATCGAGGTATCGAGGATCAGATCGTTCGCTTCGATCGCCTCCATCGCCTCGGCCTCGCTCCAGCAGAGTCGTTCCCCGGACTGCCAGCGAAGATGGAAGTGGGGAAGGCGGTCTTCGCCCTGTGGATCGCGGTGTCGGGCGTCGAGCAGATCCGTGAACAGGATGCCGCGGCGCTGGGACACGGTGACGAGTTCCTCGAGTCGCTCGAGGCGACGCAGGAGCCGTCGGGCGTCGTCGCCTTCGATCCGGGATCGGATCTCGCCGTCGTCCTCGCGAACGACGAACACCGCATTCTCCAGGGACTGGTCGATGAGCACCTCGTTCATGCGTCGATCGTTGAGCACGTACGAGGCCTTCTTGCCTCGAAGCAGCTGGTAGAGCGGGGGCTGCGCGATGTACACGTGGCCTCGTCGAACCAGTTCGGGCATCTGTCGGAAGAAGAACGTGAGCAGGAGCGTCCGGATGTGTGAGCCGTCCACATCGGCGTCCGTCATGATGATGATCCGGCCGTAGCGCAGCTTGCTGACGTCGAAGTCCTCGCCGATGCCGCACTGCAGCGCCTGGATCAGGGTTCGGATCTCCTCGAAGCCGAGGACCTTGTCGAGCCTCGCCTTCTCGACGTTGAGCAGCTTGCCCCGAAGCGGAAGGATGGCCTGGGTGACGTGGTTTCGGCCGCCCTTCGCGCTGCCACCCGCCGAATCACCCTCGACGAGGAAGATCTCTGTCTCCTCGACCTTGTTGCTCGAACAGTCGGCGAGCTTGTGCGGCATGCCGCCGGAATCGAGCGCGCCCTTCCGCTTGATCAGTTCACGGGCCTTCCGGGCCGCTTCCCGCGCCTGGGCGGCGAGGACCGCCTTCTGGGCGATCTGCTTCGCTTCCTGGGGGTGTTCGTCGAGCCAGGCGCCGAGTCCATCCGAAACCAGCTTGCTGACGAAGCTCTCCGCCTCCTGGTTGAGCAGCTTCTCCTTGGTCTGGTTGTTGAACTGCGGATCGGCGATCTTCACGCTCACGATCGCGGTCAGGCCTTCGCGGAGATCATCGCCGCTCGGGGTGACGTCCTTGAGCAGGTTGTTCTTCTTCGAGTAGCCGTTGATGGTCCGGGTGAGGGCGGTCTTGAAGCCCGAGACGTGCGTTCCACCGTCCGGGTTGAAGATGTTGTTGCCGAAGGCGAGGAGGTTCTCGCTCGTCGAATCGGTGTACTGCATCGCGATCTCGGCGCGGATCTGCAGTTCCTCGTCGCCGGCTTCGAAATGAATGACGGGACTGTCGACCTTCTTCGCGGAATTCAGATGCGCGACATATGCGAGCAATCCGTTTTCGTCGTGGTAGGTCTCCTCGCGAATCCGTCCCGACGCGTCGACCCGCTCGTCGATCAGCCGGATCACCACGCCCGAGTTGAGGTACGCGAGTTCACGAAGTCGATGCTGGAGGGTCTCGAATCGAAACTCGGTCTCGGGGAAGATCGTCGAGTCGGGCTTGAACGAGATCCGGGTGCCGTTGCGGCCCTCGGGGACATCGACGATCGCGGACTGATCTTTGTCGATGAGCGGCTTGGAGACCTCCCCGCGGGAGAACTCGATCGCCTTCACGCCGCCGTCCTTGATCACCTCGACGCGGGTCCATTCCGAGAGGGCGTTGACGCACTTCACGCCGACCCCGTGGAGTCCGCCGGAGACCTTGTACGCGTTGTCGCCGAACTTCCCGCCCGCGTGCAGCTGGGTGAGGATCACCTCGACCGCGGGTCGGCCGTCGATCGTCGGGTTCTCGTGCTTCATCGGACCGGTCGGCATGCCGCGGCCGTCGTCGGTCACGACGCAGGAGCCGTCGATGCCCAGTCGCACCGTCACCCGGGTCGCGAATCCGGCCATCGCCTCGTCGATCGCGTTGTCCACGCATTCGTACACGAGGTGGTGGAGGGCGTTGAGTCCCGTGCCGCCGACGTACATGCCCGGTCGCTTTCGCACCGCCTCGAGGCCCTCGAGGACCTGGATGGACTCGCTGGTGTAGTCGTCGCCCTTGCCGGCGGAGGAGTCGACGGGTTCGGTTTGATCGGTCATTGCCGGGGCTCAGCGGGTGGGGTTCGGTTCGGGGCGCGACGTCCGGGAGCCATCCGATCCGAGCGGACCGGGAAGCACTCGCGAAACGACGCGAAGGCGTCGAACGATCAGCCGTCTCGAGGACGGTCGACCGCATCCCGAAGCATCAGCTTCGGGACACCGAATTCTACCGGAAAACCGCCGGGAAAGTGGTGTTTTCGAGGTATCGAAACGACATCCCCGAACCACTTCCGACCCGCTTCAGGCCGCGCGGAGGCGGGGATCGGAGAGTACCTCGGGCAGTGCCGTCGGTGGGGGCAGCGGGCGCCCGTCCTGATGCGTGGCGTGGACCCTCGGATCGGTCGCCAGATCGATTTCGGCACCGGTTCGGCCGGGTCGGATCTCGCGCACCAGCGGGCCCAGCGGATGGTCCTCGTTGGGCCGGAGGACGACCGCTTCCCGCCCGGTCGACAGTCGAATCGACGTTCCCGGGGGCAGGGCGGGGACGGCGACCGGAAGCGCGGCCAGAACGGCCGGATCGAACCAACCGCGTCGAGTCGAATCGGTCATCCAGGCGAGGGACTCGATCCGGCTTTCTTCTGGATGGAGGGATCGGCGTCGATCGAAATGATCGGCGACCGCCACGATTCGACTGAACACATGGAGGTCGTTGCGGGACGCCGACTGCCGGCGTTCGGGCGTCGGAAATCCAGTCCCGTCGAATCGCCGATGGTGCTGCATCGCCGCGACGACGACCGCGGGGGGGACCGATCGCGTGAGGATCGTCCGAGCATCGAGGCAGTGGGCGGCTTCCGTCGCCGCATCGGGCGTTTCGAGGTTCTCCTCGCAGGGAACGCGAATCCGTCCGATGTCGTGGAGAAGTCCGCTCAGCGCCAGGGGCGCGAGATCGGTGGCTCGAATCCGCGAGAGCCGAGGTCGTTCGGAGGCGACGTGGTCCCGGAGGAGAAGCCCCAGGAGAAGCGAAAGATGGCAGACCGACACCGCGTGACGGGTCGATTCGTCGTCGCCCCCGGCGACTTCGGTCACCAGTCGGGCCGTCCGGCTGGAGTTCTGGGCGGTCTCGACGAGATCGTTCACCGCGGTCCTCATCGCATCGACGGCGACCGCGGGATTCCGGGTCGACGCGATGTCGCGGATGGACTCCCCGGCTCGATCCGCGAGATCGTCCCGGGTCGTCTCGAGGGCGACGGGCAGGAATTCCTCGACGCCTTCCGTCCCGGCACGCTCGATCCACGCCTGACGGACGCCCATCCTCGCGAGCCGCTCGAGCGTCCCGAGATCGAGCACCGTTCCGGCGGCCAGCAGCATGCCCCGGCGGCCCTGTCGGCGGACGGGGTGGGCGAGCGTCTCTCCAACCGCGAGATTCCGGATCAACTTCAGCAGCACGTGTCATCCCCTGGGGCTTGCTTCGATCCTGCCGATGTCACCACCGGCCTGAGTCGGAATCGACGATCGCTCGCCGCAGGTGGTCGATGATCCGGCGGACCGGGCCGAACCGGGATCACGGGCCCGGTACAACCCCACCGATCCGCGGATTCCACGTCGGGAGGCGGTCCTATACTGAAGCGGGGCGCGTCCGGGAGTCGATGAATCCCGGTCGGATCGCTCGGATCGCACGAACCGGACCTCTCTGGTCGTCGTTTCGAAGATCACCGCGACGCCGGCGAGTTCCAGCTCCATCCGGCTTCCGATCATGGAAAGGTGTGTCTCGATGTCCGAGCGAAGCCCGAAAGGCATCCCGAACACCCCCGACGACGACGTCGATCGACGTCGCATGCTCGGCGATGTCGCGCGGTCGCTTCTGGCCGGAGGCATCGTCGCCGCCGGACTCGGCGGCTGCTCCTCCACGGAGCGTCGGTCGTCCAGCGTCCAGCCCGACTGGCCGGCAACGGGGCGAGCGACCACCGCTTCCGCTTCGACGAGAATCGTGAAGCCGAGCACCGCCGGCACGGACCAGCAGTTCCGGCATGTGGCCGCGCGGACCTCGTGGACCGGCATGAAGCCGGACTATGGCGACATGAACCGGATGACCCCGATCCGCGCGATCACCGTCCACCACGACGGTCTCCCGTCGCCGCTCGCGTCGAGTCGGATCAAGGACACCGAAGACCGGCTTCGGCTGATCCGGCGGGCACACGTCGACAGTCGCGGCTGGGCGGACATCGGCTACCACTACGCGATCGACCGGGCGGGCCGGGTGTGGTCGTGTCGGCCCGTCACCTGGCAGGGGGCCCACGTCAAGGATCGGAACGAAGGCAACATCGGGATCCTCGTGTTGGGCAACTTCGAGATCGAGCGGCCCACCTCCGCGCAGCTCTCCGGGCTCGCGATGCACCTCAAGACCCTTTCCGTCGCCTATCGGGTCCCCGTCTCGCGGATCTACACCCACCGCGAGTGGCCGGGTGCGGCGACGCAGTGTCCCGGCCGCAACCTGCAGCCGTCGATCAATCGGATTCGAAGCCGTGGGCTCGTCGCCTGACCCCGGGATCGGGTGGATCGAGAATCGTCGAATGATGAATCAGGATCGATCGCGATCGCGTCGCAGTTCGCGGTCGTACGCTTCCGGCGACTCGCCGCGACCGATCGCAGCGCGACGATCGTCGGCGTCGAGCTTCGCCTGAAGCTCCTCGTCCCGGGACTCGCGCTCGTTGACGAACTTCCAGATGAACCAGCCGACGATCAGCATCGAAACGGTCATGGCGATCATTTCGATCACGGGAATCCTCCTCGGTCGGCGTCAGCCGTTGCCGGCGATGGCGGGAAACTCGGACTGGAGCGCGGGGTAGAGTCTGGCGAAGATCTCGTGCCGCGCCATCAGGACTTCGCGGTCGGGGCCCGGCTCGATTCGGTCCTTTTCCTTCGACACCGAGGCACAGGCATCCTCCACGCTCGCGAACGCCCCCGCGCCGACTGCGGCGAGGATCGCGGCGCCGCACGCGGTGGCTTCGGTGGTGCTGGTCGTGGTGACCGGCGTCCCGAAGAGATCGGCGCAGGTCCGTCTCCAGAGTTCGCTCTTCGCGCCGCCGCCCGAGAGGGTGACGGTCCGGGGTCCGACCCCGGTCGACCGGATGAGATCGAGGCATTGGGCGAGCCCGTGGGTCACCCCTTCGAACACCGCTCGGGCGAGATGACGTCGATCGTGTCGGAGATCGAGTCCGATGAATGCGCCGCGGGCGTCGGCATCCGGCCAGGGCGTGCGTTCTCCCGACAGATAGGGGAGGAAGAGCAGTCCGTCGGCGCCGGCGGGAACCTCGTTCGCCATCGCCTCGATCCGCGGAAAGGCGTCGTCACCCGCTTGCTCGTCGATGTCCGGCACGATCGCGTTGCGGAACCAGTCGAGGCTTCCGGCGCCCGAGAGCATGACGCCCATCAGATGCCACCGGCCCGGTACGGCATGGCAGAAGGCGTGGAGTCGGCCGTCGGGCGTCGATCGCCACGCATCGGTCGGTGCGAACACCACACCGCTGGTGCCGAGCGTGGTGCCGACGCGTCCTTCGGCGACGAGGCCGGTCCCGATCGCGGAGGCCGCCTGATCACCCGCACCGGCGACGATCGGAATCCCGGAACGGAGCCCGGTCTCGGATGCCGCGGTCGCGGAGATCGTGGCGACGACCTCGGGGCCTTCCGCCGCGTGGGGCCACCAGGACCGTGGGAGTTCGAGTTCGGTCAGGAGGTCGTCCGACCAGGTCCGCCGGGCGCAGTCGAAGACCGCGGTTCCCGACGCATCGGACACGTCCATGACCATCTCGCCCGAGAGGCGGAATCGGATCCAGTCCTTTGGAAGCAGGACGGTGGCGATTCGTGCGTAGGCCTCGGGCTCGTGTTCCCGCATCCACAGCAGTTTCGGCGCCGTGAAACCGGGAAGCATGCGATTCCCGCAGGCGGCCACGAGATGCTCGATGCCCAGTCGTTCCTCGACCGCCCGACACTGCGGCTGACTTCGCCCGTCGTTCCAGAGGATCGCCGGTCGTACCGGCACGCCGGCCGCATCGAGCGCCACCAGGCCGTGCATCTGGCCGGTGACACCCACCGCGTCGATGGACGCCGCTTCCACGCCGGCGTTCCGGCAGGCCGCGCCGATCGCGGAGACGGAACTCGGCCACCACGCCTCGGGGTCCTGCTCGGACCACCCCGGCTGCGGAGCGTCCGGTTCGTGACGCCCCGAACCCGTACCGACGACCGTCCCGGCGTCGTCGAGGAGGATCGCCTTGGTCCCGCTCGTGCCGACGTCGATTCCGAGGAAAAGGCTCATGTCTGGAATGTTACGACGGGACGCGGCATCGCGGGTCTCCGATCAGTGATCGGGGATGCCGTCTCCGTCGTGATCATGGTCATGGTGTTCGTGGTCGTGATCGTGATCGTGGGCCACCACGATGTTGACGTTTTCCTCGCCCGCGTGGGAGCCGAGTCGAAGGTCGCCACGTTCCGGACGTCCACCGACCCAGATGCGATCGGCATCGACCACGAAGAGACCGTCGTCGTTCCGGTCGCCGACCGTGCCTTCGACCACCACGAATCGGAGCGGTGCGAGTCCCCCGGCGCCCTTCGCGTTGGCCGCGATCGGATCGCCGGCTTCGCCGATGAAACGAACGGTCGCCATGCCGGCGGTGATCGCGTTGGCCTCTTCGCAGCAGTAGTCCCAGGGGACCGGGCAGTGGTCCTCTTCGCCCATCACCTCACAGGAGAGCAGGGAGGGATCGGCCACCGTGAACATCGCCATTCCGTCGACG
>JAQWJM010000074.1:0-3265 GCA_029248335.1 Phycisphaerales bacterium
CGCGAAGCCGGGATCACGCTGGTTCGTCGGCACCGAAGTGCATCTCGTGCACCGCGTCGCGGAGGCGATGAAGGCCCGCGAAGTCGAGGTGCGGATGCTCAGCGACTGCCAGTGCCTGTGCACCACGATGTACCGGATCGATCCCCCGCATCTGCTCTGGATCCTCGACAACCTCGCCGAGGGTCGGGTCATCAATCGAATCGAGGTTCACGAGGAAGCCGCCGTCCACGCGCGGGTCGCACTGGAACGGATGCTCGCCAACGTGCCCGCCGCTCCCATGCCCGTGAAGGGCTGATCCCGGCCGGTTCATCGCCCCGGAGGACCGCCGGAGGGGTACACTCGCGCCGCAAGCGGTCGGATCGTTCCGGCCCGGACCACGTCGGAGCGACGTCATGCGGATCGTCATCTGCGGAGCTGGAGAGGTGGGAAGCCATGCGGCGGAGGTGCTCGTCCGCGCGAATCACGCCGTCACGGTCATCGACCGGGATCCCGACCTGCTCCGCCGCATCGGCGACACCATCGACGCCCGGACCGTGACCGGCAACTGCGCCCGCGCCGACGTGCTTGCCGACGCGGGCGTGTCGGACGCCGACATGGTGGTCGCGGCGACGAACTTCGACGAGGTCAATCTGCTCACCGCCTCGATCGCCAAGCGATGCGGGGCCCGGAAGGTCGTCGCGCGGGTCCACGACTTCAACTTCGCGGACCGGCGTGGTCACGACTACGGCGAGATGCTCGGGATCGACCACCTGATCTGCCCCGAGTACAGCACCGCCCTCGCGATCGCCCAGAACCTTCGAAATCCGGCGGCCCTCGCGGTCGAGGCGTTCGCGCGGGGCCAGGTGGAGATGCAGCAGTTCCAGGTCGCCGAAGGCTGTTCCGTCGCCGGTCGTCCGCTGTCCGGTCTCGGTCTGCCGACCGGCGCGCGGGTCGCCGCGATCATCCGCGACGGCGTGGTCGACGTGCCCGATTCCTCGTCCACGGTCGCGGCGGGGGATCTGGTGGTCCTCGTCGCCGATGCGCCGATCTACGATGCGGCCCGCAGGATGTTTCGTGAGAACCCGAAGTCCCGCCGATCGATCGTGCTGCAGGGCGCGACCCCGATGGCGAAATGGGTCTGTCGGGCCCTGCGCGGAAGGGCCTTCTCGATCCGGGTCTTCGAGCAGGACCGGGAGCGTGCGGAGCAACTCGCGGTCGATCTGGAGTGGGTCACGGTGATCGCGAGCGACGTGAACGACGCCAGCGTCTTCTCGGAGGAGCGGATCCAGGACGCGGACCACTTCGTCGCGTTGCGCGACGACGACGAGGACAACATCATCGCGGGCGTCCTCGCGAAGCTTCGCGGCGTCGATTCGGTGACCGTGATCGTTCAACGATCGACGTATCTCGATTCGGTCTACGCGATCGGTCTCGACCGCGCGTACAGTCCGCGCACCGTCGCGGCGAAACAGATCGAGGAGGCTCTGGACGATCGTCCGGTCCGAACCATCTCGAAGCTCGCGGACGGAAGCGTCTCGGTCTTCCGGGTCCGGGTCGGCCCGAGCTGCGAGATCGCCGGCCAGCGCCTCCGGACCATCAAGCTCACCCCGGACTGGTCGATCATCGCGGTGCAGCGGGGGGAGACGACCCGCGTTCCGCATGCGGACGACGAGGTGATGCCGGGAGACGAGGTCCTCGTCCTCGGCCGGACGAAGCACGCCGATCGGCTTCAGGAGATCTTCGATGCACGTTGAGACGATCCCCGGCCCCGGAGCCGGATCGGGATGAACTTCCCGATGGTCTTTCGACAGCTCGGTCTGCTCCTGCTCATGCTGGCGGGGCTGCTCCTCGTCCACGCGGGTGTGGCGGCCATCTACGTGGCGAACGGCGACGAGGCCGAGGAAGCCGCGGTGGGCGCGTTCCTGACCGCGTCCGGGATCGCCGCGATGTTCGGATTCGGTTCGATGTACGCCTTCCGTGGCGCGGTTCGGGAGATCGGTCGCCGGGAGGCGTGCCTGCTCGTGGTCACCGCCTGGGTGATCGGCGCGGTGGTCGCCGCGATCCCGTTCGCGGGGTGGTCGCTCTACTGCTCGTTGCCGCAGGCCGCGATGCTCGACGGCGTGGTCGACCCGTTCTTCGAGGCGATGAGCGGACTCACCACGTGCGGGGCGACGATCCTCACCGACATCGAGGCGCTTCCGCGGAGCATCCTGCTCTGGCGATCGGCGATCCAGTGGATCGGCGGACTCGGCGTGATCGTGATCTTCGTCGCGATCCTTCCGTCTCTGGGGACGGGCGGGAAGAAGATGTACCTCACCGAGTCGACCGGTCCGACGCCGGAAGGTCTTCGCCCGCACGCGCGAGAGACGGCCCGCATCATCCTGCTGGTCTACCTCGGATTCACCTTCCTCGAATTCCCGATCCTGCTGCTGTGCGGCATGTCGGCCTTCGACGCGATCTGCCACACCTTCACCTCGGTGGCCACCGGTGGATTCTCCACTCGGAACGCCAGCGTCGCCGCCTTCGATTCGGTCGCGGTGGAGGTGGTGATGATGACCTTCATGACCCTGAGCGGAATCAGCTTCTCGCTGTACTTCCTCGCGTTTCGCAGGCGTTTCGATCTGATTCGACGCAGTTCCGAGCTTCGCCTCTTCCTCGGTCTGCTGGTGCTCATCTCGATCGCGTGCAGCCTGGCGCTCTGGACGCATGGGTGGCAGGATCCGGACTACCGGATCGCCGTGGTCGGTGGTGGGATGGTGGAGCCGACCATCCTCAATTCGCTTCGCTACGGGGTGTTCACGGTGGTGAGCATCCTGACGACCTCGGGATTCGCCACCTCCGTGTACGAGGAC
Source organism: Phycisphaerales bacterium (assembly GCA_029248335.1). Classification (GTDB taxonomy): domain Bacteria; phylum Planctomycetota; class Phycisphaerae; order Phycisphaerales; family SM1A02; genus UBA12014. Next base: position 2,832 of record JAQWJM010000074.1, read on the forward strand.
TGGCCGGCGGTCGCGATCGTCTGTCTCCTGTCGATCTTCCTCGTCGGCGCCATGGCGGGGTCGACCTCGGGCGGTATCAAGCTGATCCGGGTCTGGATCGCCGGGAAGCTGATGTTTCGCGAGGTCGAGCGGGAGTTCCGCCCCGACGTCGTCCGCCCGCTCAAGGTCGGACGGAGCATCATCTCGCAGGACGTCCGCGTCTCCGCGATCGTGCTGGTCCTGTTCACCCTGATGCTCGCCGCGACGGGGACCGGACTTCTGAAGATCTTCGAAGGCGCGGACGCCATCGATCTCACCACCGCCTCGAGCGCCGCCGCGAGCTGTCTCGCCAACGTCGGGCCCGCGTTCGGCAGGGTCGGATCGGACGACCACTACTCGTGGCTCACCCCCGAGAGCAAGTCGGTGCTCATCGTGCTCATGCTGCTGGGCAGGCT
>JAQWJM010000080.1:0-22458 GCA_029248335.1 Phycisphaerales bacterium
GGATTCGCCCTTGGTGACTTCACGACCTTCACCTGGGACAGCGCGAACGGCACCCTCGCCGCCAACGTGGTCCCCGGACCGTTCGGCGTGCTGGCCCTCGCCGGATTCGGCGTGGCTCGACGGCGTCGCGACCGCTGACGACGTGAATTTCCGCGGATGAACACACCGGATCCCGAGTGCAGACTCGGGATCCGGTTTTTTCGGCACTCAGCGACGACGTCGGATCTCGATTCGGTGCATCCCGGACTCGGGATCGTCGTACCATTCGACACCCATGCGACACCGACCCCGCCTCCTCGATCGACTCCGCACGCTGCTCGCCGTCGTCCTCCTCGGCCCGCTGTTTCTCGCGGCATCGCCGGCGCTCGCCCAGTTCGACTTCGGCTTCGAGGCGAACGACGAGCCGGCCTTCAACGACTCCCGGGACCGGGTCGGCACCGAGATGCTCCTCTCGCGGACATCGGCGGCCCCCGGCGGTGATGTCGTCGTCGCCGTGATCCTCGACCTGGAAGCCGGCTGGCACGTCTGGCCGGGCCCGGGGCCGGTCCCCGAGGACCTCGCCCAGTTCGACGGAGCGATCCGAACCACGATCGCGATCCCTGCGGCGGAGGTCGCCCCGTTCACGATCCACGACGGATTCTCGACCTGGCCGGAGATCCACGGCGTCCTGGCCGATCTCGGCGATGGCCCGATCAAGTACGCCGTCTACGAAGGTCGGGTCGCGATCCTCGTACCCGTGACCGTGGACGAGGACGCCGCACCGGGCACCTACGACCTCACCATCGATGTGGGATTCCAGACCTGCGACGACCGGAACTGCCTGGCCCCCGCCGAGGTCTCGCTGACCCGGTCCCTCGAGATCTCGACTTCCGGCGGCGGCGCCACCAACGAGGACGACCCTGCGTTCGCAGCGTTCGATCCCTCGATCTTCGCGGCGATCCGAGGCGGTGCCGTCGCCGCGGACATCATCGAATTCGACGTGTTCGGATTGGCCTTTTCGGTCGACGCCGCGGGCACCGGCGGTTTTCTCCTGCTGCTCCTGGTCGCCGCGGTCGGCGGCCTGCTCCTGAATCTCACGCCCTGCGTCCTCCCGGTCATCCCCCTGAAGATCATGGGCCTCAGCGCCGTGGCGGAGAATCGCCGCCGGTGCTTCACCCTCGGCGTCTCGATGTCGGTGGGCGTCATCTTCTTCTGGATGGTGCTGGGTGGGATGATCGCCGGCCTGAAGAGCTTCCAGTCGATCAGCGAGCTTTTCCAGTATCCGATCTTCACGATCAGCGTCGGCGCGATCATCGTGGTGATGGCGATCGGCATGGCGGGGTTCTTCACGATCCAGCTGCCGGCCAGGTTCTACGCCGTCCAGACGAGCCACGACACCCTCGGCGGTTCCTTCGTGTTCGGCATCATGACCGCGATCCTCTCGACCCCGTGCACCGCGCCGTTGATGGGCGCCGCGGCCGCCTGGGCGACGACCCAGTCGCCCGGAACGGTGCTCACGGTGTTCGGTTCGATCGGCACCGGGATGGCGATCCCCTACCTCGTGCTCAGCGCCTTCCCCGATCTCGTGAAGAAGATGCCGCGGACCGGCAAGGCCAGCGAAGTCGTCAAGCAGGTGATGGGCCTGCTGCTCCTCGCCGCCGGCGTCTACTTCGTGGGCAGCGGGATCTCCGGTCTCACCGTGGTTCCGGGCGAACCTCCGAGCCGCCTCTACTGGTGGTTCGTGACCGCGGCCGCACTGGCCTCCGGCGTCTGGCTGCTCGTCCAGACCTGGCGGATCGCGGATCGATGGACCCCGCGGATCGTCTTCACCATCGTGGGCGGCTTGATCACGTCGCTCTCCATCTGGGTCGGCCTGACCATGACCGCGAAGGGCCCGATCGACTGGGTCTACTACACGCCCGAGCGCTTCGCGAACGCGGTCGCCGAGGACAAGGTGGTCGTCCTCGACTTCACCGCCGAGTGGTGCTTGAACTGCAAGACCCTCGAAGCCACGGTCCTGCAGACCGAACGCGTCGTCGCGGCCCTCGATCGTCCCGACGTGGTACCCATGAAGATCGACCTCACCGGCGACAACCCGGACGGCCGGGCGAAGCTCATCGAAGCCGCTCGCCGCACGATTCCGCTGCTCGTGGTCTACGGGCGGGACGGCGTGGAGATCTGGAAGAGCGACGCCTACACCCCGAGCCAGGTCCTCGAGGCGATCGCGGAAGCGGGCCCGAAGGCCCCTGATGGCTCCTGAGGCCGGTTTCGATCCCGTTGATTGTTGACGACCGTTCGATGAAGTCCTCGACCGGTCGACGGGATGGTCGAATGCCGACATGCCGATCGCCTATACCGTCACCGCTCGGTTCGAAGAACACGACGTCGCCGAGGACTTCGTCCACTGGCTGCGGTTCGGACACATGCGGGCGGTGCTCGATGGCGGCGCGGATCGCGCCGAAGTCGTGCGCTGGACGGAACCGGAGGAGGAGGAGACCACCGTCACCGTGCGGTACCGCTTCCCGGATCGCGTCGCGTTCGACACCTACCTCGCCCACCACGCTCCCGGACTTCGCGACGAGGGCGCCGAACGGTTCCCGCCGAGCCGCGGCGTGACGTTCTCCCGGATCGTCGGCGAGATCCTGCTTCCCGAGTGATCGGTGGCGGCGGTTTCGCCGATCATTCGACGCTCGAACCACAGGCCGATCGAATCGCGTCCACGCGTCGCCCCTGTTCCGGGCCGAACTGCGCGAGCGGGTCGAGGTCCTGCGTCGCGTCGAGCCTGATCGCCTCGTCGACCGCGACGATCGCCTCATCACAACGCCCGAGCGCCGCGAGCCGTTCCGCGAGCCGAAGCCGCCAGCTCGCGTCGTACGGATCGAATTCGATCACCCGCTCGATCGCGAAGACCGCCTCGCGTTCGTCGGACGGATCCGAGGAAGCGATCGCGATCGCCTCCAGCACCGACGCGTGCGTCGCCGCCGACGCGACGCCGGGACGGGCGTCGGACCACGCGTCGGCGATGGTCGCCGCCCGTCGTCGATCGGCGTCGAGGCCGGTGGTCATGAACAGCGTGATCGCGCCACGCACGCGTCGGGGGTCGTTCCAGCCCCCCCGCTCGACGAGGTCCACGACCAGCGATTCCGCCGCCTCCCGGCGATCGGCCGCGGAGGGTGGCGGGCGATCATCGGCGGGCGTCCGGTGGAGGGCCGAGATGGAACGCCCGGCCTCCGCGGTGGCGAGGGCGTCCCGGAGCCCACCGATCGCCATCACACCCGCGACCACGGCGAACACCACGGGAATCACGAGCGAGCGTGTGCCTCGGGACGACGCCCCGGTCTCGCTCCGGCGCCCAACGGCACCGCCCGAACACGCGAGCAGTGCCCAGCACGCCACGAGGGAACCCGGTTGCCACAGCAGCATTTCGATCTGGGACTGGGCCACGAGGACGCCGGCCGCCGCCACCGCCACGCCTCGGACGAATCCATCGGCCAGCCGGGAGGAGACCGACCACGCCGCGGCCCCGGTGATCACCGCCGCGAGCGTCGCCGCGACCCGGACCGCGAGACCGTCACCAAGAAGCGGGCCTTCGACCCACGCCTGCAGGATCACCACGATCAACGCCATCAGTCCGGCGGCGATCGCGAGGGGTGCACCGAGCGCCACGTCGGCGTCATCTCCGTCCGAACCCGAGGAATCGCGTCGAAGGACGATCAGGCCCGCGACCAGAAGCCAGCCGATTCCCGAAACGCCGAGTGACGCGAGCCAGTCGACGACGACGGAATGCGCGCTCGCCACGCTTTCCGGGCTGCGGATCGGCCGCGTCGAGAGATAGGCGTTCTGGAACCCGTCGGGCCCGACACCCAGCCACGGATGTTCGAGGAACATCGCGAATCCGCCCTGCAGGTAATGCCAGCGAAAGAGCAGCGAGCGATCCCCCGCGAAGTCCTCGGGCAGCAGACCACGAAGCACGATCGCGGCGAAGGCGAGCGCGCCGACGGCGATCAACCACGCCCCGGAACGCCGCAGGAACGTCTCGCGCAGCGGGCCCAGCAGCAGGAGCAGGCCGAGGACGCCGACGGCGGAGGCGGCGATCGCCCCCTTCGATCCGTTCAGTCCGACCAGCAGCAGGCAGCCGGTGCCGGCGACCCCGAGCATGACGGGCCCACCGGCGCCACGATGTTCGCCGTCCCCGAGCTTCCGAGCCGTGACCAGCAGCCCGATCGCGAGCACGCCGCCGGCGGCGAGCAGTCCGCTCAGCACGTTGGAGAAGCCGATCCATCCGATGGCCTCCGGCTGACGAAGCCGGCGTTCGTAGATCAACGCCGCCGGCGAGTCGGCCACCCACCCGCGGGCCGCGAAGATCGCGTCCCGGTTCGCGTCGAAGAACGCGACGGTGTCGGGATGTTCGACGAAGACCTGGTGCAGTCCGCGGACCACGTTCGCCGCGATCGCCGCGAGCACGATCGCGAGCACCGCACGCCGGATCGCGGGGGTCCGGACCAGATGTGCGAGCGCGACGCCCGCCGCCACCGCCGCGAACCAGTCGAATCCCCGCCAGGCGTCGAGTTGATCGGACCAGCCGTGCCACACCACCACCGGAAGCGGCAGCAGGAGCAGCACGAGCATCGGGCGATCGACGCCGCGCCGGCGCGACGCCGTGGCGAGTCCGATCCCCGCGAGCAGCACGAGCATCGCGTCGAGCAGCAGCGAACCCGCGGAACCCACCGCCGGAAACGGCCCGGCGACGCTCGCCGGATCCACGTCGAAGAGTCGATCGGGTGCGAACGGAAGCAGGAGTCGGAGCGAACCGAGCCCCGCGATGAGCATCGCGATGACGGCGCGAGTCGCGGTTCCATCGCCGTCACCCGGCGTTTCCGGCACGTCTGCGCCGACCGTCAACCGCCGACCCCGTCACGTCGACGCCGGGCGCCGGATTCGAGCAGCCCGAGGACGAGGAGGATCGACGCGGTCTGCGCCCCGATCATCACCGCCTGCCACGGCTGCACGGAGCCGAGGACGATGCCCCCGATCCCGGTCGCGGCGGAAAGCCCCCAGATGACCAGCACCGCGGACCGACGCGACAGCCCGAGGCCGACGAGGCGATGCGACAGGTGCTGTTGATCGCCGACCAGCGGACTCCGGCCCTGCCGGATGCGGATCAGGCTGACCGACACGAGGTCGTAGATGGGAATCGCGAGCACGATCACCGGCATGAGCACGCCGTACCACGCGCTGCCGAGTGCGAAGTCGGGGTCCGCGGTGTCGACGAAGGTCGTCCGCACGGTCAGCGTGGCGAGCAGCCAGCCGATCACGAGCGAGCCGCCGTCGCCGAGGAAGATCCGCGCCGGCGGGACGTTGTGGACGAGGAACCCCATGAGCGCACCGCAGAGCAGCCCGAAGGCCGAGGCGGTGAACCACTGGCCGTTGATGATGGTGGCCGCCATGAAGATCGCGGCCGCGATCGCGGCGACGCCCCCGGCGAGGCCGTCCATGTTGTCGAGGAAGTTGATCGCGTTGCAGATGACCACGATCCACGCCACGGTGAGCGTGGCGGACAGGGCGATCCCCGGCCCGCCGAAGGCGTCGAGCACCGTGAAGAGCCGGAGTCCGCCGATCACCACCACCGCCGCGGCCACGCCGAGCTGGATGAAGAGCTTCGGCAGCGGCGGGAGCGCCCGGCGATCGTCGTAGAGCCCGACCGCGTGCATCACGATGCCGCCGATCACGATCGTCCACCACGCGGACCGCTCGCTGTCGAGGCGGTCCGCGAACGACTCCGCCGAAACCCCGAACGAACCGAGCATGCCGGGTGCGACCGCGAGCAGGATCAGGCCGATCGCGAGCGGGCCGAGCGTCGCGGCCGCGATCGCGATCCCACCGATGTTCGGGATCGCTCGGAGCTCCTTGGCGTGCCCCGCCGTGCCCTGCGAATCAAGCGTGCCGGCCCGACGACCGATCCGGACCAGCAGGGCGGTCAGCGGTGCGGCGATCAGGAAACCGAACGGAATGGAGAGGAGAGTCGGTCCGAGCATCACCGCATGGTATCCGCCCGACCAACCGACCCTCGTGCGGCGAGCCGGTCCGCTACCCTGTTCGACCATGAAGTCCGTCACCGTCTATTGCTCCAGTTCCTCCTCCCTCGACCCGCACTTCACCCACACCGCCGAGATCGTCGGCCGGGAGATCGCGAAAGGTGGCCGGGCCCTCGTCTACGGCGGCGGCTCGACCGGCCTGATGGGTGACGTGGCCCGTGCCTGCGCCGCCGCGGGCGGCGAGGTCGTCGGCGTCATCACGAGCCATCTCGCGACGCTCGAGGTCGCCTTCGAGGGTTGCACCGAGCTCATCACCGTCGAGACGATGCGGGAACGGAAGCGGATCATGGTCGAACGCGGTGACGCGTTCCTGGTCCTGCCCGGCGGCCTCGGAACCTACGAGGAACTCTTCGAGACCCTCGTCGGCCGGGTGCTCTCCGAGCACGACAAGCCGATGGGGATCGTGAACGACCACGGCTACTTCGATCCGCTCCTCGCGATGATCGAGCACGGCATCGAGCAGAAGTTCATCCGACCCGCGATCCGCCGACTGCTGTCGATCGACCGGGATCCCGTCAAGGTGCTGCACGACCTCGCGACGGACAAGGGCCACGGACTCTCCCAGTCCGACCTGATCCCCCCGCTCGCCGAACTGGAGACCTGATCCGGCCGGTTCCCGTCGACGACGTGGAACCGACCGCCGGCACGCTTCCCCCATGGACGCCACCGCGATCATCGCCGGCCAGGGCGACCTCCCGCGACTCACCGCCGAAGGGGTGCGGGCGGCCGGGCGGCGAGTGGTCGGCCTCGGCCTTCGTGGCATGTACGACCCTGCATTTCCCGCCTCCTGCGACGAATTCCGGGAGGTCGGGTTCCTTCGACCGACGGGCTGGGTGCGAGCGGCGAGGCGAGCCGGCTGCGAGGATTCCATCCTGATCGGCCGCGTCGGCAAGAACGTGATGCACCGACGACGCTTCAAGTTCGAGATGCTCCGGGAGATCCCCGACTTCTTCGTCATCGACCTCTGGTACCGGAAGTTGCGGTTCGATCGCCGCTCCGCCACACTCCTGAAGACCCTCGCCGACGACCTCAACGCCCGCGGACTCAATCTCGTGGACTCCACCACCTATCTCAAGGACCACCTCGCCACCGCCGGCGTCTGCACGACGCGACGGCCCACCGCCGACGAGTCCGGCGACGTGTCGTTCGGGTGGCCCCTGCTGACCCGCACCAGCGAACTCGAGATCGGACAGGCGATCGCGGTCCGACAGCGTGACGTGATCAGCGTCGAGGCGGTCGAGGGCACCGACCGGATGATCGCCCGCACCGCCGAGCTCTGCCCCCGCGGCGGCTGGACGCTCCTCAAGACCGCGTCGCCGACCCACGACACGCGCTCGGACGTGCCCACGATCGGCGAACGAACGATTCGAAACGCCGCCGAGGCGGGCTGCACCTGCATCGCGCTCGGCGCCGGCCGCGTGATTCTCGCGGATCGCCCGAAGGTGATCGCCGCCGCGGACGCCGCGGGCATCGCCATCGTCGGGATCGGCGACGACCCGGAAACCCCGCCGCCCGCCGCGGCCGGTCCCGGAACCGACGCGTGACCGACTCCGCGGGATCCGAACGACGCTTCGCGAGCCGCGCGGGCCTGAAGCTCGAGCACGGCCTCGACGCGTTCGAACTCGACGTGACCGGATTCCGATGCGCGGATTTCGGGGCGAACGTCGGTGGGTTCACGGACTGCCTCCTCCAACGTGGCGCCTCCCGGGTGGTCGCGATCGACACCGGCCGCGGCGTCCTCGCCTGGCCGCTCCGACAGGACGCCCGGGTCGAGACCCGCGAACGGACCAACGCCCTTCACGACGATCCGCCGGAGGGCGGCGTCGACCTCGTCGTGATCGATCTCGCCTGGACCCCGCAGCGACTGGCGATCCCGGCGGCGTTGCGGTGGCTCGATCCCGCCGGGGCGCGTCGGATCCTCACGCTGGTGAAGCCGCACTACGAACTCAAGCCGGAGGAGAAGGACCTCCTCGACCGGGGTTTTCTCCCGCAGGAGCATGCGCCGCGGGTCCTCGAAGCGGTCCTCGAGGCGATGCCCGGACTCGGCGTGGAAGTCCTCGGCGCCTCCGCCTCGCCCCTCGTGGGCGGCAAGACGGCGAAGCGTCGCGGCGTCCCCGGAAACATCGAATACGTCGCGCTGCTCGCCCCTTCGGACTGACCGCGTCGCCGCCCTCGCCGACCGCCGGAAAACCCGCGTGAAACCTCCTCTCCGAGGCGACCGACGGACCCCGCGAAGGGGCCGTTTCAGGTAGAATCCGGCGTCCGGAAAAACCTTCGTCGGCGAGCCCGCCGAAGGCCTCCCCCCCCGTCTCCCCGACGACCCCTCGAGAGCAGCGACGACCCGCATGAGCGAAGACTCGACCACGCCCGAACCGACCCCGGAAAACGACGGCACCGACGACGCTTCGGCGGTCGGCGCCATCGGTGAAGTCGTCGATCTGGAGATCGAACGCGAACTCCACGACTCGTACCTCACCTACGCGATGAGCACGATCATGGACCGCGCGCTGCCCGACGTGCGCGACGGTCTCAAGCCATCGCAGCGGCGAATCCTCGTCGCGATGAACGACCTCAACCTGTCGCCCGGCCGCAAGCACATCAAGAACGCGAAGATCGCCGGCGACACCTCGGGCAACTACCACCCGCACGGCGAATCGGTGATCTATCCGACCTTGGTCAACCTCGGCCAGAACTGGAAGACCCGCTGCCTGCTCATCGACAAGCAGGGGAACTTCGGTTCGATCGAGGGCGACCCCCCCGCCGCGATGCGGTACACCGAATCCCGGATGACCGCGGCCGCGGTCGCGATGCTCGAGGACCTCAAGTACGAGACGGTGGACTTCAAGGCGAACTACGACGAACGCCTGATGGAACCCGTGGTCCTGCCAGCGAAGTTCCCGAGCCTCCTCGTGAACGGCTCGAGCGGCATCGCCGTCGGCATGGCGAGTTCGATGCCGCCGCACAACGCGGGCGAGATCTGTGATGCGGTGATCCGCGTGCTCGACGATCCCGAACTGCCGCTCTCGGAGCTTCTACAGACCGTACCCGGCCCCGACTTCCCGACCGGCGGCGTGATCGTCGGTCGACAGGGCATCGTCCAGGCCTACACCACGGGACGCGGCCGCATCACGGTGCGGGGACGCGTGCGGCAGGAGATCCAGAACGGTCGCGACGTGCTCGTGATCGACGAGATCCCCTACCAGGTCAACCAGAGCAGCCTCATCGAGAAGATCGTCGAGACCGCGAAGACCGGGAAGATCACCGAGATCTCCGACGTCCGGAACCACTCCGGTCGCGATGCCCGAACTCGCATCCTGGTCGTCCTGAAGAAGGGCGGGAACCCCGACGTCGTGGAGCGACAGCTCTACCAGTTCACCCCGCTGCAGTCGACGTTCTCGATCATCAACATCGCGCTGGTCAACAGCCAGCCGCGGACGCTCGATCTGCGGGCCCTGATCGACTACTGGATCGAACATCGACGCGAGGTGATCCGTCGCCGGACCGAGTTCCTGCTGCGGCAGGCCCGCCAGCAGGCCCACAAGCTCGAAGGCCTGATCTACGCGGTCTGCGACATCGACGAGGTGATCCGCCTGATCCGCGCCAGCCGGACCCGGGACGAGGCGATCAACCGACTGATGGAGCGGCGATTCCAGATCCCCGCCGACCATGCCTACGCACCGCTGATCCCCCAGCGACTGCTCGACGCGGCGAACGCCGAGATCGACGGCGAGATCGGCGCCCTGCTCACCCGCGTGCAGGCCGAGGCGATCGGCGCCCTCCGACTCATCCAGCTCACCGGACTCGAGATCGAGAAGCTCGCCGGGGAACTTCGATCGATCCACGAGGAGATCGAAGGCTACGAGGCGATCCTCGCCGACGACGAGAAGGTGCGGCAGCTGATCCGCGAGGACTGCCTCGAGATCCGCGAGAAGTTCGCCGACGCCCGGCGGACCGACATCGAGGACGGCGAAGTCGATGGCTTCGAGATGGAGGAACTGATCCAGGAGCATCGCGTGGTGGTCACCATCACCCACAGCGGCTGGATCAAGCGACTGCCCGTCGACACCTATCGCCAGCAGGGAAGAGGCGGCGTCGGCATCAAGGGTGGCGACGCCCGCGAAGGCGACTTCACCGAACACATCTTCACCGCGAGCACCCACCACGACCTCCTCTGCTTCACGGACACCGGACGGGTCTTCAAGATCCGGGTCTGGCAGATCCCCGAGGCGAGCCGGACCAGCAAGGGACGATCGATCGCGAACGTCCTCGATCTCAAGGACGGCGAATCGGTCCGGTTCTTCCTGCCGATCAGCGACTTCGAGAAGAGCGAGGACTACCTCTTCTTCGCGACCGGTGCCGGACGGGTCAAGCGGACCTCGCTCAAGGACTTCCGGAACGTCAATCGAAGCGGGATCATCGCCCTCAATCTCAACGACGAGGACCATCTCGTCGGCGTGGTGCTCACCCGAGGCGACGACCACGTCCTCCTCGCGACCTCGCGGGGCATGGCCATCCGCTTCGACGAGAACGACGCCCGGGTCATGGGGCGTGCCGCGGCGGGCGTGAAGGGCATCGACCTCGCCGACGCGGACAGCGTCGTCGGCCTGGTCCGGGCCGAGGACGACACCGACCTGCTCACCGTGACCGAGAACGGCTACGGAAAGCGGACCTCGCTCACCGAATACCTCGTCCAGGCCGAAGACGGCGCCCGCCCGCAGAGCCGGGGCGGCAAGGGACGGATCGACATCAAGACCGCCGGCCGGAACGGCCCGGTCGTGACGGTCCGGTCCGTCACGGATTCCGACAGCCTCATGTTCATCTCCTCGGGCGGCATGATGATCCGCACCTCCGCGGCGGACGTGTCGAGACTGGGCCGGAACACGCAGGGCGTCCGAGTGGTCAAGTTGAAGACCGAGGACCGACTCATCGACTGCGCGACGACCCCCGCGGATCCCGAGGTCGAGGACGACCCGGACGCGACGACGGCGACCACCTGATCAAGCCCACCCTCCTGAAGGAAGCGTCCGAATGAGTCTGAATGAATGGTCCGAAAGCATCGTCCTCGCCGAGACCGGCGAGGAACCGACCTTCAGCGAGGACATGACCTCGCTCATGGCGATCGTCGAGGATTCCGAGCAGGGTGGCCGCGACATGCCCGACATGGTCGTCAACCTCGCGGACGTCGACTACCTCAACTCCTCGAACATCGCCCAGCTGCTCCGGCTTCGGAAGCGGCTCGCCGCGGCGGGCGCCCGACTCCGGGTCTGCTCGGTCGGCGACCAGGTCTGGGGCGTCATCCTCGTGACCGGGCTCGACAAGCTGTTCGAGTTCCACGACGACGTGGCGACCGCGATCGCCTCGCTGCAACTCGAAGCGTGAGCGACTCGATCGCCCATCCCATCGAGTCCACCGGCACCGACGACGCGGCCCCGCGGGTTCGTCGGGTCCGGCTGCGTCGAAGCGAGCCCCCGTTCCGGGTGGAACTCACGCCGCTGATCGACGTGATCTTCCTGCTGCTCACCTTCTTCATCTACGCGATGGTCCTGATGGACCGGATCGAGCTGGTGCCGCTCGAGTTGAAGCCGCTCGAAGCCGGTGCGGTGATCGCCGACGCGGCCCCCCCGCCGGCCCGCACCCTGAGTCTCGACGGCGAAGGTGGGATGTTCCTCGATCGGGAGACGATCACCCTCGACGCGGTCGTGCCGGAACTCCGGAAGACGCTCGAGGAGGACCCGGAGACCGTGCTCTACCTCGCGGTCTCCGACGAGGTGGGTCCGAGCGACCGGATCCCCGTGCTCCTCGAGCTCTGGAACCAGCTTCGACTCGCGGAGATCCCGATCCGCATGGTCGGTCGACCGATATCCGCGGAAACGACCGGGAACGGCGATTCCTGAACGAGGCCGCACCGCCGGATCGCGATCCGGAGTGCTCCGACTACCATTCTGCAGTGCGAACCCGCGGACGAACCTCCATCTCGGAACCGACGGCCTTCGTCCTCTCGGTGCTGCTGCATCTGGGCGTCGCCCTCCTCCTGCTGCGCGCCGCGACCGCGGACGGTCGTGACCGCTCCCTCGAGCACGAGCTCGAGGACGAACGCGAACCGGCTCCGGAGCAGGAACCGCTGGGCATCGAGCAGAGCGAGGCCGAGACCCTGACCTGGATCGGGTACGAGGAGTACCAGGAACATCTCGCGCGGCTTTCCGAAGTCGAGCAGGCGGCGATGCTGGCGTCCCCCGTCGCGGGCGGTGGCGGCACGCCGCCACCGAGCCGACCCCGCACCGCCCGACCGGCGCCGGCGATTCCGACCGCCAACCTCCCATCGAGCGCCGCCCCGACCGCGACCGCACCGGCACCGGAGACCACCGACGCGGAGGTGATCCTCGATCCGGAGATCGTGACCGAACCGAAGACCCGTCCGACCGTGGATCCGGAACCGGTCGAATCCGAGACCATCGACGAGGCGACGACCTCGGACGCCGAAGCGACGCCGGACCCATCGACCCGGCCGGACGAGGAGACCACCACGACCGATGACGCTCCGGAGGAACCGACCGAGGCCCCCCCGGTCGACGAGCAGTCCGACCCGGAGCCCGATTCGAAGCCCGTTCCCTCGACGGACCCCGAACCCGGCCCCGCACCGGAACCCACCCCGACTCCCACGCCCGAGACGGATGGCGACGAGGGCGACACCAAGGGTGACGCCACCGGGGACGGTGACGGTCCCGGAGAACCCGCCCCGGAATCCGGCAACGACGCGGACAAGGACGCCGAAGCCACCAGCGTGATCAGGGTGCCGGCGTCGGAATGGAAGCAGGGCAAGCCGCTCGCCGCACAGGGACTCGACATCACGACCCGCCGGCCGAAGATTCCAGTGACCGCGTGGCTGAGCTATCGACCCAAGTACAACCCGGTCGCACGGGTCGAGTTCGACCGGACCGGAAAGCCCAAACGTGCTTCGCTGCTGGTGCGAAGCCAGGAACCGAATCTCGACGAACGCCTGATCGACATGCTCTATCGCTGGCGGGCCAAGGGTGCGAGACTCAAGAAGCTCACCGGCGATCAGACCGTCACGATCGAACTCCAGCTGCTTCTGAACTGACGTCGCTCGAACCGGCGGACGACGATCAGTCCTCCAGTCGCTCCCGCCAGGTCTGCACCCGGGGATGGTCGGTGAGATCGAATTCGAGCGGCGTGACGGTGAGATACCGGTTCATCAGTGCCTCCACGTCGGTGTCGGGATGGGTGTGCATGAACTCCATCCCGCTGCCCGCCGCCCAGTAGTACGTCTGGCCGTACGGACTGGTCCGCTTCTCATAGCCCCCCGAACCGGCGGCGGTGTTCATGGCGCAGACCTTGATCGGCGGCATCGGGGCGTCCGGTGTCTCGGTCCGCGGCACGTTGACGTTGACCACCGCATGGGGATCGAGCGGGTGGACGAGGATCCGGTCGATCGCGACCCGCGCGATCTCCGCGGCCCGGTCGTAGCAGATCGAATCGCGATCACCGAGATGCAGGCTCACCGCGATCGACGGGACGCCGAGGAACGCGCTCTCCACCGCGGCCGCGACCGTGCCGGAGTAGATCACGTTGATGCCGACGTTCGCCCCGCTGTTCATTCCGGAGATCGTGATGTCGGGCAGGGTCCCCTCCCCGTGCAGCTCCGCCCAGAGCGAGCGAAGCGCGACCTTCACGCAGTCCGCGGGGCGTCCGTCCACCGCATGCCCGGTCGAACCGTCGTCCATCGTGGTGGTGTGGATCATCATGGGTTCGTTGAACGTCACGCCGTGACTGGTCGCGGACTGGACGGTGTACGGCGCGATCGTGGTGATGTCGCCGAGGCCCGCGAGCGCTCGATGCAGGGCGCGGATTCCGGGGGCTTCGATGCCGTCGTCGTTGGTGAGCAGGATCTTCACGAGGGGTTCCAGCGTGGAGTGAGAGGAAGCACGGGACCCGCGGCCCCGCGACGACTCAGGCCCGGACGGGCCGTTCAGGTTCGATGACGTACGCGCGACCGCCCCAGCGGACCGGTCTGCCCCGCGCCAGATCGACCGCCCCGCCGCGGATCGCTCCCGCGACCAGCAGGCAGCCGATCGGCCAGCCGAGAATGCCGATCCGAGGCATGCCGCCCCGGCCGAAGACCACGTAGAGCGCAGCGCCCGAGAACGCGAGACCGGCGACGCCCGCGAGGATCGCGAGCACACCGAGCAGCGTCCCGCCCAGCGATGCGACCACGATCCCGACGGCGAGACTTCCGACCGCGCACACCGGCCCGAGGCCCGCGCCCGCGACCCGGACCACGTTTCGATTCATCCGGCCGATGTTCCGGTGGCACGACTCGATGAAGATCCGACGCCACCCGCCGAGGAGATCCTGGAGCGACTCGTACATGTTGGTCTGGATCATGTCGCCGGAGTCGACCACGCGGACCCTTCCCTCGAGTCGGTGCACGGCCTTCGCGAAGGCGAGATCTTCAAGCAGATCGTCCTTGACCGCCGAGTGACCGCCGAGTCGGTCGTAAAACGCCCGCCCGAACAGCATGAACTGACCGTTCGCGAAGGAACGCGGCCGTTCGACGTGGTTGGTGCGATCCGGGGGGAACATGCGGAGCAGGGTGATCGCCGCGGGCGGCTGGACCACCGCCTCCCACCAGTGACCGGAGGTCAGCCTGGTGTAGGCGCTGAGCAGGTCGATGGACTCGGCATCGGCGATCGCGACCGCCGCCCGGATCACGTCGACGTCGAATCGCACGTCCGCATCCGTGAAGAGCAGCCAGTCGCCCCGCGCGGCCGCGGCCCCGACCGAGGCGGCGTGGCACTTCCCCGCCCAGTCGTCCGGACACGTTTCGTTGACGATCGGACGAATGCGCGGGTCGTCCTCCGCGGCCGCCTCGAGTCGCGCGAGCGTGTCGTCGGTGCATCGGTCGAGCACGACCACGAGTTCGATCCGGGCGTCGCGCTGGGCCCGCATCGAGGCGACCATCCGCTCGATCACCCGCGCTTCGTCGTGCGCGGGCACGATCACCGACACGAGATCGTCGACCACCGGAAGTTCGAGTCCGTCCTCGAGGAGCGGCGTGTGCCGGGCCAACCGGATCAAACGCCCCAGCACGAAACCCCAGTAGACGGCGGTCGCGGTCGCGAGCACGGCGAGAATCAGGGTGATGGCGACCGTCGCGGGAGACATGGACGCTCCATGGTACGAGGGACCATCACGGTCGGTGTCGACGGCGGCACGGGGTCTACACTTCGTCCATGCCAGACCGGTCCCGGAGCTCCTCCGACGCCAACTCCCAGCCCGGGCCCCGCCTCGCCCTCCACGCAGGCCCGCTGCTCGATCGAGCCGCCGCGGCCCGACTCGACGCCGCCGCGACGACCCGGTGCGGGATTCCCGGCCTGCTCCTGATGGAACACGCCGCGATCGGATCCACCGCGTTGATCGAGCGCGAGCTCGCCGACACCGGCGTCGAACGCGTGGTCGTCCTCTGCGGACCCGGCAACAACGGCGGCGACGGCTGGGCGATCGCCCGCCTCCTCCGGCGGCACGACGTCTCCGTCGAGGTGATCGAACTCGCACCGCCCGTGGCACCCGGCGACGCGGCGACGAATCGAGCGATCGCCATCGCCTTCGGAATCACCGTCCGACCGGCGTCCGACCTGCAGGATCCGACGATCGCGCAGACGCTCGAAGACGCCCTGGTGGTCGATGCCCTGTTCGGAACCGGCCTCGCTCGACCGCTCGCAGGCCCCGCCGCGGCGCTGGTCGACGCGGTCCGTGGCCGCCCCGCCCGCGTGGTCGCGATCGACGTCCCGAGCGGACTCGACGCCGACACCGGTTCGGTGCTCGGCACCTGTCTTCCCGCCGACGTCACCGCCACGATGGTCGCGCCGAAGGTCGGCCTCCTGTCGCGGGGATCCGAGGATCTCCGAGGCCGGATCGAGATCGTCGACATCGGTGTCCCCCCCGAGCTGATCGACGCGTTCGACGTCTCCGGCAGGAATCCGCCAAATCGGGGATGATGCCGCTCCGCCCCGAACCCCGCCCCGAACCACCCTCGATCGACCCCCGTGTACCAGCCGCTCCTCGCCAACCGCTATCTCGCCAGCCGGATCATCCCGCTCATCGCGGTGGCGGCGGTCGCGTTGTGCGTCGGACTGGTGATCATCGTGGTCAGCGTCATGTCCGGGTTCCTCGACATGCTCCTGAACTCCGGTCGGACCCTCATGGGCGACGTGATCGTCCGCTACGCGGATCCGGGCATCCCCCACTACGACCTGCTCGTCGAGGAGATCGAATCCCGTCCGGAAGCGGACGCCGCGACGCCGGTGGTCGAGAGTTTCGGTCTGCTGAAACTCCCCTACGGCAATCGCACCGAAGGCGTGCAGGTCTGGGGCATCGATCCCGAGAGCTTCGATCGCGTCGTCGACTTCGGACCGAGCCTCGTCTGGGACGGCATCCCGCCCGAAGTGGAGGAGTTCGCGAAGGAGTTCGACCGCATCGAACTTCCCGATCTCGCGGGACTGCCGCAGCTCGATCCGCTCACCGAAGGCGACTCCCCGAAGGTCGTGCTCGGCGTGGAGATCGACTCGGCGACGAAGGCCCGCGGCCCATCCGGCGACTACGAGGTGCGGGCGCCGGCGTTCTGGCTGCCGCTCCGTGACGTCGAGATCACGCTGATCCCGATCTCGACCAGCGGTCGGATCGAGAAACCGGACAACCGTCGATTCTCCGTCGCCAACGAGTTCCAGTCAGGCGTCTACCAGATCGATTCCCGCCGGGCGATGATCGGCATCGAGACCGGGCAGCGGATGCTGGGGCTCGACGCGGCGCCGATCTACGACCAGGCGCTGCTCGACGAGACCGGCGAACTCTCGAAGATCGGCACGTATCCCGCCCGGGTGCAGATGATCCTGGTGCGGGCGGCGGACGGCGTCACGCCCGAGGCGCTCCGCGACGCGGTGCGCGAAGCCTACGCGTCCTTCGCCGCGAAGATCGCCGACGAGACCGGCGTCACCATCCGTCCTCCGGACGAGGCCTTCGTGGGGATCCGCACCTGGCGCGAACAGCTTCGGGACATGATCGGGCCGGTCGAGAAGGAGCGTGAACTGATGCGCATCCTCTTCTCGATCGTCTATCTGGTGTGCGCCGGACTGGTGCTCTCGATCTTCTGGGCGATCGTCCACGAGAAGACCCGCGATATCGGGATCCTTCGGGCCGTCGGCGCGTCGCGACCCGGGGTGCTCGGCGTGTTCCTCGCCTACGGGCTGGTGATCGGGCTCGCGGGTGCCGTGCTCGGTGCGCTGCTCGGCTGGGTCGTGGTGAACAACATCAACGGCATCCACGAGGCCATGGGCGAACCCGCGCCGACCTGGACGTGGGTCGTGGCGTACGCCCTCGCGGCGTCGATGCTCGGCGTGGTGATCCAGGCCGTGATCCGGGGCGCGATGCTCCGGACCCTGCTCTCGATCGTGGGCGTGCTGGTGCTCGGATGCGTGGGCACCGCACTGCTCCTGCATCGAGGATTCCTGATGTGGGACCCCGCCGTCTACTACTTCAACTCCATCCCGAACCAGGTCGACTGGTTCAGCGCCACCCTCACCATGGCCGGTGCGATCGTCTTCAGCGTCCTCGGTGCCGCCATCCCGGCGGCCAAGGCCGCGGACACCGATCCGGTACGAGCCCTTCGCTACGAATGAACGAGGAACCGAAGATCAAATCCTCGAAGTCGACCCCCGACGCGGATCCCGCGCCGGTCGTGCTGGAAGCCGCCGGCGTCCGGAAGACCTATCGACTCGGGCGCGTCCCGGTCCGGGTGCTCGAAGACGCGTCGATCGAAGTCCGACGCGGCGAGTGGGTCGCGATCCTCGGTGCGAGCGGCAGCGGCAAGAGCACGCTCCTGCATCTGCTCGGCGGTCTCGACCGGCCGGACCGTGGAACCGTTCGAGACGCGATCCGGCACGAAGGTCGCGACGTCAGCCGGTTCAACAACACCGAACTGAACCACTACCGGAATCGCAGCGTCGGGTTCGTGTTCCAGTTCTATCACCTGCTGCCCGAACTGAGCGTCCTCGAAAACGCGATGCTGCCGTGCCTCGTTCCGAATCGCTGGATCGCCGCGACCCTTCCCCTGCTCGCCGCGCTGGTGGGTGGTGGCGTCGGCGCCGCGATCGGCTTCTTCGCGGGCGAAGGCGTCCTTCCGGACGCGGACGTCGCGACCGACCCGAAGATGGCGGTGATCGCGGCGGTCTTCGGGGTGCTCGGCGCCGCGGTCGGCGTGGTGCTCCTCCAGATCGGACAGGTGATCGGCGAACGGATCCGACTCCAGTCGGGCCCGGAAGCCGCCGCCTCGAAGGCGACGCTCGAGGAGTTCGGACTCGGACACCGGCTCCGACACAAGCCCAGCCAGCTGTCGGGCGGTGAACGCCAGCGGACCGCCATCGCCCGCGCCCTCGCGAGCGAACCCGGCATCCTGCTCGCCGACGAACCGACGGGCAACCTCGATGCCGCGACCGGACGCGACATCCTCGACCTCCTGAAGAAGCGCCATGACGCCGGGCTGACCATCGTCATGGTGACCCACGATCCCAACGTCGCCGACTACGCCGACCGGGTGGTGCGACTCGAGGACGGTCGAGCCGTGGAAGCGACCGCTTGACCCCGGCGGCCGCCGACGCCGGCGCCCCCTCGCCATCCGCACGCCGTGGCGGCCTGGCGAACCTGCTTCTCCTTCTCGCCGCCGGCATCGCTCAGATGCTGGTGGTCGTCGACTACACCGCGACGGCGATCACCCTCCCGAGCATGGCGCGGGATTTCGACGTCTCCGCCGACAGTCTCCAGTGGGTGATCACCGGCTACGTCCTGACCTTCTCGATCGTCCTCGCGATCGCGGGCCCGCTGGGAGACCGGTACGGTCGCCGCCGACTGCTGCTGCTGGGCATCGTGCTGTTCGGCGCCGCATCGCTCTGGGTCGGGTTCGCCGGATCCGTGACCATGCTCATCGTGTCGAGACTCGCGCTCGGCATCGGGGCCGGGCTGCTCTTCCCGCTCTCGACCGCGGTGGTCGGCGCCAGCACCGATCGCTCCGACCTGCCGCGGATGATGTCGATCCTCACCGGCATCGCCACCATCGGCATGGCGATCGGCCCGGTGGTGGGCGGCGTCTTCACCGAACTGATCGACTGGCGGTGGGTGTTCTTCATCAACCTGCCCTTCTCCGTCGTCGCCTTCATCCTGATCCTCATCTTCGCGCGGGAGAGTCGGAACCCGGACGCGGCCGAGGGCCGCATCGACTTCACGGGGATCGCGTTGCTCACGCTCGGAATCGGCGGCCTCTCCATCGGCATCGCGTGGATTCCGGACCGACCGGCGGCGACGTGGGTACCGGTGCTCGCGGGTGGTCTCGTCGCACTGATCCTGTTCGTTCCCCTCGCGATGAGGAAGGCCGACCCGCTGATCGATCCTCGCCTGCTCGGGAACCGCGACTTCGCCGGCTATCTGCTCGGTGGCAGCCTCAGCAACGCGTGCTGGTGCGTGCTGATCTTCGCCACGACGCTCTACCTCCAGGAGGTACGGGGCGATGATGCGATGACCACCGGATTCCAGTTCCTCTATCTCAGCGGCCCCGTGGCGATCGCCGGTTTCATCGGCCCGGCGATCCAACGACGGATCGGCACGCGTCGCATGCTGCTCTTCGCCACCGCGATCCAGAGTGCCGCCTGCGTGGTCTTCTGGATCTCCGACGTCTCCCCGTGGCTCGCAATCGGGCTGCTCGTGGTCGGGTTCGGCTGTTCCTGGGGCTGGTCGATGTCGCAGGCGGGCGGCATCGCCACGATCCCCGAGAAGAACGTCGGTCTCGCCAGCGGCTCGATGCTCACCGTGATGATCATGAGCGGCAACGTGGGCGTGGTCGTCTCGGCGGCGATGATCGACGCCGAAGGCGGCGCGGCGATGACCGACTACGGACCCGGCATCGCCGCCAGCTACCTGCTCGCACTCGGGCTCGCCGCCGCCGCCTTCCTGATGACCTGGCTCGTCGTTCCGACCCACCATCACCCGAACCGGGCCTGAGCCCGGCGTTCGCGTCAGTCGTTGAAGCGGAACCAGTCCGCGGTGTCGTCGAACCACGCGTCGGACGAGCCACCCAGTCGGCGTCGGAACGCCTCGTCCAGTGACCGTCCCGCCTTCAGGTCGTTGACGAGGCCGGGGATGACGCCGGGTCCGGATTCGAGCAGACGGGTGACCACGATGAAGGCCATGTCCCGCGCTGCACCTTCCGGATCGAAGCCGGGGTCGTCCCCATCGATCTCGAGGATCCAACGCGGTGAACGACCGCCTCGGATCGAGGCGAGGGCCCTTGGACGGCGGATCGAGTCGATGCGGGATCCGGGAACGAGCGTCGCCGCCAACGCCTCCGCCAGGCCCTCCACGAGCCACGCCGGCGGCCCGCGCCGGGTGTCGAGCATCGCCACCATGGACCGGGTGATGCTTCGAACCTCCTCCTCGGAGACGAGCACGGCCTTCGGATCTCGATCGGCGTCGATGCTTCGAGCGAGGTTCGCGACTCGCTCGGCCCGAGGCGGGGCGGTGATGATGAACGGCCCGTCATCGGTCACGAAGACGATCGCGTCGTCGGCGTCGAGCACCTCGTGCCCGAAGCGGCCGGCGGCGAGCATTCGGAGTTGATCATGATCGGCGACCTGAACGATCAGGACACCACCGGGAAACGGGTCGAGGCCGGGCGGGAGTCCGAGCGTCGCGGCGATCCCATCGAGCCAGCGGTCGCACCGCACGCCGTCGCGGGCGAGTCGCTCGACCTCCTGCCCCCCGATCACGATCGTCCGGCGGGTTCGCACGCCTTCGAATCCCAATCCGTCGGTGGCTTCCTCACCCGCGGCGCGGAGCCGGGCCGCCGCCTCGACCGAGGTCCGGACGTCGATCGTCGGCCAGGCCTTCGATCCACGCGGGTGATGATGGGGTCGCCCTCGCCCGAAACGGGCCGCGTCCGAAGCCGCCGCCAGGTCCGCCGAAGCATCGAGCAATTCTTGCGCTCTTCGGCTCGCCGCCTTCAGCCACGCATCGGCGTCCTCTCCGGACGCGGCGACGAGCAGATCCGCCGCTCGATCGCGAAACGCATCAGCGCCGGTGGCCTCGAGCATGAAGACGAGCCAGGCGAGGCCGGACGGATCCATCCGGCGAGCCCGGTCGAGCACGGCGCGACCGATTCGAAACCGATCCGCGGGCTTCATGGAGGCCCAGGGAACCGATCCGATCTCGCCGTACAGACCGACCTCATCGAATCGATCGACCTTTCCAGCGCTTGTTTTCCCGGTGAGATCCTGGATCCGAAGCGGCAGCGGTGACTCGAGCCTCACCTCGCCCCGGAGGAACGCCTTCCCCGGCGTGTCCGCGCCGGATGAATCCACGGGCGGGTCATCGATCGAACCGTTTCCGGGCGACACGAGCCCGCAGGTCACGAGGCAGCAGGCCGTCAGGATGGCAGGAACGGAGCGTCGCATCATGCCACCATACGGGCGGATTCCTCGGTTCGATTCGGGATATCGAGTCGATCGGGGCAGTTTCCGGGCCGATGCAGTGACTACGGGTGGTTCCGGCACGGATGTTGCCCCCACCCCATGGGATGGACGACCCGCTGACGGGGACGTGCGTACCATTGTGCAGAAGGCCGACCAGCCAACAATCCGGAGATTCCCATGTTCGAAAGACTGACCGACCGAGCACGCAAGGTGATGGCCCTCGCCAACCAGGAGGCCCAACGCTTCAACCACGAATACATCGGGACCGAGCACATCCTGCTCGGCCTCGTCAAGGAAGGTTCCGGGGTCGGTGCGAACGTCCTCAAGAACCTCGACATCGATCTTCGAAAGGTCCGCCTCGAGGTGGAGAAGCTCGTCAAGAGCGGCCCCGAGATGGTGACGATGGGCAAGCTGCCGCAGACGCCGCGGGCCAAGAAGGTCATCGAGTACGCCATCGAGGAAGCCCGGAACCTCAACCACAACTACGTCGGCACGGAGCATCTGCTCCTCGGCCTGCTCCGCGAACACGACGGCGTCGCGGCCCAGGTGCTCATGAACCTCGGGCTCAAGCTCGAAGAGGTCCGTGACGAGGTGCTCAACCTCCTCGGCGCCGGTGTCGAACCCGACGAGCAGGCCCCCGAGTCCGGCGAAGCCCCCGCGGGTCCGCAGGGCGGAGGCCCCCGTCGCGCCGCCGGAAAGAGCAAGACGCCGGCCCTCGACTCCTTCGGCCGCGATCTGACCGAACTCGCCAAGCAGGGCGAGCTCGATCCGGTGATCGGCCGTTCGATGGAGATCGAACGCCTCGTCCAGGTGCTCTGCCGCCGAACCAAGAACAACCCCGTCCTCCTCGGCGA
>JAQWJM010000098.1:0-8633 GCA_029248335.1 Phycisphaerales bacterium
GGCCCGATCCGGCCGCACGCATCCCGATTTCCTCGCGGCTCGGTGCCTGCTTCGCTTCGATTTCGCATGTCGTCCATGCGGGGACCCGCCCCGCCTCCAACGCCCGTGGCTCCGATGCCAGCGTACGAGAACGCGGCACCCCCATTCGGAGGTGCCGCGTTAATTCGTCATCGAGGTCGGTGGTCCGACTAGAAGAGACAGCCGACGGCGGCGGCCACCGTTCGCTGGTTGGTCGGATCGATCAGCCAGAGCCAGTCGTCGAACAGGAATTCGAACCGGGCGGCCAGCAGGGCGATTCGGCCCATCACCGTGAATCCGAAGGCCGCACCGAAGGTGATCATCAGGAACCAGATGCCGACCCGCGCGACCTTCCCGACCGCACCCTTGTGCTCCACCGAGAAGAAGAAGTACGTCAGGCAGGCGAGCACCCCGACCACCAGCGTGATCTGCCGGACGCTCGCCCAGAAACTCGAGTATCCGTTGACGGACCCATCCGCGTTCATCACCTGCTGGTAGAGCGGTGCCACGGTCGCGTTGATCTGACTCAGGAAGTCGCCCTCGATGTACGCGACCATTCGGAGCGCCGCGGTGGTGCCCACGATGAACGCGAGCGTCCAGAGGCTGAAGAACTGCCCCTTGGGCGCGAGCCGCATCAGGAGCATCAACCCGAAGATCGCCGGAACCAGATAGGCCCAGTTCGTGCCGTCCGCGGGAAGCCCCGGAATGAGATTCCCCTGCACGAATCGAGGCATGAGCTCGCCGAGCAGATTCGGGACGATCATGTCCCAGAGACCGATCACCATCCAGTATCCGGCCGAGACGCCGACCACCGTCGACTCCGCGAACTTGTAGAGCGGGTTGTCCTTGTAGAGGAACGAGAAGATCGCGAGGGTGAACAGCGCGGCCAGCCAGAGTCCGATGGTCCGCGGCCAGCTGAGTCCGATCGATGTGGTCGGCGCGTCGCCCGGCGTGGTCACCACGACGCGACCGTCCGCGACCACCAGCGTCGTCGCGGGGTCGACGATCGCCCCGGTTCGTCCGGCCGCCAACAGGGCATCGAGCGTCTTTCGGAAGTCGCCGTTCGCCTCGACGGTCACCATCGTGTCCCGACGGTATCCCGCGGTTCGCAGGGCGGGCCAGTCGATGATCACGTCGGGCGTCGCGCGTCCGTCGAGCGTCGTCGTGGCCGCGGCGAGCAGCCCTGACTTCCAGGCCTCGAGGGCCACGGCCAGCGTCGACGCGCCGAGCGGCTTCGGAAGCGGGCTCGCGAGGGCGGTTTCGAGCGCCTGATCCGCGAGGGTGGCCTCGAAGTAGACCCGCGGCGGCACGGGCGTGACCGCGGTCCACTCGACCCGCTCGGAGGTCGGCTTCGCGAAGTCGACCGCCTCGTCGGAGGTCGCGGGCACCCAGCTTTCGCTGGTCTTCGGCACGTCCGAATCCAGAACTGGCACCTCGACCTTGACGAAGGACGCGGCGCCACGCTCCACGTAGATCCGACCGAGTCCCTGCCCGGAGAAGGCGCGGATGACGAGAAGGATCAGAAAGACGCCGACGATCGCGGCGATGGTGAGCTTCTGTCGATTCATCGGGCACCTCCACGGCGACGGGTCGCGAAGAAGACCACGTTGCCCGCGATGATGAGGGCGATCATGAGCAGGTGGGCCACCAGCTGTGGTCCCATCCTCCGTTGAGCTTCCAGGAAGATGCCCGGGGTCGGCTCGTTCACCAGGGTGATCAGGTCGGTCTTCGCCTTCGGACTCATCGCCGCGGCGTCGGCCCCCGTCGTCCACGTCTCCGCGGCGCCGGGATCGGACGTGAAGTCCGCGGCGAGCTCGACGGCCGTCGCGTTCGCGACACCGCCCGTTTCAAGCGCTCCGCGAATCCGGTCCTCGCGGACCCAGGCGTTGACGATCGACTCGTACTCCGCCGCACCCTTGATCGCCCCGAGCAGGCCCTGCACCTGGATCGGCACGTACGGATACATCTGCGGGGCCTGGACCCCGGTGCAGCCGATGACCAGCGGCATCTTGAGCGGCGTCGCCGCGTAGAGCACCCATTCCTTGCTGCCCGGATACCCGGCACTGGTGTTCACGATCGCGTCGAAATCCGCGAGGCTCGTGATCCCTTCCATCATGGGAATCGCCGAGACCGCGGTACCGCGGGCGTCGGTCGGGAAGTACTGCTCGAAGTCGGTCACGATCGTCTTGATCACCGCTTCGTTGCCCGCCTTGAAGCCGAGATCGACCCAGTCCTCGCCGTAGACGAGCTCGGGGTAGTAGCCCCCGATGACCCGGGTGGTGCTGGAGCGGATCATCTGGGCCCCCACGGGCCAGAGGGCGATGAAGTACATCTTGTGCCCCTTGCGGGCGCACTGGTTGATGAACGAGGTCGTCATCGGACCGAGTTCACCCTCGCTGGCGGGATCGAAGTCCCAGGCCATGAGGATCTTCGAACCCGGGTCGAGATCGTCGAGCACGTCGAAGGAGGCCTGGGCCAGCGGCGTGGGCTCCTCCGGAAGGGTCTTGCCCGTGATGCCGATCACGATGATCGGGATGCCGACGGCGAGCCCCATCATCAGGAAGATCCAGCGGCGATCGAGATTGGCCATGCGGTCGATGAGATTCATGGGTCAGTCTCCTCCACCGAGATAGGACCGGTCGAGCCCCATCAGGATCTTCAGGCTCGTGCTGGCGATGCCGAGGGCGATGCCGATGATGATCGCTCGATTGCCCGCGGTGTTGAAGACCTGCATGATGTAGACGCTCATCTCCTCGAGCCGAAGACCGCTGAACGGTCCGTCGGCCGGGATCCAGCTCGTCATGAAGTAACCCGCGAAGGTCCGTCCGAGCAGGATGATGAACGCGGTTCCCAGCAGGAGCACCGCTTCGAAGTTCTTCGCTCGGAAGGCCCGGAAGGCGGCCGACGCGATGTAGAACGCGAGCATCGCGAACATCGTCGCGGTGAGCGGCTTGAAGACGTATTCGTAGACCCACCAGAACGGCGTGCCGTCACCCTGGACGTCACCGCTCCAGGGGACGTCGGGGAAGGCCGGGTTCGGGGAGACCCCGATCTTGAGAAGGCCGACCGCGAGCGTCGCCGCGAACGTGCCGAGCACGATCAGCGAATAGGCCCAGCCGGAATTCCGATCGGAGATCTTCTTCAGGTGGACCTTGAGCAGGCTGCCGCCGCCGAGGACGAACGCGACCGCCGCGATGATGCCGAACCAGGTCGTCGCCTCCTCGCCCCAGGAACGAGCCCCGGGGAGGAAGTTCGCGACGATCAGCACGACGCCGACGATGGCCGTGATCCAGATTGGAACGATTCGTTTCACGTGTTTCTCCTCAGGCGCTCAGGACCGAGCCCTTGAACCAGGCGAGTGCTTCGGCGATCGACTCGTTTCCGGTGGCGACGGCGACGGTGGCGAGAAGACAGCCGACGATGAGCACGGCGGCCACGATGATCTTGCCCACGTCCTGACCCTTGAGACTGCCCAACTGGTCGGGCTGTCCGGAGAGATAGGCGCTCGCGGCGAAGAACTCCTCGCCGATGAGCGTGTAGTCGCAGGCGGCGACGAAGAACGGGAGCTGGCTGGGCATCGCGGTACCCGCGATCTGGATCGCACCGACCGAATTTCCGGTCTCCGCGAGGATCAGGCTTTCCGCGTAGAAGCAGCCCATGTAGAAGCAGGCGGCCGGCTTCTCACGGACGATGAGACCCGAGACGTACGCGGTGTACCCGAACTGCTCGTCGGTCACGTAGTAGATGAGGTCGGGGTTGTAGGCGTCGGTCCGGCCCGCGGTGAGGTAGGAGGAGTGGACCGTCTCCCGGGCGGCGCTCATCACCAGCGACCGACTGACCGGGACTTCGATCTTCGCGTCGTATTCGGCGGCGGTCTTCGCGACCCGACCCAGCACCGTGACGCCGGCGACGGTCTGAAGGTCGTCCATGTCCTGGATGCCCGGAACGTAGAGGATCGGGCGACCCATCTCAGTGGCCCGGCCGACCGCCTCATCGACCGCGTTGAGACCCGCGATCTTCCGGATGGTCATCGGCCGGCCGCTTCGGGCCCAGAAGATGAAGAACAGGACGGCCCCGCAGAGCAGGACCAGGATCACCAGCAACGGCAGTCGCTTCACGTCGACGAAGCTCGCGACCGGGAAGACGCCTGCGCTCTCCATGGACGCGGGGCTCTTGGAAACGGTTCCATCCGCCGCCTTCACGACGGTGTAGACCATGAATCGATACTCGTCCGAAGGACTCAACTTGCCGACCTGCAGGCGGTCGGTCTCGGGCGAGACCGTGTCGACCAGCACCCAGAACCGACCATTGGGGCCGGTCTCCGCGGGCGTCACCTCACCACGCTGGGTGATCACCGCCTGCCGGGCCACGTCGCGAGCCTGCATCGCCGCGTCTTCCGGCGCGATGCCTTCGACGTCGACCAGACGCTGGTACTCGTTCCGATACGCCTGCGAGCGGATCGACTCCAGCGCCGCGGCCCGCTGGTTCGCGCCGCGGCTGTCGGACTCGGCGACCGATTCGGTGCGCCAGACCTGGAAGCCCTCGAGGCCATCGACATCCGCCGGGATCTTCCAGGTGACGAGTGCGGATCCGCCGCCGTCCGCCGGAAGGTCCTTCGCCACCACGTCGGTCGGGGCCGGTGGGGCCGCCATTCCGACGGTGGCTGCGAACAGCACCGCCAGCATGGCGAACAAGGATGTCGAACGAGGAAGCGATGGTGATCTCTTCATGCGTCAGCCCTCGATGAGTTCGACGTTGGCACGGGGCACGACGGCCGTGTCCCCGCCGGGAAAGCGGACCTCGAGCACGCGGGCTCTGGAGCCCGAGCCGAGGACCGCGGGTTCGGTCGGCAGCGCCGAGACCTCGCCCAGAAGTCCGAAGTAGGGGTCGCGAATCACGCGAACCGTGGTCCCGAGTTCGAGCAGGCCGGCCTCGCGGGCGAGGGTCGGGTCGACCTCGTCCTCGTTCTCCCCGGGTTCGAGCGGCACCAGGATCTCCGGCCGCATCACACCCGCACGGATCTGCGTCGCGCCGTTCACGCTGGCCACCCGGCCGGCGCGATCCGCGAGCAGACGCCAGGTGCGGGCCGCCATGGCGATGTCGCCGAATCCCTCGGTGACGATGACCGTGATCCCGATCTTCTCGCTTCCGGTGATGGCGACGCCGAGGTCCCGGCCCAGAAGTTCCTTGAGGTCCTGATCGTCGAGTCCGCCGGACACCACCGCGGCGGCGCCGACCTCGATCGCCTTCCGGAGCGCGGCGGCGGTCATTCTCGCGCCCCCGAGCACGATCGCGCCCTTCATCTCCGGGGTGATCGCATCGGCATCGAGCGTCTCTTCGTGGCTTTTGCAGGCGACCCGGATGACGCCCTCGGTCTCCCCGCCGATTCCGAAGATGCCCTGGACGAACATCACCTCGTTCTCGATGACGCAGCCTTCCTTCGGAAGCACCTCCGCCACTCGGCCCGAAAGATAGGCCCGGACCTGCACCGGAATCGCGGCCCCCCGGATCATCACCTGACCGGTGACCGAGGAGACCTGCTCGAGCGTGCCCGTCGCATCCGAGGCCACTTCGGTCTTGAAGGCGCCGAAGATCCCCTTGCTTCGCGCGATCGGCTCGCCCGCCTCGACCGGATCCCCGATCTGCTTGAGCATGAGTCCCGCGACGTCGCCCGCCGAGCAGCTCAGGCGATTCGCCATGTTCATCGGCGTGATGTCGCCATCCATGAAGGTTTCGGCGACCACGTCGTCCGCGGTGACCATGTCGCCGACCGAGACCTTCACCTCGCCCTGGATCGGCAGAAGCCGACGCGAGCGATGCGTGGTGCGGGCGGAGACCTTGAGTCCGGGGGTGTAGGCCTTGGCCATGGTTCGTTCACGCGCCGGTCGGCGCAAGCTCCAGATCGTCGTACATGCCGGAGGCTTCGACCACGCGGGTCACCGCCTGCCGTCGTTCGGTCGGGTCTTCGGGGAGTTCGAGCTTCCGACCACGGGCGTCGAGGATGATCCCCGCCGCGCCACCGCGGACGTTGCGGGTCACGGACTTGCCCGGGCCGTTGCCGAGGTCGAATCCGCGGGCGGGCGTCACCTCGACGTCGGCGGTCTCACCGGCCCCGAGATTCACGACCGCGAGGTCGCCGAACTTCAGATCGCCGGCGGCCGTCGCTCCGCCGGTGATGCGATACGAGAAGCACGGCTTCCCGACCTTGCCCTGCCCCTTCGCGGCCACGCAGGTTCCCAGGACCACCAGGCAATCACGTTCGAAGACTTCCATCGCGGCCCGTTCGTGGACCGAACTCAGCACCCCGAGATGGGGCATCATGAAGATCGAATCCTTCGCGAGGGTCGTGAAACCCTCCGGCTCGAACGCGTCGATCAGCATCATCGCGGTCTGCTGCATTCGCGGGGCGTGACTCAGGACGCCGCCGGACGCGACCAGCAGGTCGAGGGTCATGCCGTCGACGATGCTCGAACCACCGACCTCCTGACTGAAGACGTCGCCGACCGTCCGCTGCTGCTGGACGCCCTTGAGGGTGGTCGCGAACTCCTTGTGCTGCTGATAGGCGAGCCGAAGCGCCTCGCGGGCCACCGCCTGTTCGAAGACCAGCGCCTCGCCGGACTGCGGGATGGTGGTCGGCCGGATCATCTTGTTCTTGACGCGATTTCGGAGCTCGCGTTCCTCCATGTCGAGGTGCACCCAGCGGAGGACGTCGTCCATGCCGGCCTCGGCGCAGACGTTGGAGATGGAGTAGCTCATCCCGAGGTTGGCGCTCACCGTCCGATTGAAGGTGCCGTCGAACACGCTGAACACGTCGGTGGTCGCACCGCCGATGTCCACGCCGACCGCGTTGATCTTCTGGGTCCGGGCGATGGTCTGGAGGATGTCGCCCACCGCGCCGGGCGTCGGCATGATCGGGGCGTTGGTCCAGTCGATCAGCTTGTCGTAGCCGGGGGCGTGGGCCATGACGTGCTCGAGGAAGACGTCGTGGATGCAGTCCCGGGCGGGCCCGAGATTCTCCTGCTCCAGGGTCGGTCGGAGGTTCTCGACGATGGAGAGATCGAATCCTCCGGTCGCGTCGTCCTGGGCGGTGAAGACCCGTTCGATCTCCTCCTGCGCCGCGGCGTTGCCGGCGAAGATGATCGGCAGCTGGTAGGCGCTGCCGAATCGGGGCCGGGGCTTCGCGGGAGCCACCAGTTCGGCCAGTTGGACGACCTGGGTCGAATTGCCGCCGTCGGTCCCTCCCGAGAGCAGGACCATGTCGGGCCGAAGCTCGCGGATCCGCTGGATCTGTTCGTGCGGACGTCGCTTGTCGTTGCTGGCGATCACGTCCATGACGATCGCACCGGCCCCGAGGGCAGCCCGCTTCGCGCTCGCCGCGGTCATCTCGCGGACCACGCCCGCCACCATCATCTGCAGGCCACCGCCCGCGGACGACGTGGAGATGTAGATGTCGCAGCCGTCCTGCTCGTCGATCGACGAACGGCGGATGATCGTCCCGTCGTCGGCGATCAGCCGACGTCCGGAGAGTTCCTGGAGTTCGGTGACCGAGTTCACCACCCCCACCGTGACGTCCGCGAAGGGTTCTTCGACGGTCGTGGGCGCCTCACCGCGGAAGGTCTGGCGATAGACGCCCTCGACCTCCTCGATCATGATCGCCTTGGTGGTGGTCGAGCCGCAGTCGGTCGCGACGATGACCTTGATTCGGTCGGGATCGAGGGATGGAACGTCTGGGTCGGCGTGCATGCGTCGTCCGGGATCGTCTGGAGTCGGGATCGAGCGGTGAAGTCCGGGAGCCGACGGCTTCCGAACCTTCCTCGGGATTCTGTGGAAGGTACCCGATTCAAGGGCCCTGAAGTGAACTCAGTCGCGATCCGGGGACGCGTCGGTCGACGCGGAATCGTCCGCTTCGGGACCGGATGCGGCCGATCCGTCTTCCGCGATGGTCTCCCCCGGCTCCGAAGGAACGGAACCACCATCCTCGTCGGTCGCCGCCTCGGCCGCCTCGGCCGCCTCGGCGTCCTCGATGAGGCGGGCCAGGTACTCGACGGATCCCCGCCGCTCGAGAAAGTTCGCGAAGGTCTCCCAGGCGCCGGGCTCGATCAGCACGGTTCCGAAGGGTTGGAAGAAGTGAAGCGCCTGGGCACCGAGATAGTTCAGGGGCCGCGACATCTCCAGCAACATCACCGCAGGCACCGTCATGCGTCGCCGGACGACCTCGCGGCAGACCTTCTCGGCCGCCGCCGCCTCCCGAGGCGTCGGCTCGAAGTCCGCGGCGTCCTCGATCGCGAAAGCGTGCCGGATCCGATCGACGATCGACTTTCGTTCGCTCACCGGCACCCCTTCGATCCGGGGCGTCGATCCGCGATCTCGATCGGAACGCCCGCGTCCCGTTTCGCGGTCGCCGCGGTCATCAGCAGGTCCATCGCCCGATCCGGTTCGCGTCCCCAGTACAGATCGAGCCCCGCGCCGGCCCGCAGCCGCGATTCGATCCGCCGTCCGGAGAGCCATCCCCCCTGGGGATCGATGACGACCCGGCGCACGTTCTTCCAACCGATCGATCGACGTCGCAGCGGAAATCCGGCCTCGAAGAGGTCTTCGTCGAATCGATAGCTGGT
>JAQWJM010000109.1:0-11674 GCA_029248335.1 Phycisphaerales bacterium
ACATTGTCACCCGAAGCGGCGTCGCTGTCATCACCCCCGGCGGCCGAAATCCGTCATTCGAACGACTGGAATCACGTTGGACGCCATGAGCGGGTCCGTGGCACGGAGCCGACCGTTCGGCGGGCGTCCTTCCATGGTTTCGAAGGCGTCGGCCATGGTGCGCCCACACCTCCCGAGAAAGGCGGTCCATGCTCCATCGCTCGGCCGGGGACACCCCGCTGCAACGCCTCCTGCTTCAGATCCTCCCACTCCTCTTCATCGCGGTCGGATGCGCCGGCACCGCCATCACCGAAGATCGATTCCTGAAGCACGATCCGCACGGCCACGCCGTCTTCCTCGAATACGGCCGACGCAACGAGCCCATGAAACCGGGAATGAACCGACGTGCCTTCAACACCGTCGGTTCGTCCGCTGGTGCGATCGCCGACCAGCCCGACCCCGGGATCGTTCGAATCGAACCGGGCACCTGTCGAATCACGGGCTTTTCCCAGCTCATCTTCGCGCCGTCTCCGGACGCGACGTCGACGCCGCGGCCGGAGCCCGGATATTGCATCCTCTACGACCGACGCTTCGAGAACGATCGGACTCGGATGGTCGCGAACGCGCTCGCGATCGGCGATACCGCCGAGTCCGCGAACGGGGTGCCAAGCCGATTCGACACGATCACCCGTTTCGATGAAGTGACCGAGATCTGCCTGGGCCACCAGTCGGGTCGCAAGGTCGAGGGCCCGTACCTGACCTACGTCGACGGCGATCCCGCGGGCCCGTCGTACAACCGACCGTTCGCCCAGCTCACCATCGTTCGACTCGGGAATTGAGAACGTTCGACGGGATGGCGGGAGAATCGACGCCGGTCACCCCGGTGTCCTCATCGCCGGATCGACCTCGGACGTCCCCGACGTCGGCTGGCGTCAGTCCCACCACCAGTCCAGGAACCGATCGGGCCCGAGCTGCGTGAGTCCGAACCCGAGGGCCCAGGCGATCGCGACGATCCCGAGGTAGTGGATTCCCGCCTGCCACCGTCGCACGACGGCGAAGACCACGACGGCGATCGGCCAGGTGACGAACAGGACGAGCGAGGGCAACCAGAAGCAGTGCTGCGCGATCTCCACGTGGAGTTTCAGCGCCGATGAGAATCCCGCGTTGCCGATGTTCCCCGGCCAGCCGCCGAGACTCAGGTACATGTGGATCGCCAGGGTGTAGAACGCCCCGAGCAGGACGATGGCGGGGATCGTCGAAGAGGCCACCAGCCGCGGGGACAGCGGTCGACGCAGCAGGGGTATGCCGCCGAAGAATGCGAGCAGGCCCGGAACGCCGGTCACCACGAGCACCAGTGTCAGACCCTCGGCTCCATTCACGACCCCGAACCACACCACCATCGCGGCCAGCAGCCCAGCGGCCGCCATGCCGATCACCACCTGGCGTCGCCGATGCTCGAATCCGTTCGCCGCTGCGAACGTCGCTGGATCCGCGGGATCGAAGCGACGCCCACATTCGGGGCACGCGCCCGCTGCGAGGCCGGTGAGGTCGTACTGGCAACCATGACAATGCATGGGTGGGATCATCACAGATTCCCGGTGAGTGGTCGATACCGGTCGACTCGGGCATCGTCCGCCGGGGACGTTTCCCGGACGGCAGCGAGGCCGCCTGCAAGGCGAATCCGGACCCAGCGTGATCTCCCGTGAACCGCACTCGGCTTTGAGGCTTTCAGCCTGGCCCGACGGTCGCGCTTCGTCGCTCACCGGTCGCTGGCCATCGCAACACGATTTTCTATATTTGGAAATCAGATTTTGGACTTCGGAAAATTTCCGCATAGACTCTGAAACAGAGGTGCTGCAACGGAAGAGGTGGCTCTCGTACACACGCTCAACACCACGGAGATCAGCCGTCATGTTCATCGAGGCTCTGCTTCTCGCCGCCGTTCCAGCCCTGACCGACTGCAATCAGAACGGCATCGACGACGCCGTCGAGATCGCCAAGGGGATCACGGCCGACTGTCAAGGAAACGGGATCCCGGACGAGTGCGAACGCGGAGGCGTCGAACCCCTCGCGTACTGGCGCTTCGAGGAAGCCGGTGGCGAGCTCGTCGAGGATCTCGGGCCGTACGGACTCGACGGCAGCACGCTGGACACCATCGTGAGCGATGAGATCGGCTACCCGATCATCCCCCAGACGGGTGCGGTGAACCTTCGCGGGCGGACCGTCGCCGGCGACGGGTCGATCCTCGTGGCGGACCCGGAAGGGCTCCTCTCTTTCGGAGGAGAGGCGTTCACGATCGAGGCGTGGGTCCGCATCGAACAACTCTCCAACACCAACGGTCCGAATCAACGCCAGACCCTCGTACAGAAGAAGCCCATCTCGTCCGGCGGTTCCGAGATCGACTACCTCGTGTTCGCCCAGGCCGGTGACGCGACGTTGAACGCGAACGGACCGAGGTACGGGAAGACCGATGGCTTGACGGGAAGGGAGATCGCCGTGGTGTTCGGAACCGGTGGCGGTTCCTCACCGACCTGGATCGTCACCTCCTCCCTCGAGATCGAGGATCACGACTGGCATCACATCTCGGTCTCGCTCGCCGGCGGGGATGATCGACGCATCCGGTTCAGCCTCGACGGCGACGTTTCGATGGTGTCCTTCGACGAGATCGGCCACACCACCAGCGAGGGCCCCCTGCTCATCGGTGCCCACACCAACGCCAGCGGCGTCTACAACCAGTTTCTCCGCGGCGACGTCGACGAGCTCCGGATCTGCGACCGATACCTTCCCGACGAACTGCTCCTCGCGGACTTTCGCGGTGGAGACTGCAACGGCAACGGCGTCCCCGACGGATGCGAGATCGAAGCCGGCGACGCGACGGACTGCGACGGCGACGGACAACCGGACTCCTGCCAGATCGACGGCAACGATTGCGACGGCAACGGCATCCCGGACCAGTGCGACCCCGACTGCAACGGCAACGGGATCCCCGACGCGTGCGACATCGGCTCCGGGACCAGTCTCGACTGCCAGCCCGACGGCGTCCCCGACGAGTGCCAGGTGGAGGGCGGGGTTCGCGTCGGCTACGACGAGACCGGATTCGCCTACATCGCGGTCCGAACCGACGTGCCCTACATGGTCTGGATGCAGCGATGCAATGCGCCTGCCGCGAACAGCGTCGTCGACGCCATCGAAGTCGATTTCGGCATCGCCCCACCGAACGCCGCGGTCACCGCGTGCATCTGGAGCGATCCCGACGCCGACGGCGACCCCCGCGACGCCCAGTTGCTCTGGTCCCTCGATGGGACCATCGGTGATCAGGAGGGACTCGTCACGATCGACACCCCGGGAATCCCGGTGGGCGACCGCAACGCCTCGTTCTTCGTGGGATTCTCGATGATCGTGAACCTCGACCCCGTCGATGGCGACTTCCCCGCCTCGATGGACATCTTCGGCGATCCCGCCCCCGGCCGCGCCTGGATGATCGGGAGTTCGTCGCCGATCGATCTCAACGACGTCTCCGCGTTCTCCGAGGAGTACGACCTCGTCGAAGACCGGTACTTCGCGGGCAACTGGCTGATTCGAGCCCGGACCTCGAATCCAGGAATCGACTGCAACGGCAACGGCATTCCCGACGACTGCGACATCGCGGAAGGCACCAGCCCCGATCTCGACGGCGACGGACGCCCGGACGAATGCGGCGACTGCAATGCCAACGGAATCCTCGACGGCTTCGAGATCGCCGATGGAATGCTGACGGACTGCGACGGCGACGGGATCCCGGACGAATGCCAGTCGACTTCCAACGACTGCGACGGCGACGGGGCTCCGGATTCGTGCCAGCTCGCCGCCGGCGGTGACTGCAATGGAAACGGCATCCTCGATGCCTGCGACATCGCCTCGGGATATGCGAACGACACCAACAAGAACCTCATCCCCGACACCTGCGAGGACTGCAACGGCAACGGGATCATCGACGAGGACGACATCCTTCTGGGGCGAAGCGCCGACTGCGATCTCGACGGCATCCCGGACGAGTGCCAGTTCGGCACGCCGGAGACCACGAGGATCTACGCTGACCATGACGGGACCGCCGAGAGCTACATCAACCTCATCGGCGCGAGTGGATACGCATGGGGCGTGCGGCACATCATCGAGCCGGGGGGCGAATGGATCAGTGCGGTCGAGCTCAACTGGGGCCTGGCCTGGCCCGGCGAGGTCGCGAAGGTCGCGGTCTGGAAGGACCCGAACGGCGACGGACTGCCCGACGACGCCGAACTGCTCGTCGAGGTGGAGACGCTGACGACCGAGGTGTACTCCGACACGTTCGTCCGCGTCCCGATCCCACCGACCCGGGTCGGTGATGCCGGACAGTCATTCCTGGTGGGCGCCTGGTACACCCATCCATACGGTGGTTCCGCGATGACGCTGGACTACAGCGACCCGGCCCCCTCCGACAGCTGGTTCGTCGCCGCGGTCGACGGCCAGATCCTCGATCTCGCGAACCTCTCGTCCGGCTTCGTCTACCCCTTTCCCGGAGCCAACTTCCTGATCTCCGGCGTGGCCCACGACGGCACGACCTTCCCGGGTGACTGCAACGTGAACGGCCTGCTCGATGCGTGCGACCTTGACTCGGACGGAGACGGCATCCCCGACGACTGCGAACCGCAGTGCGAGGGCGACCTCGACGCCAACGGCATCGTGGACGGCTCGGACGTCGGACTGTTCTTCGCGTCGTGGGGCCTGTGCCCGGGCGATTGCCCCGCCGACTTCAACGGTGACGGCATCGTCGACGGAATCGATCTCGGTGTCGTGCTCGAATCCTGGGGGCCCTGCTTCTGAGGCGGAGCCCGGCGCGTTCAGCGACCGGAAACCTCCGGGTCGAGATCCGCACGGAAGATGCGTCCGTCATCGGTACCGAGGAACACGTGCCCGTCGAACACGGCGAAGCATCGCGGCTCGAGGTCCGAAAGGCGTACGACGGTCGAAAGACGATCGGGATCAAGCGTGCTTCCCGACAGGATCTCGAACTGCTCGGCCGGTTCCCCTTCCTCGGGCCGGCCGGAGCCAGCGAGCACGAGGAACCGCCGCTCACCCGGAATGAAGCTCACGTCGAGCACGCGTCGATCACGCCAACCCTCCAGCTCGACCACCCGGTCGCCGTCGATCCGAAAGACCTTTTTCGCCCCGCGTCGCCCCTTGCTCGCGATCACCAGTCCCCAGGCCTCCTCCGGAACCTCGAAGGTCCGAAGCGGCAGCATCTCCGAAAGCGGCCCCTCGAGATCGACCCACTCGGCGATCCCGTCCCGATGGGTCACCACGATGGATCGGCCTTCGATCGGCCCTTCCGTCTGATAGGGGTTCAGGTAGCCGAGCACGTAGAGACGGTCGCCGCTCGCGAGCAGGCGCCGGAACCGGGTGTCGTAACCGACCGCGGGGACTTCGACGCGCAGGACCGTTCGGAAGGTCTCCCCCCCGTCAACGCTCCTCCACAGGTAGCGAAACACCTTTCCATTCCCGAACTCGAAACGATGGTCGGCACCGGACCCGACCGCGTAGATCGATCCGTCGAAGCCGGCGATGTCGTGGACATGCTCCCCGCCGGGGATGTTCCGGTACTTCCTCCAGACCGGTTCGCCCTCGACGGATTCGAGCTTGAAGATGTTCCCGTCGATCAACTTGGTCTGAACGCGTTCACCGTCGACGTCGCGCCAGATGCCGGCCTTCGTCTGCGTCCAGGCTTCATCCTCGTTGGTCGAGTCGACGCCCGGTTGCCACAGGGCCCCCGCGACCACGCGATAGGGCTCGATCTGCTCCTCCCCCGTGTCGCCGGGACTCCGTTGCCGAGCGCCCTGCCCTGCGGCCAGGACGTCGGCAGTGCGAGCCACCGGGTCGTCGGCGCCTGCGAACCATCGGAATTCGACCGGGATCTCGCTGCCAAGGTTCCGGGTCGCGTCCCCGTATCCCATCCAGAGTCGTCCCTCGAAGGGGCGCAGGGTGGTGATCCCCTGATCAAAGTCGCCGTCGAAGGCCGCCTCGCCGACCGCAAGTGCGTCGGGAATCGGCTCGGCCCAAGGTTCGAATCCGCCGATTCGAAGTACCTCCCCATCACGCTCGACCGCGATACCGCATCCACCGCACATCAGCATGAGGGTGGCAGCGACACTGATCCAGGTTCCGTATGACCGACTCATGAGCGACCTCCGTCTACAAGTCAAAAGGATGTGTTCACATCGCCCGATCGCCACGAACCACTCCCCGTCTGAACGACCCTGAAAGCGTTGACACGCCCGTTTCGAGGACGAAGGATGAGATTCGGAGTGGAAATCGGAAAATTTCCCGCTAGATTCTACCGGGCGGCGGGACATCCGTCGGACTTGGTTTGAAATTCGGAGCTTGAACCCCTTCGCCCCATCGCGGAAGACGATTTTGGGATCCCGTCCGCGACCGCGGCGGACCGAGCCACCGCGTCTCTCGACCATCAATGCCTTCTTGGAATGACGACGATGTCTGATTCGCTCAGGAACGTGCTCACCGTGCTCCTCGTGTCCCTCGGCTCGGCCGTCGCCGCCGCAGACGAGGATTGCAATGGAAACGGGATCTCCGACCGCAAGGACATCGCCGTCGGTCGCAGTTCGGACTGCCAGATGGACGGCATCCCCGACGAGTGCCAGCTGGCCGTGGCGCAAACGACGCTGAGCGTGGTCGACGACGTCTACGAAGGCGCCGTCGGTTCCGAATTCAACGGCTCGGTCATCTGGCTGACGGGATTCAAGATCGAGCCAGGCGAGGAGGTCCTCACGGGCGTCCGCATCGGCTACGGACTGATGCCGGAGGGATTCCCGGTGAACATCGGGATCTGGAGCGACCCGAACGGAGATGGTGATCCCACGGACGCGATCCTGATCGAGTCCATCCAGACCCCGGTGGAGTCACCATGGCTTCCCGTCACCATCATCGACGTCGAGTTCCCCGAGACGATGATCGGCGATCCCGGCGCGTCGGTCTTTCTCGGTGCCTGGGTGGACGCCCTGCCGGGCGCGCCGGACGCCTTCCCCGCCACCTACGACGCGGACGCGGTCGCCGGAACCAGTTGGTGGATCACTTCGTTCGATGCGGTCGACCCGGACGATCTCGCCAGCGGCGCCGTCGAGTTCGGGCTCATCAGCCAGATCATTCCGAACTTCCAGGGTGACTGGCTGATCCAGGGCACCTACTGCGCCACGGGACACTGCGGAGAGTCGAGGGACGTCGACGGGAACGGCGTTCCGGACGAGTGCGATCCCGACTGCGACGGGAACGGCATCCCCGACGATCTCGACCTCGAGAACGGCGCGTCGGACTGCAACGGGAACGGGATCATCGACGTGTGCGAGACGCTCGATGACTGCGACGGCAACGGCATCCCCGACGGGTGCCAGCGCGAGATCGGGAACCTGCTCGCCGAATACTTCCCGAACCCCGACCTCGCGGGACCGGGGATCGCTCGCCTGGATCCGGGCATCTTCTTCGACTTCGGAATGCCCGGTGCCCGCCCGGCGGGAATCCCCGCGAACGACTTCAGCGCGATCTGGACCGGGACGATCACGGCTCCGATCACTGGCGCCTACGAGATCGGCCTTCGACACGACGACGGTGTCCGACTGTTCATCGACGGTGATCTTCGCATCGATCGCTGGGGCCCGAGCGGTGGCGGCCTCGACGTCGTGACCGAACAGTGGATGGAAGGCGAGCCACACCACATCCGAATCGAGTACTACCAGGGCGCCGGGAACGCGTTGCTCGAGTTCGTCCAGCGAACCGACGGCCTCGGGGATCTGACCCCGGTTCCCGCCGAGTGGCTGAGTCCGAGCGTCGACATCGACGGCGACGGCGAGAACGACGTGTGCGACGTCCCCGACTGCAATGCGAACCGGGTCCCCGACGTGATCGAGATCGCGCAGGGCGGCGACTGTGATGGCGACGGAACGCTGGACGCCTGCCAGGCGATCGACGACTGCAACGGCAACGGCATCGTGGACGCCTGCGAGGAGGACGCTTCGGAAGGGCTCTTCGCGGAGTACTACACCAGCGAGGGTGGGACCGGAACGTTCACGAACCGGGTGGTCGCGACGATCGACCAACAGGTCGATTTCGCCTGGGGCGACGGCGCACCATACGACCTTCCCCCCGACGACTTCTCCGTCGCCTGGTCG
The DNA here is from genome assembly GCA_029248335.1 of Phycisphaerales bacterium. Classification (GTDB taxonomy): domain Bacteria; phylum Planctomycetota; class Phycisphaerae; order Phycisphaerales; family SM1A02; genus UBA12014. Next base: position 8,172 of record JAQWJM010000109.1, read on the forward strand.
GGATCGATCCGGACCACCGGCGCCGGCGGGATCTACGAGTTCCTGATCCAGGTCGACGACGGCGTTCGTTTCTGGGTCGACGACGAACTGCTCATCGACGTCTGGGAGCCCAACTTCAAGACGCAGTCCGTCGCGGTCGAACTCGAATCCGACCGCGTGTATCCGGTCCGACTGGAGATGTTCGAACTGGGCGGCGGTGCCGAATGCAGACTGTCGTGGACGCCTCCGGGCGGCCCCACGGAGATCGTCCCCGCTTCGAATCTCGTCCCCTATCCCGATCGCGACCAGGACGGGATCGACGATCGGTGTGCGGGCGACTGCAATGGCGATGGAATCTCGGATGCGCTCGAGATCGCGTCCGGCGCCCCCGACTGCAACGACAACGGCGTTCCGGACGACTGCGATCTCGCGATCTCGGGTGTCGCGCCATCGGTCGCGTGGTGGCGGTTCGAAGGCGACGGCGACCTGGCGACGGATTCGGGTCCGAATGGACTCACGGGCGCACTGACGAACGCATCGCGATCGATGAACGTCCCGCTGGGGACGATTCCGCTGACCGGGGACGGGAACGCCGGCGGCCTGACGCTGGGTTCGAACGCGAGCATGACGGTCGATGATCCGACCGCGGTGCTCGCTCTCGGCAACGACGCCTTCACCATCGAGGCCTGGATCCGCCTCGAGGAACTCGCGGACGCGAGCGGGAACGGCCAACGACAGTGGCTCGCCTGCCGCAAACCCGCGGGTGGCGATCAACGCATCGACTGGGGCGTGCTGGTGCAGGGCGGCAATTACCCGGACTCATGCCGCGTCGTGTACGGCGGCCCGACCGTGCGCACCGGCCGCGAACTCGTCTTCACCGCCGGAGACGGCACCGGCGATTCGACGAGGAAGTGGTCGGTGGTGAGCACGCTTCGAATCGAGGACGACGCCTGGCATCACGTCGCGGTGAGCGTCGATCTCCTCGGACGTCGGGTTCGATTCGTGCTGGACGACCGGATCGAGGACGTGGAGATCGGGGAGCGCGCGTTCCCGGCGGGCGAAGGTCCCCTGCGAATCGGGTGCCACGTCAACGCGAGTGGGACCCTCAATCAGTTCCTTCGCGGTTCGATCGACGAACTTCGCATCCGGACCGGGCACGCGAGGCCGGACCGGTTGCTCGATTTCCCGTACCTCCCCGTCTCGATCGACGAGAACGGCGACTCGGTTCCCGACGAGTGCCTGCCCGACTGCCCGGGCGACTTCGACGCGTCCGGCATCGTCGGAGGCGAGGACCTCGGCGAGCTGCTCGGGCAGTTCGGACTCACCGGAAAGGGACTCGCCGCCGATCTGAACGGCGACGGAATCGTGGATGGCGCGGATCTCGGGCTGCTCTTCAGCCTGTGGGGGACCTGCGGCTGAAATCGGCCTTCGATCCGAGCGGATGAAACGGGCGGCGGATCGACGCGACCCCCGACGTTCGGGGCAGGATCCCGACTCGAGGCCCGCGTGGTCGCCCTCGTGACGGCGCCCGTGCGCCATGCATCCATGGCATCCACGGCATTCACGGCATTCACGGCATCCACGCGTCGCAGCATGCGCGATCGTCGTGGAGCGGCGTCCTCGAACCGCTCACCACGCCGTGTACGCGATGAATCCGCGTAGAAGGAACGACGCCCCTCGTCATGCACGAGGGGCGTCTGGTTCATGATCAATCGCCGGATCACCGGGCGGACTCAGGATCACCTCGGTCGATGCCGACCGCGGCCCTGCTCACCCGGTCCATGCGGCGAGAAGAGCGCCGATGTCCTGCGCGTCGGTGTTTCCATCACCGTTCACGTCACCGCCGGTGCTTCCGACGCCCCACCAGGCGAGCACCAGGCCGAGATCCGCAGGGCCCACCTGGCCATCGCCGTTGAGATCCGCGGGGTTCGCCGGGTCATCGGCACCGATCGCTTCGAAGAAGTTCCAGACCTCACGGGTCGCGTCGATGTCCATGTTGCCGGACTGCCCGGGCCAGTCGTGACCCCCACCGTTGATCTGGTAGTAGTGAAACTCCCGATCGTGGTCCCGCCCGGTGTAGATGTCGAGCCGGACGGTGCTTCCGTCGTTCGGGGCGGTGTCGGGGAGGACGCGCCGGTCGAGGATCGGCGTCTCGAGTTCCTCGATCCAGAAATCGTTCATCTCCGGAATGGGCCGATACGCGCCCCAGCCACCGGTGTTGTTCATGTCGCCTCCGAAGAGCGTCACGCCGTCGGAGGTGCCGTTCATGGTGAGGATCGGACGCAGGAACTCCGGATCGCAGGAGAGAAAGAGCGGGTCCAGCATCATGCCGATGATCGGCGCGAAGCCCTTGAAGGTCGACGACTCCTGACAGGCGAGCTGGAAGCACATCTCCGCGCCGTTCGAGAAGCCGGTGACGAAGGTCCGTTCCGCATCGAGCCCGAGCGTCTTCTGAAGGTGCGTCGCAAGCGATGAGAGGAAGCCGTTGTCGTCGACGTCGAACTGCGGATGGAACGCGTAGTCGACATCCCAGAATCGGGCGTTGAACTGATCGCGGGTCCCGTTCGGGAACGCGACCGCGAATCCGCCCTCGTCGGCCATCTCACGCCAGCCGTAGTTGTTCAGCATGTCGTTGTTGCCGCCGCCGTAACCGTGCAAAGCCAGCACCAGCGGTCTGGAGTCGGGCAGGTCCGTCGGGACGTACAGTCGATACTGCCGAACGAGCCCGTCGTGCTCGAAGTCGATGTTCGGAGACTCGGGCGGCCCGTCGCCGTACTCGACGGTGATCGTTCCGGTACCTCGCTCTTCGTCGAAACCACCGACCCGAAGCAGATACGTCTCACCCTCGACGCCTTCGAAGTTCATTCGCGAGGTGTATCCCGAGCAGCCCGAGCCATCGTCATTGCACGCAAGCAGGACGCCATCGCATTCGGTGTAGAGCGCGAGCCGGGTGTCGAAATCCGCGGCGTCGCAGGTCGAGACGATGATGCCCGCCGACTGATCGGGCGTGAGCGTGTACCAGATGTCCGAACCGAATCCGTTTCCGAAACCCTCGTCGCAATCGGCGGGGAGTCCTGGCCCGTCGTCGGAAGCCCCGAGGGTCGAGAACGCGGTCATCCCGAAGGAGATCGTCGAGGCGTTCGAACAGTCGTCGTTGATCGATTGAGCGTTCGCGACGGCGGCTGGCACGAGGAGCGCGGCGAGGGTGATGTGGTTCTTCATGCCAGAAAAATAGCACCCGGATGGGTGACTGGGCACCAAAAATCGACGATCCAGACAAATGGAGAACCACCGCGATCACGATCAACGATCGCTTACTGGATTGCGTGAACTTTGGGAACGCCAAGGACGCTTGACCCTGAATTCAGGTCGCTGATCAGCCTCCACGATTCTTGACTGGATCCAGAATCATGGGTACAACGTCCGATCATGTCCCCGGACCCTTCCGAGCTTCTTCGCCAACACGGCCTCCAGGTGACCACGCAGCGCGTGGCCATTCTCCAGTCCGTCGCGGCGGACCCCCA
>JAQWJM010000119.1:0-16028 GCA_029248335.1 Phycisphaerales bacterium
ACCAGCGCCGTCTGCTACCGCGTCTACGCGACCGTCGATGCGGCGAACGCCCAGGTGATCGGCCTGTACGGCAACGAGGAACATCAACTGTCGATCGAAGCGCCGGCGGGCTTCTGGCAGGCCCCGCTCGGTGGTGACGTGACGTCGACGATTCCGTGCGACGAGTCCGGGATGTTCCCGGATCTTCGGTACGACTCGTGGCTGACCGTCAACGCGACCTGCGCCAGTGGCGACATGACGTTGGAGACCGGATTCGACTTCAAGTCCTTCAACGCGGGTGGTGGTCTCATCACCAACAACGGCATCGTCTTCGTCGATCCCGACCAGCCGCAGTCCTTCCCGGACGCCGACGGTCGGGTGCTGCTCGCCCAGTTGACATCGTTCGACGGGACCCTCCCGAGCGCCCGCATCAACGTCCTTGGATTCAATCCCGCCGGCGAGGCGTGGTTCGCCTTCGAGATCGAGGTGCCCGAGCCGCCGCTCGTCGACTGCAACGGAAACGGGATCCAGGACGCGATCGACATCAGCGTCGGCACCAGCACCGACTGCTCCCTCGACGGGATCCCCGACGAGTGCCAGTTCAGCGAGTTCGAATTGATGGCCGACTGCAACGACAACGGCATCTGGGACGTCTGCGACATCGCCGAGGGCACGAGCCTCGACGAGGACGGGGACCTCTCTCCGGATGAGTGCTGCTTCGGCGACATCGATCGAGACGGGGACGTCGACGTCGACGACATCATCGAGGTGATCATCAATTGGAACCGGGAAGGCTTCAACTACGCCGACCTCGACGGCGACGGGCTCGTGAACGGCAAGGATCTCGCGCTGGTGCTCAACGCGTTCGGAACCTGCGAGTGAGTCGTGTCGGGACGATCACGGCGTTGTTGGCCGCGTCGGTCTTGATGGTCGATACGGCACTCGCCGGTGACGAACCGGGTGGACTGTTCGTGGCCACGCCCGAGTCGGAGCTCGTCGCGACGCCGTCCCAGGCCTATTCGGTCCTGGGTGACGCGGTTTCGATCCGGAGCGACCGGCTTCTGTCGGGGATGCCGGGGCTCGATGCCGACGGCCTGCCGGAACGAGGCGGCGCCGCGATCTTCTTCCGCTCGGACGCCGACCAGTCGTCCTGGGTGCAGGAGACCACGCTGGTGTCGACCGCCTTCGTGGCGGGCCAGCAGGCTGGTCGTGCGGTCGTGCTTGGTGACGGCATCGCCGTGCTCGGTTCGCCGGATCGATCGGACGCGCCGGGCGGTGGTTCGCCTCGGGTCGCGGTCTTTCGATTCGATTCGGGCGTCTGGTCGGAGACCACGCCGTTGAGTGATGGGGTGGTTCCGCCCGGTTCCGGGTTCGGTTCGGCCCTCGATCTCGATGGATCCACGCTCGTGGTCGGCGCGCCGAGGCTCGATCTCGACGGGATGAACGCGGGTGGCGCCGTGGTCTGGGAACTCGACGCGGATGGCTCGCCGTTCGCGATGGAACGTCTGACGATCAGCTCGATCGCGGCCGGCGACCGATTCGGCGTCGCAGTGGCCGTCGACGAAGACGTCATCGTCGTTGGCGCACCGGGCGACGACGATGCGGGGATCGATGCGGGCGCGGCCTGGGTGTTTCGTCGCGAAGGTGTCGGCTGGATCGTGGACGCGAAACTGCTCCCTTCGGTGAACGACGACGGTGGAGTCTTCGGGACGGCGGTGTCGCTCGACGGTGATCGAATGGTCGTCGGCGCGCCCCGGGCTGGAGTCGATGGTGTGTGCGAGGTCTTTCGTCGTGATCCGCGGTCGGGCTGGGTGTCCGAGGCGATCCTGCCCGGGACGGGCCCCTCGGGGACGGCCCGCGACGCGGGACACGCGGTCGCGATCGACTCGGGCCGGATCGTGGTCGGCCAGCCGGCGGCGACGATCGGTGGCGTTCGCATCGGGACCGCGGCGGTCTGGCGACGAAACGGCTTCGTCTGGAATCTGGAAGGCGTGATCCGGCCGTCGAGCTCGGGACTCATCCTGCTCGGCGCAGCGGTGTCGCTTGATGAGGGACGTCTCGTCGCAGGCATGCCGCTCGAGTCGTCGCAGGCGTCGAATGCGGGAGGGATCGCGACGATCGATCTCGACCGTGATTGCGACGGAGACGGTGTCGCCGATCAGTTCGCCACCCAGGGTGGCCTTGTCGACGATTGCGACGCTGACGGCGTGCCGGATTCGTGCGTGCTCGCGGAGTCGCCTGAACTCGACTGCAACGACAACGGTGTCCTCGACTCCTGTGACCTCGCTTCGGGGGATTCGGAGGACCTGAACCTCAACGGGTTGCTGGACGAGTGCGAGCTGGAACTGGTGTTCGAGGTTCCGGGGAACTTTCCCGAGATCGGTGATGCGATCGCGGCGGCACCCGATGGCGCGGTCGTCGAGATCGCGACCGGCGTGTACGTGACGCAGATCGAGATCGGTTCGACGGCCCTGACCATTCGCGGCAGCGGGGATCCGTTCCAGCCGACCGTGCTTCGTGGTGTTCCCGCCGGGCTCGGTGCGGCCTCGGTGGTCCGGATCTCGGGCCCGATGGGATCCGATTGCCGACTCGAGGATCTCGTGATCGAGGACGGCCGGAATGCGGCGGCCCTCCCCGACGATCCGGGTCGAACCGGCGGCGGGGGGCTTCTGGTGATCGATGCGGATCCCGTGGTCGAGCGTCTCATCTTCCGTGGCTGCGAAGCCGATCTGGGCGGCGCGGCCTGTCTCGTCCGTTCCAGTGGACGGATGACCGACTGCATCTTCGATGGCAACACGGCCGCCGAAGCCGGGGGTGCGGTGGCGAGCATCGACGGGAGCATTCTGATCGAGGGCGGTCGATTCGAGAACAACGTCGCCGGCGAGTTCGGCGGTGGTCTCGCGGTTCGATCGGGCACCGCCACGATCGACGATGTGGAACTGCGTCAGAACACGGCCGCCCGGGGCGGAGGCATCCACGCCGACGCCGCACCGGACGAAGAACCCGTCTCGGTGGTGTCGGCCGTGATCGTGGAGAACCAGGCCGACACTCGCGGGGGTGGGATCGAAGCGGTGCTTGACGGGCCCGGCGTTCAACTCACCGCGTCGCTGGTGTGCGACAACCTGATCGACGAGATCGCGGGACCGGTGTTCGTCGACGACGCGAGTGAAGTCTGCCAGTGTGCCTCCGATCTCACCGGTGACGGACAGACCAACGGTGCCGATCTCGGGCTTCTGCTCGCCTCCTTCGGCTCCTGCGACGGGTTCTGCCTCGCGGACATCGACGGCGACGGCGAGGTCACGGGCTCGGATCTCGGGCTCATCCTCGCAGGGTGGGGACCGTGTCCCTGACCGTCCCTCACCGACCGCGACGACGCTTCGATCGAAACACCGAACGCCGCACCTGTCACGGGTGCGGCGTTCTTCATCACATCGATGGTGGCGGCGCTTTGGATGCGACGGTGGAGCGAGGAGGGAGGGGCGCGACGCGTCGGCAGACGGGGTCCATGATCGTGAAGAGGAGCAGGGCGTACAGGCCCGCTTCGGGGGCCGGTGCCGTGGCGGCCAGCATCAGCGCGATGGCGAGGATCCCCATGCTCAAGCACGACTCGACCCGTCGACGCTTGACCCGGGCCGGTTCGTCGGCGACGCCCATGATTCGATCGAGCCGCCTGGTGTCGATCGCCAGCGAGGTCTCGGTGGCCGTTGCGCCGGTGAGGATCGCGAGGTAGAGCAGGACGGCCGTCCTTCCGCCCGGCTGGGCGATGAGTTCGGTCGCGAAGGGCATGAACGCGACGAGCATCAGGAGGACGAGGTTGAGCCAGAGGATTCTGGTGTCGACGACGATGTCGCGATCGAAGAGGTGGACGTGCCGTATCCACTGCTGGGTGATGACGTAGAAACTGATGAAGTAGGCGACCAGGGCGGGGGAGTTCGCGGAGAGCATCGCCAGAAGGTCCGAGCCGGTCGTCAGTGGTCGTTGGGTGGGCGTCAGACGAAGGGCCATGATGGTCAATGCGACCGCGAAGACCCCGTCGGTGAAGATCTTGAGACGCTCGCTTCCGGACCCGTCACGAATGCGGCCCAGCAGTCCCGGCCGGCAGGCGGCCGATCCGGGCGCTGGTGTGGTGTCAACGTGTTCCACCACCATCGACGAAGGTGGATGCGCCAGGAATCCGGTCGCGATCACGCCGCCGACGACGGTCAGAAGCAGGAAGCCGAATCCACCGAGCGGCCCCTGCGGCAGGTCGATCAGGAGCGCTCCGGCCACGACCAGCAGGAACGAGGTCGGCATGATCAGAAGCTCGATCCGGACGTGCCTGATGATCGATGGATCAAGTTCGGGAATGAGCAGGTTCCTCCGAACCGCGTATTCCCAGAGGATCGAGAGGAGACCCCCGATGCAGGCCATCATTCCCGCGAAGAGAACGAGGGAGACCGGCGAACCACCGTTTCGACCGAGCACCTGCATCCCGAACGGAACGAGGGCGACGAAGGCGAGGAGCAGGCTGTTGATCAGAAGCAGGCCGTCGTTGCGTCGCTTCACGAATCGAAAGATCTTGTGGTGTCTCCACCACTGGAAACCGACCAGGAGGAAGGTGAACGCGTAGACGAGATATTTCGAGAGGTTCGCCTGCAGGTAGCCACCGACGTCCTCGGCCGCCGTGGGCGGTTCCGCGCCAAAGTCGAGAGCGAGGAAGGTGATCGCGATGCCGAAGAGCGCGTCGCTGAGTCCGAGCATTCGTTCGGTCGGGGCCGATACGGGATCCACACTGGATATCCTGCCATGCTCACGCAATCGTCGGCTCCCAATCGTCAGGCGAGCGAAGCTCCGGACGCCTGGATGGTATCACCGCGTCCGCTTTCTTCGTCTGGCGCAGACAGCCCGCCCCGACGCGAGGTCGGAGCGGGCAGTTGGTTCGGTCGCGGTGGTGTCGGGCCTGCTCAGGGGCAGGGGCCCCAGGCGCCGATCAGCAGCCCGATGTCCGCGGCGTTGACGGTTCCATCGCGATTGAGGTCGGCTTCGGGATTGCTCTTGGCGCTGGTGTTCCAGAGGGCGATCAGGATGCCGAGATCGCCCGAATCGACGTTTCCGTCGCCGGTGATGTCGCCGATGCAGGGCTCGCAGGAGGTTCCCGCGTCGCAGCAGTCCGGAACACCGTTTCCGTCGAGGTCTTCGAGGCTTCCATCGGAGATCTGTCCACCGTCTTCGAGGCCGTCGCCGTTGCAATCCACGAAGACCACCGGGGGAACGGTGAAGGTGGCTTCCTGCTGCGCCGTCCCCGGTCCCTGGTTCCACGCCACCGTGAGCGTCGTACCCTCGAGGGAGAAGTCCTCGCCGTACCAGGTGAATCGGCCGACGAAGACGCCACGTCCGAATCCCGACGGTTGGCCATCTGCGCCGGGAAGCGCCACTTGACCGACCTGGCCGGCGAGCGTCTCGGGCGTGCTGTTCCACCAGCCCCCGCTGTTCGGCTGGGGGAGGGCGTAGAAGAGGTCGAAGGGATCCGAGAAATCGTCGGCGATGATCTGGCCATCGCCCACGCCGGGGAACTGCTCGGGCCGGAGCACGTTCTGCTCGACGCCCCCGATGGTCACGAAGGAGTCCGAGCGGCGGACGCTTTCGATGTCGAAGAGGCCACCGGCGTTCTTGGGGAGCCACCAGGTGTTCACGGGGAACGCGGGCTCGGAGGCGCTCTGGAAGTAGAGCACCTGGGCGTCGAGGGCGAGACTGAAGTTGAAGACGCCGAGCACGGTGTCCGCGTCGTCATCGGAACTCACGTAGAGGTCGATCACGGTGGTCGTCTGCAGGGACTGGCCCCGGTCTTCGGAGGTGTCGATGTACCGGGTGGTGTAAGCCCCGGTGATGTCGGCGGTTGCGGTCACCGCGATGCAGGCGGCGGCCGTGGCCGGGAGGAAGGAAGTGATCTTCATGATGCGTTACCCCTTTGGACATGTATGGAATTGAGTGATCGATTAGGAACGGTTTAGTCGCAGGATTGTGCGCCGTTCCAATGACGACTACTCCTTGATTCCGATCCCGGATTCAGCCATCGCGCTATTTTCAGAGGTGATTCATTCGACGTGGTGAACGGCGTTCGCAACGAGAAATTTCCGGATGGTGCCTCGTACGAAGCGGCGGTTCGCGGTGACTCGTGTGAACGCGCGCGACGATGCCGGGCAGGATGATCCTGTCGGTTCAACGAGGAGATCATGGTGTTCCCTTCACCGAGACGACCGCCGGAGGGGACGTGGATTCAGGCTCCTTCGATCGTGAACGGACCGCTGATCCGCGATGCATCGGCGACCGTCCGCCTGAACTCCGATTTCGTCAGCGCACCGGACCGACGCCGGTGCGTCCAAGGTGTTCGAATCGCGCGTTGAGCCGGAGGAGTTCCTCGGCGGTGCGCTGTGGGTCCAGCATCCCAGCTCTTCGTTCCGCGTAGGCCGCGAGGATCAGATCCGCATGCTCGGCGAGCCTCCGGTCGGCCATGGTTGCGACATGATCGAGCGGCACGGCGTAGGTGAACCGGCCGGAGTCCGTGGCGTGCGTCGGGAGGTGGATGAACTCGCGGTCCTTGCCCGGTCCGACCGCCCGGCCGTCGTCGGCGGCCACGCCCGCCTCGACGAAGAAATCCACGGCGTGATCGGGATACCCGAACAGGTACCCGTAGCCCCTCCAGCGATCCGCGCGGGGCATCCGATCCACGATCGCGACGATTTCGGCCGGGTGGGTGCCGGGGGTGATTCCCCAGGGACTCCAGAACGATTCGTGGCGTTCGATCATCCGGGCCAGGGCCTCGCGGTGGATCACGTACGCGTGGGCCGAACGGGTGCCTTCATCCGCGCGAGCGAAGACCTGGACGTCGGCATGCCACACGTCGTTTCGAAGAACGCCGAGGGACGCTCGAACCGCCATGATTTCGCTGACGTCGGGATCCTCGACATCGAAGGAGCCTCGCCAGAATCCACTGCTCATCGGCTTGAGCCCGCCGGCAAGCGTGTAGAGGCCCTCCTGATCCGCAGCGGCGCGAACCAGCTGGAGTGGATCGACGGCGGTGGTGGTGCTCGCGGACGGGGCGGGCACCGTCGTCCTGGACGGGCTTGCCGTGCAACCGGCCAGAACGAAGGCGATGACGAACCAGATCAGCGGATTGGCGGCCGTGATCCGGCGGTGCTTCGGTGCGGCCGCGGTCGCCCCGCCGTCGGTCCCGTTCGAGGTGTGCGCTTCCGTGCATCGTCGTTCCAGATGAATCATGTCGTCATGGCCTCGGGGTCGGTCGTTTCGAAAAGGAATGCGAACGAGCATCGGATCGCGGTGGCGTCGATCTGCGTGTGGGCATGCATCATCGGATCGAGGAGCCCGCCGGGGACCGCGCACCGGACGAGTCGATCGCCGGTGGTCGCGTCTCGGGAAGCCTCCAGGCGGCCAGCGTCGAGATGAGCAGGAATCCTGCGGAGACCAGAAGGCAGGTGGCCAGTCCGCCCACCAGGAAGCAGACGCCGGACAGGAGCGTTCCGAACAGCCGCCCCGTGGCGTTGGCCGCGTAGTAGAAACCGACGTCCTGGGCCACATCCGTTTTGGAAGCGAAGGCGAGTATCAGGTAGGAATGCAGGGCCGACTCGACGGCGAAGGCGACTCCGAAGATCAGGAGGCCGATCACCACCACGGGCACGGCCGCACCCGCGCTGCCGAAGAGCAGGACGCCGGCGATTCCCACGGTGATGAAGATCAGAACCAGCATCCAACGGCGGGCGAGTGCCGACTCGTCGGTGTTCCGATCGCCGAGGACGAGCTTCGACTGCATCCACGGCGCGCCCGCCTGTACCAGTCCGTACCCGATCACCCAGATCGCCATGAAGGCGCCGATGCCTTCCACCGACCATCCGGCGTCTTCCGCGAGAAAGATGGGAAGGCCGACCACGAACCAGAGATCCCGGGCACCGAACAGGAAGACCCGCGCGACCGAGAGTCGATTGACCGCGGGGGAGCGTGACCATGACGTGGCCGTTCTGGCGGCGGTCTTCGCGGGGGGAAGCGAGGTGCGCAGGCCGATCAGGGTCGCGATGGATGCGGCCGCGAGCATTCCGGCGAGGGCGAGCAGGGCGGGGCCGAATCCGATCCAGGCCAGCAGCCACCCCCCGACGAAGAAGCCGGCGCCCTTGAGCGCGTTCTTCGATCCCGTGAGCAGGGCGACGAGGTGGAGCAGGGTGGAACGATGGCTTCCGTCCCGCTCCTCCTTCACGATGATCTTCACGGCGCTCTTGGAACTCATCTTCGTGAGGTCCTTGGCGACGCCGGAGAGCCCCTGGCAACCCATCACCCATGCGATGGAGACCGCCTCGGTCCAGGTCGGCTCGGTCATCGAGAGCGCGACGAGCGCAGCGACCTGCAGCCACAGGCCGAGATGCAGGGTTCGCTCGAGGCCGTATCGCCGGCCGAGTCGGCCCCCCAGCAGATTGGTCGCGATGCCACACGCCTCGTAGCCGACGAAGAGGAAGCCGAGGGTCACCGGACCGTAACCAAGCTCGTGGAAGTGAAGGAGAACGAGCATCCGCATCGCACCGTCGGTGATCGTCAGCGCCCAGTAGGCGATCGTGACCAGTGCGTAGCCTCGCAGGTTCATCCCTCGGCTCGATTCATCTGGGATGCGATCCGGGCGGCGAGATCGACCAGGCGGAAGGCGTATCCGTACTCGTTGTCGTACCACGCGAGGATCTTGACCATTCGATCGCCGACCACCATCGTGCTCGGGGCGTCGATGATCCCCGATCGCGGATCGTTCACGAAGTCCGTCGAGACGAGCGGACGGGTCTCGAATCCGAGAATCCCCTCGAGGTCCCCCTCGCTGGCGTCATGCAACGCGCCGTTCACGGATTCCACCGTCACGGACTTCTCGCAGGTGAAGACCGCATCGACCAGTGATGCGTTGAGCAGGGGGACTCTGACCGCAATCCCGTCCAGCCGGCCGGCGAGTTCCGGGTAGATCATGGTGATCGCCGTCGCGGACCCCGTGCTGGTGGGAATCAGGGCGTTCAACGCGCTTCGGGCTCGACGGAGGTCGCGGTGCGGCGCATCGACGACCACCTGGGTGTTGGTGACGTCGTGGATGGTCGTGATCACGCCATGTTCGATGCCGAACCGTTCGTGGATGACCTTGACCACCGGTGCCAGGCAGTTGGTGGTGCAGGAGGCGGCGGTCACGATCCGATCTGCGGCCGGATCGTAGGCATCTTCGTTGCATCCCATCACGATGTTCGGGACGCCATCCTTGACGGGTGCGGCGACGACCACGCGGCGGGCTCCGGCGGCGAGGTGGGGTTCGAGGGTCTCGGTCGTCCGCCATCGACCACTGCATTCGAGCACGATGTCCACGTCGGCGTCGGCCCACGGGACATCCCCGGGCTGTTCGTGCTCCGAGAAGCTCGCGCCGTGGTCGTCGACCCGCAGGGCGCCGTCCTGGATGCCGACCTCTCCGGGAAATCGGCCATGGACCGTGTCGAAGTCGAGCAGGTGCGCAGCGCATTCCAGTCCGCCCTTGATTTCGTTGACGTGCGTGAGTCGGAGTTCCGGATGCTCCCGCATCGCGCGGACGGCGAGTCGTCCTATTCTTCCGAAACCGTTGATGCCGATGTTCATGCTGCAGCCCATGATTGATGTTTCAGACGACGCGACGCGGGACGCGTCACGATATCGGTTTGAACGATTGCGCGGGCGGCGCTCCGAGTCGGCCCGACCGGATCGAACCGTCGGGCTCCGGATCGGGAGGCCGCCGGTGGCGCTTCAAGGATCACGCCTGGTCGGCCGGATCCAGGAGGCTCGTTGACAGGCGGCGTGTTCGACGATCCGACGGCATCGCCGGCACGACACGGCCGTACGAATGAAAGCCCGCCCCGACGCGAGGTCGAGGCGGGCTGATGAATTTGCTTCCGGTCGTGTCGAGTCGACCGCGTTCAGTTCAACAGTTTCAGGCGATGGCGCGCTGTCGTCGGGAGCGGACGCCGGCGGCGCCGATCGCGAGGGCGGCGAGGCCACCGAGTCCGGGGACGGCGGTGCTGCCGGCCGGCGAGTACTCCGCCGTGGTGTTGAAGTCGGTTTCAAGCGCCCATCGCTCGACCGTGATGATCTCGTTGGCGTCCATGCTCACCTCGACCCAACCGTAGTGATATCTTTCCGGCTCCGACATGAAGCGGATGCCGAAGGCGCCGGTCTCGCCGGCGGAGATAGCCTGTTGAATGTCATTCGAGGTAGTGTGGCTGTCCGCCGCCCCAAACCAAAAGTGATGGATGTACCCGTAGTTGGAACTGGCGCCGTTGAGGGCATCAGGACCGATGAGCACCGTGTTCATCCAGATGGCGGGATCGTTACCAGCGGTTGAGCTGGCGGTTGAGCCGTAGTTGATGAAGGACAGGTTGTTGTTCGGGGCCCAGAAGACCATGTCCTCGGCGTCGCCGTTGTCGGTCGTGCCAAAGAAGTTGATCTGGAATGCGGTGTTGAAGGTCGCCTGCAGCTGGAGATCCTGGCTGGCGGGAGCGGCGTAAGAAATTTGCGGAAGGGCCTGACCGACGTTCCAGATCTGAAGGCCTGCGGTGGCCGACCCGGGGATCGCCGCGATCACCACACCGGTGACCAGCGTGCAGCCAGCGGCGGACGGGGTGCTCGCGATGCGGGCGTAGTTGTTGATGCGTTGAGTGCTCATTGGTGTCTCTATCCTCTACGAATTTTGGTGGCGTGCCCCCCTCGATGGGGACCAAACGCTTACGAGTCGATATTTTGCGAGCGTGCCCCTTCGGGAGGCACCATACGTTTACAATCGGCAGCGTAACGCAACGCCCCCGAGCTTCACGATAAAACAGTCGTTTTTGCACAAGAGCGGTCGCGACGATGATTTGGGGACCTTCCAACGGGCGACGAGGCGATTTCTAAACCCATCCAAAACCACGCCTTACAGAATCAGTCCCAGCGGGCAGTCGCTCGGCGGCATCGGGTTCCGCGGTGCGTGGTTCGGGTGGGGCCGGAAACCATGCACGCCGAAACGAAACACGACCGCCGGCGCGAGGCCGACGGTCGTGTCGTTTCGAATGGAGCGTACCGGTCTCGAACCGGTGACCTGCTGCTTGCAAAGCAGCCGCTCTCCCAACTGAGCTAACGCCCCGCTTGATCCTGCTGGATCGTTCTTTCACTACTTCCGTCGTCCGCATCCGGGTTTGGGTTCCGCCGCGGCGTGCAGTCTACCTGTTTCGGCTCGTCACTTCGACTCGGATTCCGCGATGAAGATGTCGAACCGGCGGGGGGTCACGATCATCAGCCGGTAACCCGCGTCGTAGCTCTTGGTGCCCACGATTCCGATCATTCGTCCGAGCCCCGGCTTGAGGTCGACGTCCTTGGTCGGCTTCACGTACCCGATGGTCCGGCCGCCGACGGGATCCTGAAGCCGGTAGAGAAGCGGAAGCCGCTTGCCGTCGTAGACCCGGCTTGCGTTGAGTCGACCGACCATCGTGTAGTCGGCGCGGGCGATGATCGCGACCTTGGCGTTCTCGATGCGTTCGCGGTCGACGTCGTTGCGGTTCTCGAGCCGGTCGAGCTTGTCGAGCCGGTTGCGAACCTCGCGTCGAAGTTCGATCTGCCGGATCCGGAGTTCGGCGAGTCGCTTCTCGGAAACGGGGGCGGTCTCCCGGGCGGCGATCGAGACGAAGACCAGCTGCAGGGCTTCGAGTTCCGCATCGTCGTGCGGCGACTTCTTCACCGCCTCCCAGGCGGCTTCGGCCTCGTCGATGGTCACGTCCGCCAGCGGATCGACCGGCTCGTCCTCGGCGGCGGGGTCAGTGGTGTCGGCCGTGGCGTCGGTGGTTTCGATGGTGGCGGCCGGGTCGTCCACCTCCTCGACGACGACCACCACGGCAACGCCGCCCGAGGTGGTGGCTTCCGTCGCTTCGTCCTCGTCGACGAGTTCCACCACCGCGGCCTCCGCCGCGACGGGTTCGGTCGTCACCACGGGGACCGCCGAGGTGGGCTCGGCGGCGGTGGCTGCGGGCTTCACTCGGAACGCCGCAGGGATCTGCTCGGGGGTCGCGTCCTCGAGGAACGAGGCGAAGACCCAGAGCGTCGCGGCGGGCGGGGCTTCCACCACGACGAAGGAACGGCCGGCATCTTCGAAGCGGTCGGTGATGGTGAGTCGGGCTTCGGGCTCGAGTCGAAGCACGGGACGCGTGCTGCGGTTCGGGTCGACCTGGGCGTCTTCCGCGTCGGCCGGTCGGGAACTCTCGTTGGGGGCCATGAGACTGACCCGGCCCTTCACGATCACGGCCTCGTCCCCGTCGACCCGGACTCGGTCGTCGAGTTCCAGGAGGAGCCCGACCTTCGCGAAGGTCGGGCCGACCATCCGGACGCCGGCCCACTTGCCGTCCCGCATCTCCGCGACGAGGACGGGATCGCCCTTTTTGATCTTGGTGACCAGATAGTCGTTGGTGCTCGGGCCGGATCGGACCAGCAGATTGTTCGACCGGCTGGCCTTCCAGATCGGAGCGGGCTTCGCGGGATCATCGTCCTGCCACGCGACGGCAGGGCCGACCAGAAGAAGGAGGACGGCGGCCATCGCCACCCGTCCCGCCATGCGATGGAGGAGGTCTGAGTTCATGCCGGCAGTCTACCACTCTCGCGTCGGTTGTCGGGCATCCCGAGGGGGGGGTACGATGGTCGGATGTCCTTGAATGAGCGAGCCTTGGCGTCCGACACCGTTTCGTCCAACCATCTGGCCGGCCTGACCGGCCTGCTGGTGGGAGGAATCCTGCTGGTCGGCTGTCGATCTCCCCTCGAACGGGATCCTGAAGCCGACCTTCGAGCCTCCGTCCGCACCGCGGTCGACGAGCAACTTCGTGATCTCGACCCGGAGGCCGCGCCTCGGGAGACGCGGGCGTTCGTGGACGACCTGTCGCAGGAACTCGATTCGCGGCTCGACGAACTGGAAACGCTCGGGCCGCAGGCCAAGGACGGTGGCGCCGCTCTGGCGCTCGGGCCGGGACTCGACGGGGAACCGCTCGAGGTCGTGCCGATCTCCCTCCAGAACGCGATCCAGACCGCCGTCCGTCAGAACCTCGGCGTCCAGCAGTCCCGCGTCGACCAGGCGGTCGCCGCCGCCGAGATCGTTCGCGCCGAAGCCGCCTTCGACGCGGTGCTCGGCGCGGGGGTGAACTTCGCCCGCATCGACGAACCGGGCAACGACCTGCTGCTCGAGATTCCGGGCGGACAGCCCGTGATCTTCGACCAGGGGCAGGACGCCCGACAGTGGGGGTTCACCACCGACGTCTCCAAGCGACTCGGAAGCGGCGGCGCGGTCTCGGTGTCGTTCGGTGCCGACGAGACCTCGGTCTACAACACCAGCAACGCGATTTCCGACGCCTGGAACTCCGCGGTGTCGCTCGGCATCGGGCAGCCGCTGCTTCGAGGATTCGGCGAGGACGTCAACACTGCGGAGATCCGACTCGCCCGCAACGCGGATCGGAAGGCGGCCGTGGCGATCCGTGCGAATCTGCTCGCCTTGCTGGTGCAGGTCGAGAACGCGTATTGGAATCTCGTGCTCGCCCGTCAGGATCTCGTGATCGCCGAGTGGCTGGTCGAGGAGGGTGACCGGATCCGGGAGATCCTCTCGAACCGCCGTGGCTTCGACACCACCCTCGCCCAGTACGCCGATGCGGTCGCCACGGTCGAGAGCCGCAAGACCCGCGTGATCCAGGCCCGCCGCGACGTCGGTCGCACCGCGGACGCCCTCAAGGCGCTGGTCAACGATCCGGACCTTCCGGTCGGCGGCGAGTTCGATCTCGTCCCGGTCGACTTCATGATCGACGCCCCGTTCGGCTACGACCTTCGCAATTCGATCTCCACCGCGCTGGCCCGATCGCCGTTCATCGACGCGGCGATCCTCGACATCGATGACGCCTCGATCCGCGAGATCGTGGCTCGCAACGGTCGCCTTCCGCAGCTGGACCTTCAGGCCGAGGTCAGCTGGCTCGGACTCTCCGATGGGTTCGGTTCGAGTGTGCGGGAGATCGACGGCGACTACATCGACTATCTCGTCGGGCTGCAGTTCAGCCAGCCGATCGGCAACCGCGCCGCGGAGAGCGTGCTGCAGCAGGCCCGGCTCCGGCGGTCATCCGCCGTGATCGGCTACCGCAACGCGATCCAGGACGTGGTGCTCGACGTGAAGAACGCGGTTCGCGACATTGCCGCGGGATACGCCTTGGTGGCCCAGGCCCGGAACTTCCGCCTCGCCCAGGCGGAGAACCTTCGTTCGCTCGAAGCCCTTCGCGAAACACTCGCGGCACTGACCCCCGAATTCCTCAACCTGCTCTTCCAGCGGCAGGAGCGGCTCGGCGAGGCGCAGTTCCAGGAGTTGCAGGCGATGGCCGTCTACAACCTCTCCATCGCGGAACTCGGCCGGGCGACCGGCAGCGGGCTCGAAGCCAACGGCATCGATCTCGTGGTGGTCGGCCCGGACGCGGGGTCGGCGGCGAACACCCTGGACGGCGGCTCCTGAGGTGGTGGATCCGCTCCCCGGTGCCACGGTTCGATCGGGCTTCGACCCCGCGGTCCTCGCGGACGCGGTCATTCGTCTTCGAACCGGGCGACTGGTCGGCATGCCGACCGAAACGGTCTACGGTCTCGCCGGCGCGACCCTCGACCCGGCGGCGATCGAGGCGATCTACGCGAGCAAGCAGCGTCCCGCCGACAATCCGCTGATCGCGCACGTCTCGTCGATCGACATGGCCCGGACACTCTGTCGATCGTGGACCGCCGAAGCCGATCAACTGGTCGCCGCATGCTGGCCCGGTCCGTTGGCGATCGTGCTCGATCGCGCCGACACGGTGCCGGCGATCGCCGCGGGCGGACGGGATTCCATCGCGATCCGGATGCCGGCGCATCCGGTCGCCCTGCGGCTCATCGAGTCGCTGGACGCGCCCGTCTCCGCCCCCAGCGCCAATCGATCCGGGTCGATCTCCCCGACCGAGGCTCGCCACGTGCTCGCGGACTTCGCCGAGGAGGATCTGCTGGTCCTCGACGGTGGGCCGTGCCGCATCGGACTCGAGTCCACGGTCGTCGATCTTCGTGGGCGACGTCCAATCGTGCTTCGCCCCGGCGCGGCGACCGCGGAACGGATCGCCGAGATTCTCGGGGTGGAGGTGACGCAGCCGGAGATCGTCGAACAGACCGAATCGCCCGGGACCGCCTCCCGGCACTACGCCCCGACCACGCCCACCCGACTTTGCGGGCTGGAAGACGCGGGTGGTGAAGACGTCGCGGTGATCACGATCGCGTCGGGGGCCTCCGAGGAGACACCCGACGTGGGGACTCGATTCCGCGTCGACCTGCCCGACGATCCGACGCTGGTGGCGGCGATGCTCTACAGCACGCTGCACGCCGCGGATCTCAGCGGTTCAAGGCGAATCGACATCGTGCCGCCGCGGGTCGAAGGTGATTCCGCGTCGTGGAACGCGGTGCTCGACCGGCTCGGTCGCGCGGCCGCGACCGACTGATCGTCGTGATCGCGGTCACCGCCTCAGCCGGGCACGGTTGGAGGCTCGATCTCCACCTGGCGTTCCGCGAGGTTCTCCGCGAGGTGTTCGGCCCAGAGGTCCATCGCTTCCTTGGCGTGGCCCCAGGGGTCGAGCTTCTCGAGGCCGAAAGGACTCCCCCGGCGGCCGCCCATCATCGCGAACACGATGTCGCCGGTCATCGAATCCGTGACTTCAGCCTCCATGGCGGCAGCGCCGAGGCCGAAGCCCGCGATCGACGTCGCGGGGTGGATGTTCAGGGCGACCACGGCCTTCCGGACGTCGGTCACCGCGATCCGGACTCGGAGGACATCGGGACCGGCCGCCTCGACGATCGCGTGATCAGCACCGAGGAAGTCGACGACCTGGCCGTGGAAGTACTCGGCGAGTTCGGTCTTCTTCTGGACGGTCATGTCGCGGGCGTCGGCGTCGTCGTCGATCCGCAGTTCGATCGGATCGATGAGAAACGCCCGGTAGTCCTCCACGTCGATGGCGTCGTTG